>NZ_BAAJMB010000002.1:0-487103 GCF_057553355.1 Colwellia sp. SU-HH01172 | reverse complement strand
GCTTTCTAATTAAATCGAGCATATGGAAACTATTTACCAGATATCTTTTATTCCAAGTTTAGAGCAAGTAAAAGTCTTTTTGATTTTTTCTATTTTGGGACCTGTAGCTCTATATTGTGCGTATAAAAAACAGAGTTTTCCTCGACGAAAGTTTACTATATTTTGGGGAAGTACAGTTACGGTAACAGCTCCTCTAATGTTGCTTTATATAGTTATTAGCCATATATCGACCTATCTATCATTTCAAGCTCAAAACTATGAAATAGTCAGAGGTAAGATTGATGTTCTTCGTACACAACCTAAAGAGGGGCACGCACCGGGAGATTTGATCAAGATTGGTACAAGAGAAATCGAAATTGATTACTATGTTAATTCACCCTGTTATCATCAAACTATCTCAAATGGCGGAGCGTTAAATTCAGGTAAGTATGTAGCATTGTATATATCTGACGGATGTATTCTAAAAGTTGATGTGAGCACCGAAAGCTAACAAGAAAATAAAGCGGGACTGCTAACAGTTTGCTCAGTTCCGCTCCGCTTCACATTTTAGCAAACTATTAATCAGCCCCTTATTTGGGCGTTAGGGTTACAGGGAAAGTAAGTGCAAAAACTCAGGTTCATTTGTTTATCGCTATTTATATTCAGTATCTTTGGCTGTGGCGAAAAGCCTTCTGATATTGTCACTTGCATTGGTGAAGTTTCCGAGGGAAGTGTTTGGGTTTCTATTTCAAACGATAATCAAGTAACAATTGGTAACTCCCAATTCTCTGAAAGTTTACTTCGTTCTAAGCATCAATTGGTTAAACAGTCTTGTGAATCAGTTACTGTTATAGTTCGGGCTGACAAATCAGCTAAAAACAAAGTGGTATACGACACAATCCAAACCATAAAATCAATGGGTTATCAGGTGTCACAGTAACCCTAACAAGTCGCTCAAGAGGGAAAATTTACAGTTGGCTGTTTTCACTCCGTTCAACATTTTAGCCAACTATAAATTTCCCCTTAGCGGGGCGTTATATTTTTTAGCTTACAACTAGTTTTGAGAACATGATGATAAAAATTGTTTTATTAATACTTATTTTATTTATCTCTGAAGCCTCTTCTGCCAAATCTATTTATCAGTGCACTGTTGATGGAGTCGTTACTTTTAGTCAAACTCCTTGTGATGATCAGTATAAAGAAATAGATGTAAAGGTATCTTCTATCGGAGAAATAAATCAAAGTGGTAGTACTGAGGAATGTGTAACGTATCTAAAAACAAAATATAAATTTAAAGACCCTGAGTCTATACGAGTTGAAAGTTCAAAAAAAGTATGGATGTCGGATAAGAGTGGAGCTAGACAAGTTCTTGTTTTGGAATTAAATGCTAAAAATAGTTATGGTGCTTATGGTGGTTCAAAGCCGTATAGTTGTTTTTTAAATCATAACGGAACTAAATTGAGCAAAATACAGTATTTGGTTAAATAAAAAATATAACAAGCTGTTCAAGCGGGACAAATAAAAGTTGGCTGGTTCCGCTCCGCTTCACATTTTAGCCAACTACAATTTGCCCCTTAACAGGGCGTTATAGGTACTACATGGTTCAGCACTGTTGTCAGAATATGGATGATTCATTAAAGTTTGAATGCACTGAACATGCTAATGAATTTGAGTGCCCTGATACTTTAGTTACATATAACGAAAAATTTGACGAATATGGGCTTATTATTCATGACGGTGGTAGTAGCTCTAAAGCAATTTATTATTGTTCATGGTGTGGTTCAAAGTTACCAGATTCAAAGCGAGATTTGTGGTTTGATACTTTAGAAAGCTTAGGTTTTGATAATCCGGCAGAGCAAAATATCCCAAAAGAATTTAAATCAGGCACTTGGTACAAGTACCTATAACAAGCTGTTCAAGCGGGACAAATAACAGTTGGCTGGTTCCGCTCCGCTTCACATTTTAGCGAACTACAATTTGCCCTTTAACAGGGCGTTAGGTTTTCAAAATGGAATTGGAGCAAATGAACAATTATCTTTCCAAACTCGAGGGTCCTGCTGATGTAGAAAATATATCAGTAGAGAAATCCGATGTTGCAGGATCATTGTTAATTAAATTTAATGGAGATACCGGAACCAAAGATGATGGTGAAATTGAACTAGAGTTTTATGGCATTGATTCAATGTGTCTTTCATTCCGTCTATTAGCCCCTGTAAAGTTAGAACTATTAAACGAATTAGCGGTTCAGGTATTAGACTCTAATTATCTGGAAAACGACCTTAATTTCTACCAATTTACTGACGACGTTGGTGCTAAGTGGTGGATTTATGCTAAAGGGTTTAAGGCAAGGTTATTACCTGTATACTATGGGTAAAGAAAACCTAACAAGCTAATTAATAAGGACAAAAAACAGTTGGCTGTTTTCGTTCCTCAACATTTTAGCCAACAATTTTTTACCCATTATTAGGGCGTTATATGCTCAAGTGTAAACTATGGATTTTTGGCATCGATATCGAATTCACTTACTAATTATAATATGTGTAGTGCTTTCTCCATTTATATTTCAGTTTTCGTTATTTGATGGGAAATATATAGGCGAAACAAAAGGAGTTGTTAAAAAAACATACTACAAAACTTATGGAGTCTCACGAGGGAGATCAAGTTTACCAAAAGCTAAATTAATGATTGAAGGTATAGGTTTAGTAAACGTAATATGTGAAATGTGCTGCATTGTTGGCTCCAACATAAATGTTCAAATATATCGTCCATTTTTCTTTGGTGAAGATATTTACATATATGAAGACGCATATAACAAGCTGTTCAAGCGGGACAAATAACAGTTGGCTAGGTTCCGCTTCGCTTCACATTTTAGCCAACTACAATTTGCCCCTTAACAGGGCGTTAAATTGCAAAGGATAGCATGTACCAATTATCTGAAATTAGAGCCAAAGTTGAAGAGTTAGGAAAGCTAATTGGCGCAAACCAGCATCAATTACCAACATATGGTAAAAGCCGTGATTTCGGTTACTCGCATGTTGAGGTAGACAAACTTTCATATCATTTGGTTACCGTTGAACGTGGGCAAGAGCTAGAAAGAAGATCAACGCCTGAGTTAGATGAACTTCTATATTACATTTTCTTAGATGCAACTAGCGATATTGCGGGTAACTTCGAACTAAAAAATAGAATCGAAGGTCAAGATAGCAGACGTATAGCTTTCTCAAAGCAAATTGAGTTAATGCACTCTTTAAACTCTGACTTTGGTAAAAAGGTAGAATTATATCTATCAAAAATCTTAGAAAAGTATCCGTACGACGATGAGCTTATAAAAAAGTTAAATCAAAGTTCAGGTGCTTAATGCAACTTAACAAGCTAATAAATAAGGACAAAAAACAGTTGGCTGTTTTCGTTCCTCAACATTTTAGCCAACAATTTTTTGCCCATTATTAGGGCGTTATATTTTCTCAAACATTTGAGTAGGACTTAAATATTGGTGTTTAAAAAGGATAGTGAACAATCGATAGTTTTTATATTTGAATTTCCTACTTTAATATCCTTACGAAGTAGTTTTAAAAAACTACAGCGTAGCTTCGGAATTCAAGAGCCTGATATCAGGGAAAATAAAGATGGTACATTTCAACTAAGAGTCACTCGTATTATTCTTTATAACAAATCTAATATTGATCAAAATAAAAATGAGCTTGTCGAAGACCTAACTTATTATGGCGGCAAGTTTATAGGTTACAAGGTACATAAAGTTGCATTAAACGGTAAGTTTACAAACAAAAAAATGAGTCGTTATACCAAAATATTAACGTTCTTATCTAAGGTTGGTGGTACTAAGGTTTACAAAAAATATGAAATGCCTTTATTTTCAGTAATATTAGTAATTGTTTTAATAATTATGTTTAGTGTAATAAAAATATAACAAGCAATTTAAGCGGGACAAAATACAGCTGGCTGTTTTCACTCCGTTCAACATTTTAGCCAGCTATATTATTGCCCCTTAATGTGGGCGTTAAGCTTCTTTAAAATTTGGGTTCAACTTTAATGAAAATATCTAGGACGTATATTAGTAGCTTTGCAGAATTAAAAGAAAGCTTTAGAAATGACCACATGAAGCTCTGTTTCTTATGGCATGATGAAATTATGCTAGAAATTGATAATGAGTATAGAAGGCAAAACTATGTGGAGCAAATTGTAGGTGAAAAATCGTTAAACCTACAACAAGTAAAAACTTTTACTGACATAGTTGTTCCGTTAAAGGATAGGGTATCTACGGACTTGATTGAGCATCACAGTAATACTCGTAAGCATGGATACCCTCGCTGGGGGAAAGATCGTGAAAACTTTACCTACCCTGAACCTAAAAATGCTGAGGAGTTTTCTCATAATATGCTTCTTTCTCATATCCAGAGAGAATGGAAAGGGTTTAGCTCTATGGATATAGAGCATGCAGAAGGCAGAGCAAGAGTTGCTAACGACTCTGTTAGCTTGTGGGAGCACTTGCAAAAGGAAATTGATTGTGTGATGGAGGCAAATTATGATGAGAGACTGGCTATGGCCTCAGCCAGAATGTTTAATTCAAAAGCAAATAAAATAATTGAGCCTTTTAAGCTATTTGAAGCAAGTATTCCGAGCATGTCAGATGTTCCATGGTCTGAAGTTGTAGAATTAAAGAAACAAGGTAGTTTTGATGATTTACGTCATAAATTGAAAGAAGTTGTGTCTGTATCTGAAAGTGATTTAAAAGTAGCTCAAAAAAATTTAAATGAAGCTGAAAAAAAAGCAACAGAAGAAATAATTCAAAAATATAGACCGAACGTTAGAAAAGTAGCTCTGGAGTCTATTGTAGCTAACATTCCATTTGTTCCTGTTCTAAACCCGGCTAGTGTATTCTTTGGTGTTAGAGATACCCTAGAAGAAAAAAGAAAGATGGAAAGTTTAAACTGGGTTTATCTACTTAGAGATGTACGTGAATTAGTTATACCGAAATAGAAGCTTAACAAGTTGCTCAAACGGACAAAAAACAGTTGGCTTTTGCTCGTTCCTCGCTATTTTAGCCAACAATTTAATGCCGCTTAGCAAAGCGTTATATGCAATATGGAGGTCGCATGAAAATCGTACTTTTAATAGCCACTCTAATTTTGGCTGGTTGTTCTTCAGTTAAATTTAATTCTAACATGGGGGGATTTGTTAAGAATAAAGTAGAGAATACTGTTAGAAAAGGTAGCGTAAAAAGCTACACCAATACTGAAGTTTGGGAGCTTGGAGCTTCGCAAGTTGGTTATGTCGAAACAAATTATTGCCAGAAAGACTTTAGAGATCGAGAGCCTAGCAAAAATTCATTGATTTCTTCTCTAAAAATTAAAGCTCAAAAGCTAGGTGGTAATGCATTAGTCTTTGACTCTTGCATTGTTAATAATAGTACCGCTAGCTGTCACAGTCACACAAAGTGTAGAGGTATGGCATATCTAGTTGAATAGCAGTTTGCATATAACAAGGCAATTAAAAGTCGGACACGCAACAGCTGGCTGCGCTCACTCCGTTCACAATTTTAGCCAACCATTACTTAGCCTGTTATTTAGGCGTTATATGCAACGGAGATGCATTTGAAGTACCTACCATCACTAATATTAGGTATTGTTTTATGGGTAGCCTTAGTTTACGCTTTTTCTTTTGCTGGTATCTATAGTCCATTATTAGACTTTTTAGGTTCTGTGCCAGAACTAAACTCAAATAGCCCAGAATATTTGTTGTTAGGGCTTCATGATTCTCTTATTAAACTATTCGTAAGTTTTGTGTTTTTATATGGTTATAATAAGTTATTACCTAATTTTCCTTTTAACGTAATTAGCTCGTTAATTGTTCAAACTCCGACATCCTTGATGATTATAGTAATTACTATACAGACATTGAAATATTCTAAATTGCCAAACTTTTCATCTGTTTATGGGGTTGTAGATGTAATAGCTTTTATAGTAAGTTGCACATCTGTTTTAATCGTATATTGGTTAATGGTTGCATATAACAAGCAACTCAAACGGGACTGCTAACAGTTGGCTCGGTTTCGCTTCGCTACACATTTTAGCCAAGCATTATCAGCCCCTTAGTTGGGCGTTATAAGTACAGTCAGGTTTGGCTGTGAAAATCTAATTATGAGAAATATATGAAAGTTATTGTGAACTTAGTTGCAGTTTTGTCTTTATCGGCGTGCATGAGTGTAAATACTATCAAAAGTGTCAAATCTAAAAATACTAAGATCGAGATTGAAAGTGTACTTTCTTCTGAACAAGTAGAAGGTAAAATCTATGATTATTTAAGTAAGTGTTTTAAAACTAGTGTTGTTAAATTAAACGGTAACAAACTTGGTGAAACAATTAGTGTACAAAAAATTAAAAAAGCAGATGAGACAGACATAGTGGTTAAAAATATTCTCTATAAAGGACCGCATCACTTTTTAATAGTTAATATTAAAAATAATAATGATAACGTTAAATTGACATCATATGCGGCTACTGGTCGTGGAGAGTCAGCATTTCCCAAGATAATCGACATTGCTAACGGCACTAATCCAGAGAAGTGTCCAGGAGATATTTTTTAATATAATCAATGTACTTATAACAAGCCACTCAAGCAGAACATATAACAGTTGGTTTTGCTCCTGCGTCGCTTATTTTAACCAACTATTATTTGCCCATTATTAGGGCGTTATATGCCAAAATCAACATGAAGTTAACTTATCAAATATTAATGTTTATAACTTTAGCTGCAATAGTTGCTTCAGGGGTTTATACAATCGATTTATTTAATGGTTTAGGTTCAGCTTCTGGTAATGGTGGTTCATTTTTATCGGCACTTTTATTGGCGGTAGGTTCATTCGGTTTATTGGTCATTACTATTCTAAGTACGCTAGCTTTCTCTTTGGCATTTGTATTCCAAGATAAACTTCCAAACGACAAAATTTATCACTGGTATATACCTTTAGGTTTTTCTATTCCAGGTTATGCTGTATGTTTATTTATAATTTACAAATGGATAGCAGCCGTTGGCATATAACAAGCTGTTCAAGCGGGACAAATAACAGTTGGCTGGTTCCGCTTCGCTACACATTTTAGCCAACTACAATTTGCCCCTTAACAGGGCGTTAGCTTAAAGGAGTATATATGAGAAAACTTTTAATTTTGGTTTTGTTTTTATCAACACCAGCCTTTGCCGGGTGGCATAGTGGAACAATTGAAATGATAGCAATAGGCTATGATGGAAAAACTATTTCGATAGCTCAAAAGGGGTCTACAAAAACAGATTGCACTTGTTATCCTACCTGGCCTAATAGGTATTGCCTAGATCGCTCTAGAGAAAGCTTTAAAGATGAATATGCTTTGATTTTATCTGCAAAGGCAAGGAGTAACCCCTTAAATATTAATATTGATGAAACATCGTGTAAGGTCATCGCTATTTATGAGAATTAAGCTAACAAGCTGTTCAAGTGGGACTGTTTAAGTTTGGCTCGGTTTCGCTTCGCTCCACATTTTAACCAAACATTATCAGCCCCTTATTGGGGCGTTAGGTTACACGGAGGCTTCACCTAAGCATGAATGTTTTTCTCATAGTTGCAGGTACATTAAGTGCAATTGCTGCAATTCTACATTTAGGTTGTATTTATTTTGGGGTATCTTGGTATCGATTCTTTGGTGCTGGGGAACAAATGGCGTTGCTTTCTGAGCAAGGGAGCATTCAGCCAACTCTGATAACTAGCGGAATTGTTCTTGTTCTCTCTATCTGGTCAATTTATGCTTTTTCTGCCGCTGGTATTATTTTCAAACTGCCGTTAATTCGTTTAGCTCTTGTGTTAATAACTTTCATTTATTTAGCTCGTGGTATCGCTGGTTTTTTCTTAATAAATTCCCCTATGGGGCGCTCACCTGAGTTTTGGATTTGGAGTTCAGTAATTTGCTTATCTTTTGGTATTGTTCATTTAATAGGGCTAAAACAACAATGGCGAAGCTTGTGAGTAAAGTTCAACCTAACAAGCTGATTAATAATGATAAAAAACAGTTGACTATTTTCGTTCCTCAACATTTTAGCCAACAATTTTTTGCCTGTTAATTAGGCGTTATACATAAAAAGGTCATTTGGTGAAAATCTCTGAATCGGCACTATTAAGTAAATCGGTCTGCTTACTTGCTATCGGTTTAATTATCCTATTTCTTGGTGTAGTAATTAACAAAATCATTGGCTTTGCTGATGCAGGTGTCATTGTTAGCTTTGTTGGTTTTTTTATTTTTGTGCTTGGACTTCTAATAAGTTTCTTTAACATAATCAAAAGTTGGCTTACTTAAACTCAATATTTGTCGAAACTATTGGCGTCTAATTTATGTATAATAAGTCATTTAAAAGGAAAAAAAACAGTTGGTTTTTGCTCCTTCGTTGCTTATTTTAACCAACTATTTTTAGCCTCTTAATGAGGCGTTATGTGTTTAGGGTAGTATGTCACCTAAAAATCAAATTATCTTGAAATCCGCAATCGGTAATTCTGCTGTTTTTTATTGTGGTTTGGTTGGGGATCTTATTAGAAGCTTGGATAGATGTTGAGGATGAAGTGAACCTTAAAGGTGCCTTATTATCCTTTTTATTACTGCAAGGGTTAGCTTTAGTTTTAACTTTAAGAGTAAAGTTGGAAATTAGATCGTAATCCAATACAGTAGTAAAAACACATAACAAGCTGTTCAAGCAGGACATTATATTTTTAATCAATCTTCATTCATTTAACAAAAGGAATAATATGAAATCTAGTTCTCCTGTACTCGTCTCTTTTTTTATGGCTATTATATCATTATCGGCTTTTGCTACGGAGCCATCTCCTACAGCAAAAGTAACAAAAATAATGTCTTATTCAGAATATGGTGGGGGTGATCTTGTTTTTATTCTTGAAACGAATGGTAGTATTTGTAAGTCTGGATATTTCCTAAAAAAAACTGATCCAGGTTTTGAGGCTGGCTTATCTATCCTTCTTTCAGCATATCATGCCAAAACACCTATCAGAGTTGACGGTCATACAAATCAAAAATGGGCAGGTTCTTCAGGATATTTCTGTCACGTTTACGATATCGGTCTTGGCTATTAAACTTAGTATATGAATTCGCAAATATAACAAGTCAATCAAGCAGGACAAAAAACAGTTGGCTTTGTTCGTGCCTCACAATTATAGCCAATTACTTTTCGCCTCATATTGGGGCGTTATGTGTATCTCTAATGCGGAATTTGAATTCAACTGAAATTGAAATAATGAATAGGTTGCTTGAGATAGCTAGCTTGGAAATAGATATCACCCAATTACTTGTCAACCCTATGGGTGACGGTGGAATGGGGAGTTTATCTATCGGCGAGAACTATGAAAATCGTCAATTTGGGCAGGAGATCGTGGAATACACGTTGCTTGTCTATTAATACACTTATGAAAGCTCGTACTCGGTTTGTATTAGGAATAATTTGTTCATTTGTAACGGTAATTGCTGCGGCGATATTGTAGTTATAACAAGCTATTCAAGTAGGAAAAATTACAGTTAGCTGGTTTCGCTTCGCTACACATTTTAGCCAAACATTATTAGTCCCTTAACAGGGCGTTATTTAGCAAGGATAATTATGAGTGCGTACGAAACAGTGGTTGACTTGATGAGCTTATATCAAAATCAATATACGCAAGTTGATAAGTTGTGGGGATATTTTAGTGTCGTGAGTATTGCTGTTGCTGGTTTTGTGATCAGTAATGAAAAGGCTACTAAATCCTCTAGGGAAGCTATAGCCGTTGTCATTGCTTATGCAGTTTTTTGTATCGGAAATAACATCGCTTTAGTGAAAGGTCAAACGTTGCTTTATGATTCGTCTTGCAAAGCTAGCGAAGTTGCAATTAAGACAAATGTTGTGAAATCCGGCTTCATAGCTCTAGAACCAAACGAAGTTTTTTGGTTTCATTTTGTTGTAGCCACCAGTGTTTGCGTAGGTATATTGGTAATAGCAAGGCTTCGTCAAATAGCTGCATAACAAGCCATTGCAAAGGGCCGTTAACTGCTTGTTCGGTTAAACTGCGCAATATATTTTAAAGCAAGCTATTAATCGGCCCCTGAATGGGGCGTTATGTTTACATCAGCAATTAGGGATACATTCCGATGTTCAAGTATATATTTGGCCTTTTATTTATTTTAAGCCTTTCAGGTTGTGACTTTGAAGTTCCAGGTGCAGATGAAAAATTTGGTACACAAAATTTTGTTTCAGCTATATCACTTATCGAACTTCATAAAGTTAGAAATGGGGTTTATCCAAAAAGCTTGGATGAACTTGAATTCCTAGGTGATTGGGATGGAATTTGGATTTCTGCAGTCAAATATGAAAAATCTGAAAATGGATATAACCTGTATTTAGAGCGTGGATGGGCTGGTAAACCTTCTTTAGAGTTTCCAATTAAATTTAAGAGTGGTTTAGGTATTCAAAAAACAAATGTAAAGTGATTAACAAGTAAATATGAAAATCCAATTAAGCGGGACTAAAAACAGTTTAGCTTGGTTTCGCTTTGCTTCATATTTTAGTCAACTATTTTACTGCCTCTTAGTAGGGGGATATGTACTTAATAAGTTGGTTGTCGCCGTCAGGATTAAATCATCTAAAAATCACAAGTACGTCAGGTATTTTAAAGTCGATTTGTTTAGGCTGACCTCTGGTTCAATCAAATATAAGCATTATATCAATAGAAATCGACCATCAAGATGGAAGTGAAATAATTCGTTGATTTCAAAATAAGGAATAAATTATGAAGTTGGTTAGCACTGCAATTGTTCTACTATTTTCTGCTTTAGCAATGAGCGGCACTAGTTATAGCCAAGATGATATTTCCATCCCAGATGGTCCCTATCTAGGTCAAACACCACCCGGTTCAACACCTGAAATTTTTGCCCCTGGAGTTGTTAATAAAGAAGAATCTATTGATCTTGAGGGAATGTTCGGATCGGATATGAATACCTTTTATTTTGTAAGAGAAGGTGAAGAATACGCCGGCGTCGTTAAAGTTGGAACATTTAAAGGAGATGAGGTTTCCTATGGGCTGGCAGTTATTGAATATAAAAATAATAAATGGCAGCAGTCTGTTGTCACGGAAGCAGTGAGTGAACCATCTATCTCTCCCGATGGGAATGTCATTTTGTTAAAAAATGGATATATAGAACGCATAAGCGATGGTTGGTCTGAGGTGAAAAGCCTCGGTGAGCCTTTTGCAAGTATCGATATTATGCGCTCTGCAATTTCAGCCAACGGAACCATTTATTTTGATACCTATACCAAAAAATTGGACACTCCTCTGCGCTATTCACGTTTGATAGACGGCAAATATGAGACACCGAAATCACTGGGACCTCAGTTTGGCATTGGCAGGTATAATGCCCATCCTTACATTGCCCCGGATGAAAACTACATTGTTTTCGATAGTGTAAGAGAAGGTGGCTATGGCAGTTCTGATCTCTACATCAGCTTTCGGGAGGCTGACGGTGCATGGGGTTCTGCCATAAACTTGGGAGACCAGATAAATACCACTGCCTCTGAAAAAAATCCAAGTGTGTCACCAGATGGAAAATTTCTCTTATTTGATCGTCGAACAAAGCGCGGAAACGAAGACGTAACTATCTATTGGGTGGATGCACAAATTATTGAGACTCTCCGGCCCAAGTAGCGAACATATAACAAATTAATTAATAAGGAGAAAAACAGTTGGCTGCTTTTGTTCCTCATCATTTTAGTTAACTATTTTTAGCCGTATAATAGCGGCGTTATATTCCCTAAATGGAGTTTAGATGAAGTCTGAAATAATCTATAAAATATCAATCATTGTTCTTTGCTTTTCTAGTTTTTTCTTGAACTATATGAGCGGGGGTTGGGAATATAGTAATGACATTATCGATGCTATGGAGTGGCATGGCTTTAATTCGCAAATACCGCACTGGTTTAAATTGTTGATAATTGGCCCTTTACAGGTTGCAGCTTTGGTTATGCTAAGTTTTAACCTGGTAGCTAGGAATATATTTGCAGTTTTAAGTCTAATCGGATTATCAATTTCATTGTTTGAAGGTGTGGCTGCATACAGTGCTTATGAAATTTTTATGGTACAAATTTACTATTTTTCTACTGGTGTTGCTCTGACTCTTTCATTTACAAATTTGAGTGAAAAATTTCGGTCACCCTTTAGTGGTAGGGCTGTGCAATCGGAAATATAACAAGAAATTTAACAGGACAGATAACGCTTGCTCGGTTCTGCTTCGCTCGACAATTTTCGCAAGCGTTATTCGGCTCTTTATTTGGGCATTATACTCAAGGAACTATCGGTCATGAAACAATATCTAAACATATTTTTTATACTTTTTTTAACTGTATCAAGTCTTAGTTGTACCAAAACTATTACCGAAGCAAAGACTTCTTGGGATAAGGCTTATAATAGTTCAACAAAAGAGCGGTTCATCCCTGTTGAGCTTTTTACGGGAGGAAAATGGGATGGAAAACATAAATTAGCACTAAAAGAGGTTTCCAACACTGCCTGTGCATCTTTCAGTGGAAAACCATGCGACAATTATTACATAGAAGGTCCTTTCAAAACGGAAACCAATAACACCAAAATTGCATGGGCTGGCAATGAAGTTGCCTATTATAAAAGAACCTTTAGTACTAGGCATATGGGAAAAGTTGAATCTTATTTCACCATTAATAATTCAAGAGATGGACTAGTGAGAATTTATGATAAGAGAAAACAGTGGGGTGCTAGAACTTATAGTGGACTAGGGAGTAAATTCCCACTTGGTTACTGGAAGCAGGGTGAGGTACGCACTTATGCTTCGCGTATGCCAATAAAAATTGAAATCATAGAACTTGATGGGCCTGATCACTGCCTTACTTTTCGGTGGATAATTGGAAACGGTGAGAAAAAGAATATGGATAATAATTACACTTATTGTCCTGAGCGTGGCTTTACAAAAATTAGCCACAATAACTAATGTGCTTACCCAAAGAAAGTGAGAACCATCATAAACTAATGCTGAATCGTAGCGCGGCACCGCCATTAAGAACGGACACATGAAAGCTTATGGCGGTGTTATGTGTTAAAGGCCGATAGATGAAAATTAATTACCTTTGTTTACTCATTTTTGTTTATCAGTTGGTGCTGCTGCTAATGAAAGCTTAAATTATTATCCTCCGCTTATCTATTAACTTTTAGTGTTTTTGGTAGTGTAAGTTTCATAATTATCAAATGCATAAAGAACAATGAATAGAGGCGAAAATAGTTGGCTATTTTTGTAAACACTTATACTCGATAAGCGGTTGACATTAATATACTCATCTATCAGGATGAACTCATGAATATAAACCTTACGCAACTGACAGCTCGAATTATCATCATTCCATAGGAATGGTGGGTTTTGCTGTGCTTTTAAGTTGTCAAACCCGCCCAAAAGGCGGGTTTTTTATTTCTGCCTTATGGGATTGATTTCAGTTAAAGGAGGACGTATGAAGAAAATAGCAGTTTTTGGTAAGCCGGGTAGTGGTAAATCGACGTTGAGCAAAAAGCTGGCATCAGCGACTGGAATAAAATTGCATCAATTAGATGCCATTGTATATAAAAAAGATGGCGAGCTGGTAGATCGAACGATTTACGATAGGGAGCATGGCAATATCCTATCCTCTAGTAGTTGGATTATTGATGGCTTCGGTCCAATTGAGTCATTTAATAAACGGCTAGAAGTGGCCGATACGCTGGTCTATATAGATCTACCTTATTTTGTCAGTTACTGGTTGGTGACAAAGCGACTTCTAAAAGGCTTGTTTATTAGACCCGAAGGTTGGCCGGATGGTAGTTCAGTTTTAAAAGGAACATTACAAAGTTACAACGTGTTAAAACTTTGTCCAAAATTTTGGAATGATGATTTTTTACAAAAACTAGAAGAAATATCAACGAACAAGTCTTTATATGTGATCCGGGAGATTTCTGAATTAAATAACTTTATTACTGATAATGTGAAATAAACCTATATCGTAAGTCAGTTAAAAGGAAAAGTTGCGATTGCTAGTTCCTTGCTAATTTTAAGTGACTATTATTTACCCATCAACAGGGCGTGATGTGGCTGAATTAAATCGCTGCAAAAATAAATACTCACGCCAAATAAGAACTGAAGTATACTGTTACAGATCATGACGAAAAAGGATATTTCTATGACTCTACCTGGACGGATAACAACAATGTCTTCGGCGTTGGGTTTCGACACTGATACCGTTTTGAATTTCGAGATTGCAAAGCAGTTTTACAACGATGGCTACCGATTTTGTCTTCGCTACCTTTCCTTGGGTACCCCTGAAGGAAAGAATGAACTCAGCTACCACGAAGCGCTTTCGATCTTACAAGCTGGTCTTGGCTTGATGGCCGTTCAGCATGTGCCTTATTCAGGTTGGTCCCCAACTGCAAATCTGGGCACAACCTATGGCACCAATGCTGCTAAAAATAGCAAGGCAGTCGGTTTACCTCCCGGTGTAAATATATGGTGTGATTTAGAAGGAGTCAGCAATATCGTTGATGCCGATACCGTGATTGCCTACTGCAATAATTGGTATGATGCGGTAGTGAAGGCGGGTTATGTTCCTGGTTTATATGTCGGCTCTGGCGCGATCTTGGACGGGGCACAATTATACCACAGCTTGAAATTTCAGCACTATTGGCAGTCCGCAAGTAAGGTACCTGAAGTTCTAGTACGCGGGTATCAACTCGTTCAGTCTGATCCCAATGCAAGGGTTAATGGCACAGCGGTTGATAAAGACATGGCGAAAATTGACAATTGCGGTGGGCAAATTCAATGTCTGGTAGCTGTTCCTTAAACTATTAAGTAACAAATTCTTTTACCAAAATTTTACCTGCGCTTATTCCTTACTAGGATAAAATCCAGTTAATTCAGGGTGATGTTGCAAAGTCGTGTTATTGTCGAGGTCAAGTCGTTAGCGACAGTGAGCTAGGTGATTGATGATGTCTTCACCGAGTGACAATGAACTATTATGATTGCAAAAGCTAAGAGATAAAACAATTGCTCGCAGCAACAGCTTGCTGAATATTTAGGTTTAAATGTTTTTACAATTCAATATATTGAAAGTGACAAGCAGAGCCAAGAGTAATTTTGGCTGGCTTACGGAACAGAACGGAATTGAGTTGAATTGTAGTGGAGACATACCAGCCACTGCAGAAAGTTTAATTGACGTGTAACGGCACAACCTTATCAATAGTGATTCATTAAGGCCTAGAATAGGTTTTCTTTTAGTCATCGTTTTGACAATTTTTGTTTGTTATTCCTACGACATTATCGCCTTTTTATGCTGAACTGCTACAGCACAAAGGCTCTGTGCTATGTAAAAAGCGAATAAATCATTGCAAGTAAAGTCTCACCAGATCAACAGCCACCAAGTTAAATGTACCGTCTTTCATAATTTTAGCCCTATGTTCTTTAATTCCCTTGAACTTTTTTGTATTTGATTGTTAAGGATTTATTAGCCAATTTAGTATTGTTTTGCTGTTAAAGTTGATTACTGGTTTGACCACTGGTCGGATGTGTGTGTATACTCGTTATCACTTATGCAGAAATGCAAAAAAAATTATTATTAAAAGTGTTAGGAGTTATACATGCTGAGTTATAAAGCGCCGGTTGCAGATATTAAATTCTTGTTTGAAGATGTATTTGACTATTATGGACATTACAAAAAGCATCCTGAGTTTGAAGAGGCTACACCTGATTTAGTCGATGCCATTATCGAAGAATGTGCCAAATTCAGTGAAAATGAACTCCTGCCACTTAATCAAAGCGGCGATGAAGAAGGCTGTACTTTTGATAATGGTACGGTAACCACACCAAAAGGCTTTAAAGGGGCATATCAACAATTTGTTGAAGGTGGTTGGCCTAGCTTGTCACACCCTATTGAACATGGTGGCCAAGGCTTACCATCGTCATTAGGCATGGTGGTTTCAGAGCTTATGGGTACCGCAAACTGGTCGTGGGCGATGTATCCTGGCTTAAGTCATGGGGCGATGAATACCATTCACACTCATGGTACTGATGAGCAAAAAGAATTATATCTTACCCGCTTAATTGAAGGTTCATGGACAGGCACCATGTGTTTAACTGAGCCACAATGTGGTACGGATTTGGGCCAAGTTAAAACTAAAGCTGAGCCAAATGGCGATGGTACCTATAACATCACAGGTACTAAAATTTTCATCTCAGCAGGTGAACATGATTTAACCGATAATATTGTTCACATAGTATTAGCGAGATTACCGGGTGCCCCAGAAGGGACTAAAGGTATTTCGTTGTTTATTGTGCCGAAAATGCAAACCGATGAACAAGGTACCATTGGCGAATTTAATAACGTTTCATGTGGTTCAATTGAGCATAAAATGGGTATTAAAGCATCAGTAACCGCAGTTTTAAATTTTGATAATGCAAAAGGTGTCTTGATTGGTCCTGAAAATAAAGGGCTAGAATGTATGTTCACCTTTATGAATACCGCACGTGTAGGTACGGCATTACAAGGGGTTTGTGCGGCTGAATTGGCTTACCAAAACTCATTAATTTACGCGAAAGAGCGTTTATCTATGCGTTCATTATCGGGGACTAAACACCCAGATAAAGTTGCTGATCCGATTATTTGTCATCCTGATGTTCGTAAAATGTTAATGACACAAAAAGCCATCAGTGAAGGTGGTCGTGCGATGATTTATTACACGGCGAAACTCGTTGATGAAATTGAAAATGCAAAATCAGAACAAGACCGTAAAAAAGCGGACTCTACTTTAGGTTTTATCACACCAATCTTAAAAGCATTTTTAACAGAACTTGGCTCTGAAAGTGCCAACCATGGTTTACAAATATTTGGTGGTCATGGTTTTATCAAAGAGTGGGGCATGGAGCAAATTGTTCGTGATACTCGTATCTCGACACTTTATGAAGGTACTACCGGTATTCAAGCGCTTGATTTATTGGGTCGTAAAGTCTTGATGACTCGTGGTAAATCATTGAATACGTTTGCTAAAGAAATTCTTATTTTCTGTAAAGATAAAAGTATGCTGTCGAGCAATCCGCATAAACGTCAAATGAATAAGTTTATCTGGCCACTAAGTAAAACTGTGGCTAAATGGCAACAATATACGATTCGTCTTGCGCTTAAAGCGAAGAAAGATCGTGATGTTGTAGGTTCAGCTTCCGTCGACTTCTTAATGTACTCAGGCTATGTGGTTATGGCGTATTTTTGGGCACAAATGGCACAAGCAGCATATGAAAAGCTAGCAACCGATGTTGAGAATCGTGATTTTTACCGTGCGAAAATTAAAACCGCTGAGTTCTATTTCGAGCGTTTATTGCCACGCACTAAGTCACTTGCAACAACTATGATGGCTGATCCTAAAACTTTAATGCAGTTAGACGAAGAGTTATTGTCTTTCTTATAATGCGTTAGTCAAATAAAATTAAAAAGCCGTATTTCCTTTGAAATACGGCTTTTTTGATCTGAGCACTGAAACTAGTGAGGAGCGAGCTAATTTAAGCGTCAACCACAAGTAAGCTACTAAATGTCGCTTCTTATCCCATGTTCAGGTTACTTATTAAAATGTGCTAGGGTATTGTCGTAAGACTTGATTGATATCTTCAAGAATATCGGTATTAAGTGGTTGCTTAAAGGCAGCAATATTCTCAGTTAATTGTTGCATATTTGTTGCGCCAATAATGGTTGATGTCACACCATTTATTTGCTCGCACCACGCCAACGCTAAATGCGCAGGTGAAATATTATGCTGTTGAGCAATATCCAAATAAGCTTTTACCGCTGAGTCGCTATATTGGGTATCGCGAAAAAGTCCGTGTCGTTGCATTAAAGTAAAACGGCTGCCACTCGGGCGCTGACCGTTAAGGTATTTACCGGTCAGTAAGCCGGTTGCTAATGGCGACCAAGGTAAATAGGCAACATCTTCATGCACGCAATTTTCAATTAAATAAGGCCAATCTTTAGTGTGTAATAAGCTGAACTCATTTTGTATCGATACCATACGTGGTAAATTGTGTTCTTGGCTGAGTCGTAAGTATTGATTAATGCCCCAGGGGGTATCGTCAGATAAGCCACAATAGCGAATTTTACCGGCTTTTACGCAGCTATCTAGCCCTTGTAAAATGTCGAGCATTTCTTCTGTTTGTTGCTCGGCATTAACTTGGGTGAAATTGTTAGTATTTGGCCAATGGTTGCCAAAATGAGGGGATTGCCGGTTAGGCCAATGTAATTGATAGAGGTCGATATAATCCGTTTGCAGTCGCTTTAGCGAGCTTTCAACAGCAGAAATTACAGACGCGCCAGATATTTTACTGCCGTCACGGATATAGGAAAATCCAGGTCCGGCAATTTTTGACGCTAAAATAATATTTTGACGTCGAGATGGATTAGCATTGAGCCAGTTACCTATTATTGTTTCTGTTTTTCCGTAGGTTTCAGCAGAGGGAGGCACGGCGTACATTTCTGCGGTATCAATAAAGTTAATTCCCTGCATTTGCGCATAATCAATTTGTGCGTTGGCATCAGCTTGATTGTTTTGCACACCCCAGGTCATGCTACCTAAACAAATACGAGAAACTTCCAGCGAGCTACTACCTAGTCGTTCATATTTCATCACGTTACCTTACTACGGTTGATTGCAAGCTCAACTTATCGTATCCATCTTAGAAACTTAAATTTCATTTTGCTATAAGGAGCGAACCTGACCGGCAAGTCTTTAATAAATGGTCGAGCCAATACCGATTTTAAGTGACTAAAATTGTCAAAGCCGGCCTTGCCACTATATTGTCCCATGCCACTTGGTCCGACCCCGCCAAACGGTAATTCAGGCACAGCATTAAACATAATGACATCATTGATGCATTGGCTACCTGAGCTTATTTCATTGACCCAAGTTTGGCATTGCTCATTGTCTTTACTGAAAATATATGAAGATAATGGCTTGTCACGTTCTTTGACAAAGTGCTTGGCGTCATCAAAGTTTTCAATGGTGATGATAGGTAATATTGCGCCGAAAATTTCGTCAGTCATTAATGCGCTATCTAGAGCAGGGTTAACCACTATGGTTGGCTCTATGTAGCGTTCAGCGACGTTAAAGTTGCCACCGACATCTGCGGTTAATCCTGATAAATATTGACTAATACGCTCGGCGTGGCGCTCGTTGACTACTTTTCCGTAACTTGTGCTTTGCTGTGGATCTTTACCAAACATTGTTTCAATTTGTTTTTTTAACGCTGCTACTAGCGGTGCAACCATGTCTGTTGAAGTTAATATATAATCAGGAGCAATACATGTTTGCCCGGCATTCATCCACTTCCCCCACGCTATGCGCTGAGCCGTGATGGTTATGTCGGCAGTGTTATCAACATAGACCGGACTTTTACCACCTAACTCTAAAGTTACCGGTGTTAAGTGTTTTGCTGCAGCGCTCATAACGATTCGGGCGACCTGACCATTACCAGTATACATAATATGATCAAAGGGTAACGCTAACAGGGCCGTTGTTTCTTCTACAGCGCCTTCAACAACTGATACCGCTTGCGGGTCTAAATACTGGGGAATTAGTTTGGCAATGAGTTTAGAGGTAGCAGATGCCAGCTCAGAAGGTTTTACAATAGCGCAATTACCAGCAGCAATAACCGCAACTAACGGTGCAAGTATTAGTTGCATTGGGTAATTCCAAGCACCGATGATCAGTACCGTGCCTTGTGGCTCAGGTTGTATATATGAACGACCGGGTTGGGCAACTATCGGTGTGGCAACGCGGCGCTTTTTAGCCCAGCTTTTTAAGCGTTTACAAACATGGTCAACATCACCAGTAACATAGGAAACTTCAGTAACCCAAGCTTCTTGCGCTGGCTTACCTAAATCACTGGCAAGTGCGTCGAGAAAAGCTTGCTCATTTTCATTGACTAAGCGTTTAATCTGCTGAAGTTGCTGTTTACGCCATTCAATATCACGTGTTTTGTTGCTGGTGAAGAATTGCTGATGTTTTGATAATTGCTCGCTAAAATCCACGGAGATGTCTCACTAGGTTAGATGGTCGGATGACTTAATCTAACCCATTTGCCAAGCGAGTACAAAACTTTAATTATTATGGTTTTAGCCGAATAACAATTGCTAAAATTTGCCTTATGACATCCGCAAGTCTATCAATGTTTTCGTTATTCTCAGCCAATAACTGTCGGTAGGTGACTTGTTGGATTTGGCTTAACAATATTTCAGCATTCACTGCTACGCCGTCTTGTGTAAAATATTGACACAATTGCAGGCAAGGTTGCAGTTGGGCTAAATAATGTTGTTTGGCAATTAAGCTCAGCGCCGATGTTACCTGAATTTCACTAAATAATTGTTGTTCAACGATAAGTTGTTGGCGATTATTAGTCGCGTTATCCGTTATCATTTTTACTAACAAGTTGGCTATTTTTTCTCTTAATTCGACCCTTACGCTGACTCTACGTAAATCTGCTTTACTGTATTTGTCGACCAGATCTAATGTCGGCTGCCATAAATCGGTGACTTCATTAATCACATTAGCAGAATTTAGCTCGAATGCTTGCTGCACCAATTCTTGAATATCTTTAAAGTAGTAGGTGGTCAAGGATAACTGAATGTTAGCATGAGAAGCGATAGCACGGTGTGTTGCCCCTTTTATACCTTGTTTTGCCAAAATGGCAATGGCAGATTCTAAAATAAGGTGTTTTGTTCGTTCGCCTTTACTGCGTCTCTTTTTTACCGTTAGTTCATTAGTTACAGACATCGATTTATTTTACTCGTAGTGTTACGTTTGTTAATAGGTTGTAATAGTGGCAATTTATAGTGTTTTGAGAGAACTTACAATATTCAGTCGCAACTGTTTTGTTACAAACTAGAAACAATGTTATCAAATCTTTTCGGTAAGTATAAGGGGAATCGTATTTGCAAGCCGATATCGCTTTAGAGTTTTAAAGGCTGTAAAGAAAAAAATACCTCTTCACTATATAACATAATGAAGAGGCATGGATTGGAGCGATGTAACTTAATGTAAAAGCTTTAGCCGGCTTTTAAATAATCGGATTCAAAATCATCAACGTTTATTGCCGCTTTTCTTGCAACTTCGGTGGCAATTAATAACTCAGCCTCAGTTTGATTGATGATATTCGCCGCGAGTCCTTTTTCTGCAACAATATCAAGGTTGTAGAAAGGTAGTTTTTCTCCTAGTTCACGACAGACTTTGTCAAAAATAGGCTCGCAAGCGATAATATCATCAAGGGTTTGCTCTAATTGCCCCAAGACATTTTCTGACTCACGAGTTAGATATTGTCCTTGCCCTAAACGGGTGCGACTATCATTTGGCGACTGCATTAGCTTAGCAACTTTATGATCAGTAATATCTGAAGGTTTTTTCAGGTTGCAACCTAAAGGTAAAATAATAACTCTTAGTACTTTCGCAACTAACTTATTCGGAAAATTACTAATTAGTTCATTTATTGCTTGTTGAATATTGTACAAACTATCCTCAACAGCCCATTGCAACAATGGCAAATCAGCACTTTGTCGGCCTTCATCGTTATAACGTTTAAGCGTTGCTGAGGCTAAGTATAAGTAACTTAGGATATCACCAAGCCTTGCTGAAATGCGCTCTCGGCGTTTTAAATCACCACCTAAGGTCAACATAGCAACATCAGATAGCATGGCTAGGTTCGAACTAAAGCGAGTCATTAGTTGGTAGTAGCGTCTTGTTTCGTCGTTGTAAGGAGTACTAAGTGCATAACTGCCGGTGAAAGAGAACCAAACACTACGGCAAATGTTACTAATGGCAAAACCAACGTGACCAAACAGGGCATGATCAAAGTCGTTTAATGCTTGTTGCTCGTCTTGGTTGCCAGCGGCAGCAAGCTCTGCGAGTACGTATGGGTGACAACGAATAGCCCCTTGACCATAGATGATCATGCTGCGAGTAAGAATATTGGCACCTTCAACCGTAATGGCTACGGGAGCACCTTGGTATCCGCGGGCTAGGTAGTTACCTGGCCCCATACAAATACCTTTACCACCGTGGATATCCATGGCATCAGCAACACAGTTACGCATTTTCTCGGTTAAGTGATATTTTGAGATGGCAGAAATAACACTCGGTTTTTCGCCCATATCAATAGCACCAGTAGACATAGTAGTTACCGCATCCATCAAGTAAGCATTACCACCAATTCTGGCTAGTGCTTCTTCAACACCTTCCATTTTACCGATAGAAATTTTGAATTGTCTACGTATGCGGCTATAAGCGCCTGTTGCTAAAGCGAGAGACTTTATACCACCTGCGCTATTAGACGGTAGGGTAATGGCACGGCCAACGGATAAACATTCAACCAACATACGCCAACCTTGGCCAGCCATTTCTGGACCACCAATGATGAAGTCTAAAGGAACAAATACGCCATCACCTTGGGTTGGGCCATTTTGAAATGGCACGTTAAGTGGGAAGTGACGACGACCTGTGATCACGCCGTCAATATCGGTTGGAATTAAGGCACAGGTAATGCCTAAATCTTCTTGCTCACCTAAAAGGTGATCAGGGTCTTGTAATTTAAAGGCTAAACCCAAGACGGTTGCGATTGGTGCTAAGGTGATATAACGCTTATTCCAAGTAAGCTTCATACCTAATACTTCTTCACCATTAAACTCACCTCGGCAAACCACACCAAAGTCAGGGATGGCACCAGCATCTGAGCCGGCTTCAGGGCTAGTTAATGCAAAACAAGGAATTTCTTCACCTTTAACTAGGCGAGGTAAATAGTAATCTTGTTGTTCCTTCGTGCCATAGTGTTGTAATAATTCGCCAGGACCTAAAGAGTTTGGTACGCCAACGGTTGATGATAATACCGTACTAACACCTGATAACTTTTGTAGCACGCGAGATTGAGCATAAGCACAAAATTCTAAACCGCCATATTGCTTTTTAATGATCATGGCGAAGAATTTATTGTCTTTTAAATACTGCCAAACTTCCGGCGACAAATCCGCCAATTCATGGGTAGTTTGCCAATCATCTGTCATGCGACAGACTTCTTCAACTGGGCCGTCTAAGAAAGCTTGTTCTTCAGCGCTTAGACGAGGCTGTGGGTAATTGTGCAGTTTTTTCCAATCCGGGGTGCCACGAAATAGCTCCGCTTCAAACCAAGTGGTGCCGGCGTCAATTGCTTCCTGTTCGGTCTTTGACATTTCTGGCATAATACCTTTGAACAGGGCTAGCAGTGGTTTAGTGATATATTGCTTGCGTATATCGGCAACGTTAAGTGGAATAACAATAACAGCGAATAGCAGCCATGAGAAAAAAGAGATAATATTAAAAAATGTTCCTACAACCATAAGTAGGGTAAAAGCTATGGTAAATGAAGTGAGCGAAGCCCTAGAATAGGCCATAAAACCGCTAAGCGCGATGGCAATTAATGCCCAAGTTAAGTAGTCCACAAATTTTCCTTAATGTTGTTGCTTAATAGTGTTTAGTATCATCAAATGGTATTGAGGTCTGACCAGATTGATGCTTTAAGCTTAATTGCTATGAAGGATAATTTCAAATTATTTGTTAATAAGACGTAGCCGACGTTTAATAATACCTAATGGAGTTCAAAGAGTGTGTGAATTATTAGCCATGTCTAACTCCTAAGTCATTGTTGTCATTGATGTAAGCACAGGCCACTTATACCGGTTGCACCTTAAAATATCCCCGTCTATACTGTCCTCACTGTCAAACAAGTAAAGGGACTAAGTGACACTTTAACTGACACTGTTCCTTATTTTATTTCCATCGTTTCAATGATATACAAAAGTAAATTGCGCATGTTCAATGTGTAAGTTAATCATTTAAATGCAATTAAAAATACAATATGAGATTTACGGATAAATACATAAAGTCAATTAAGGCTAAGGATAAGCCCTTTGTTGTAACCGCTGATAGCGATGCCCGTGGTGTTGGACGCTTACAACTTAAAGTTTATCCTTCGGGTAATAAAAAATTTCAATTTCAGTTCTTTTTTGACGGCAAACGTAAAAGAATGGAAATAGGTGCTTATGGTGCATGGACTTTGGCTGCAGCAAGAAAAGAAGCTATGCACTTATCCGAAATATTACAACAAGGAAAAAGCCCGTTAGCAACTCGTGAGTTACTTAGAACTGAAAAAGTAAGCATTGATTCTCAGCGAACATTATTAGAATTGATAGATGACTTTTATCAATTTATTGGACAAAAATGGGCTCCGAATACAATCAAGAGAACAACCAATTCGTTTAAATCTAATTTGTTGCCTTTTATACCTTCAAAAATGATGCCTAATGAATTTACATCTGATGTAGGCAGGGAATTGATTTACAAGGTTTATAACCGAGGTGCAAAACAGCAAGCGGCTATTTTTAGAAGTGACTTAATGTCTCTTTTCAAATTCGCGATTAACTTTGATAAATCACCAGAGCGATTTAAGAAACCAAATTTTTATTGTGTTGAAAGCAATCCTATTCATGATATTCAGTTTGATATACCGAAAAGTGTTGGCAATAGATGGTTATCAGAAGCTGAGATTCATAAGTTATGGAATGCACCTGACTTACCGCTTAATACTAAACGATTTTATCAATTGGCCATTGCATTTGGTGGTCAGCGTGTACTTGAACTCTATCATTGCAAGGATGCAGAATTTGATTTTGAAGATGATATTTTTACTATTCCAACTGAACGAATAAAAATTAGAAAACGTGGTGATCATATTGTGCCAATTTCTTCATTAGCCAAACCAATTATTCAAGAAATGGTGATATCTAGAGGAAAAATAGGGCACTTGTGGCCACACAGAGACAGACTAGAAGAACCAGCACACATATCAACAATTAGAATGGCAACCCTGAGATGGTGTAGAAAGAACAAAATACCTGACTTTAACCCAAGAGATGTTAGACGAACATGTAAAACACTAATGGGGAAAGCAGGCATATCAAAAACAGATAGAGATTTATTACAGCAACATAATAAGGTTGATATTTCGACGGTACATTATGACCGATACGATTACATGAGAGAAAAAAGAGATGCCATGAATGTGTGGACGAATTATTTAACCGACACAGTATTAACCCCAAAAAGTAAAAAAGAGTAGGCGATGCCTGTTCTTTTTACTCTACGGATAAACATTTCAAACTTATACATTTCAACGTATTGCAGCATATAGTATATCTGTTTATACTGCCAAATCATTGCGTGTAATGAAATCCACACAGCGGGGCGCGATATTATGAGTGACAGAATAGACTACTTATTTAAATATTAAATAAATCATTTAGTTAAAATAGTAATTACACTGTTTAAAAGTACAGTTATCTCTTGATGTAGATACACATAGAAGGTATGTTAGTCACTTAATATCTTGATTGAAATTTTAAAAAAAGGAGAAATTGCAATATGGAAATATCACCTAATAAGCCAATTGTGAATAACGAAAAAATTACCAATACGTCTGCAACAAATAAAGCTACAAAAGAAGAGGTAAAAGTTACCGAACCTTCAGTAACTGACACTGTAATCTTAAGTGAAGAAGCTATTGCTGCAGCGGCAGCAGATGATGGAAATGCGACTCCTTATCATGGCGGTGGCGGAATACATATCCCAGACTAATTATGTATTTTTTAGACGCTTTATCTAAGCCGGATGTAACAGCAACTATTAGTGTATTAATAATGCTTGCTTTTGCTGCGGCTTTTTACTTTTCGTACCAAAATAATAAACTTAATCCATCTGTTTTTATTATATCCGCCGCTTTATTCATAAACTTTGTTATAGCAAATAACGCATTATATGAATTCTTGGCTGAGCGTAAGCCTGATGTTGATTACTACTTAAGGTGGGTTCAATATGACTCATTAACAATTATTGGTAGCATTATTGCTCACTATGTTTTCAAAGTGAAACATCATAAATTAACATCAATTCTGATGTATCTACTTTTGGTTAATATTTGCATGTACATGGCAATGCATATAGACATAATCGAACATGGGAATCGCAAACCATGGTGGCTTTGGACACTTTATACGCCAGTTATAAATGTAGTCGAAATTGCTATCGCATTTCTAATTATATTTAAGTCTAGAAAAGAAATAGCTAGTAACACAGGAAGGGTTGTTTAATGTTGTTTGTTTATTATTTTCTGGCTATTGCAGTAGTAATGGTTATTTGTCATAAGTTTATTGAAGATAATATTATTGGTAATGAAAGTAACAATGCAGAAAGCGGCGACACTTATGCACATAACCTAATTGTAGATATTGGTGATACTTTGATTAATAGCCATGGTATAGAGCAATATCAAGAGCTTAAGCCCAAGCTTGAACAGGCTAAACGATATTATCTGAACAGTGAAAATAGAAGATTGCATCACAAAGTAAAGTCTAAATTGGATGATGGTAAAGCGGTAGAGTTAAAAATTGTATCGTAAAATAATTGCTGAGAAAATGCCGATATTTGTCAGTTTTGACAAATTATCAAATGCTTATTGAAAAGAGTTTGTATGTTACTAAAAACTATAGGATGGGGTTTAGGCTTTTTTACTGTTGGAATCATCGAATACTATTTTGAGAAAGGTAATAATATATCTGCACTTATTTGCGTGATCGCAATCATTTTCTTTGTGCCGCCACTACATAAGGAATTAAATAACAATGCTAAAAATGTTGCTAAAGAAAGAGGGAGATCGATTAAAGAATTTACATTAAAGGCTAGCATCGTTGGTGGTTTATTATTGCTAGTTTTAGCGTATTCTCTTACCAAATTGACTACAGACGCAAGGGAGTTAGTGATGTATCAACAAGCGTTGTAACTAAGTATGAAGAGTCAAACAGTACTTAGTATCAGTTTTTGTACCGGTAGCACCCAATCATATTTACGTTAGATAGTTCTTGTTAGAAAAACACCAATAACTGTCTGCTTTTATGATTAGATATGTCAAAATGCGCTTAATGAATTAAGTAAACTAAAGCCAGTACCGTCATAACAATAAATCAAAACGATGCCAGCGATAAAATATGGTAATAAGTAATCAGTCACTACACTGCTATTGATACAAACGTTAATCCAAGAAGTTAGTTTAAATTTAAAAATAACAAAAGGATTTAGTGTTATTTCTCGTTCTTCTGCATCACGTCGATTTGTAGGATCCGGAATTCTTACTGTAATACTCCAATCTTTACGTTTTATTGAGTCGAGGTTATTAGGTGTATAGCTTGCATGCTCATTAATTTTTTGAGTAACTTCTGCAGAATAATTCTGAATTTTAGATCCAAATGAGGCATTGATTTGTGAAAATAATGAGCCTTTACCTTCTTGTGCATAGTACTGGTGATACCTAAATAAGAAATAGAAAAACAAAACCCAAATCATTACATAAATAGATGATGGATTGCCCAGCTCTTCAAAGCTTAAGCCAGATATCGTAAGCTTTTTGACTTTAAATTCAGAAAATTTAATAAATACCATTAGAATAGAAATAATCATTAGATTACGTCTTTGACGTAGTAGTCCGTCAGTCATTCCTTGAGTCAAGTAATACTCCTGAAATATTTTAGAAAAATATGATAATTGGTTAAGTACGTGGCAAAGTGCAAAAGCTTAGTGTCTTGTCTCTTTATACCTTGCTAGTTCAACAACCCATTTTTAAAGCCTAATTCTCGCAATAAAAGCCTGCCAAGAGGAGTTATTTTAAATTGTTTAACCTTAAGTTTTACATTTTTTGATGAAGAATCCATATTATATTCTTTCTCTAGCAAGCCAAGAGTTGCCAGATGTTCTTTGTAACTTTTTTGAAGGGTAGATTTGTCAAATTCACTCTGAGATGATCCCATATGTGCTCCGACAGGCTCAAGAATATGCTCATGCTTTTTAGTAAACTCAACGTCACGGCCATAAAAAGGATCTAAATAAGCTCTTAGCCAGATTACTTCAATATCATTTATTTCACCTAACATACGAAGTAAATGTTTTGATTCAAAATACTCAATATCTACTGAAGAAATACTATTCACAACCAATGAAGATATATAATTTCGTCTTTCATCAGATAGAGATTTAGATGCTTGAATTAAACTTTCTTCAACCAAGTCAGTGAAATTTTCATTAGTCAGATTAGTTTTAATTATCGATTCTTCTAGAATTTTAAGTTTATCTTGCAGAGATTCTGCAAACTTCACTATTCTCTCTATACGTTGATTTGGAATAATTGATCCAGCTATTTCAGCCAATAATGAACCCGCAAAAGGAACCATTCCTAAAGCAGACTTAGCTGCGGATGCAACATAATCGCTTCTACTGGGCTCCAAATTATTATCTTTTCCGTTTTTGGTTAAATTTTCCATTAAAGCTCCATATGTACGTAAATGTGTTTAACACCTCGTTAAGAGGTGTAATGCGTTCTTCTCTTAATTGCGAATGAAGAATAAAGCCAATAGCTTATTGGTTAAATTGAGTTTTTTGGTAATTTTATATTCCGGCTTCGTTAGCCCAGTGTTCTTCGGTGATAATAACCAAAGGAATGCCGTTATCACGGTACTCCATGGCCTTTTCAATTTTTCGACCAAAGTTTTCATGTATCCAACTATCTGTTACGTATGTACCAAGTACCAAATAATTTAACGTTTTAGTTACGCCTTTAGCGTTAGTTCCACCAAGTTTATCGATAGCGGCTTGGCATTCTTTACGAGTGCCAAATGCACATGTACCCGTGAATAGAAATGAGGCGCCTTCAAATTTGACTTCAGGAAGAGGGGTGTTGATAGGTAGAGAGGTTGTTTTAGCGAGTTCGCCATGTTCCGACTCTTCGCCTGAAATTATTTGAAGAATTTCTTTGAGTTCAGCAGATTCTTCTTCATCTAATACGCCGTCTTCTAGCATAACGCTAACTTTTTGCAATAAGTTATCTATGACAGGGTTTTGGTTGTTTTGTTGGTTTTGAATTAACCAAGACATTAGAAACTCAGCTTCACCTTGAACAACCTTTCCGTCGGCTAGCAAACCTTTACTTAAGCCTATTAATGTATCGATTTGTCTATCTTGTATATTTTTATTATTAAATCTTGTGAAAATGTCCATATTCTCTCCGGTAATGACAATTTTAAATTAGTTCTGTTTATTTAACGTTGACCTACAATATCAACTTTTATATTTCTGTCTTCGTAATAAATATCAGCAATCTTATTTTGCAAATTATAACTGCGCACTAAGGCTTGGAAGTTCTCTTTAGCATATAAATGCTCTTGAATGGCTTCACTCGCCCTAACTGATATTTCATATCTTCCACACTCTTTAGAAGTACACTGTACAAATATTATATTATCGTGATCTTTTAATTTATGCTGCGACGGGCTATTACAAATAAAACATTCACTTTTCAATTTGATTCCTTATTTAACAGCTTGTTATATATTTTCTACGCGTTTTTCTAGTAAGTTATTTAGTGTCATCAATTCACCATGAGCCCAGGAAATATAACTAGATTTTTCGTGCCCGTTGGTCACATCATATCCAACTGCTGCATTTATATGCCAACAAGTATTAGAAACCTTTTCAAGTAGGTAACTATCAAATTTTTCTTCAGCATCATTAAATTCTTTCAATATACAAGTACTAGCAGAATAGACGGAAGCCTTTTCAAAACCTGTTGATGCAATCTTTGCCAGTTGAACTAATTCATTCAATTTTTTTGCTAGTAGTAAAGGGTCGTTCATACACCATCCTTTTAAATAATTTGTTATATTGTTATATTGTTATTACTGTTGGTACTTCATTCAGGGCACCGCGGTATATTTCATGCCTAATAGCTTCATGAACACGTTCACGAGAAAATATATCTACTGATGCCCATAATTCTGGTCCGATGCAAATATCCTCAGACTCACATATTGCTATATAATTAATAAAACTCTCCAAATCCGTATTCATAGCATTTTCGATCCATTCATTTTCGCTTGAGTGCTCTTCGAGCCATGAAACAACTACATGAGTTTTATTTTCAGCAGGAACCAAATTAAACGACGAAAGAACTTGAGGAACAGCAGTAGCTTGATGTTTGATTCGCTTTTCAAAGTCTCTCATAGGTGAAAATACAGTACAACTTGAAGCTTTTATTGTTCTAGGGATAACAACCCACTTGGTTCTCAATATATTTTCACTTGGGTTGTTATAAGCTTCATAGGATTTATCAAGGTAGAAAGGTAAGTCGTGCTTAATAAATTTATCGCGCCCTAAATTCATCTTTTTTAGATCAGAAATTATCTCTTTCTGCATTAAATGATTACATTTTTCAATAATATTTTGCGTAGTAAAATATATTAGTTTTTTTCTAGTTATTTCATATGTCAAGGAACGAAGAAAAAACGTAGATGCTTGTTTGTTATCATTTTGTATAAGAGCGCTTTTTTCAATAGGATAAAAGATTTGCCCATCATGCTTTTGACAAAAACCTGGATAAATAGATGCATTCTTTATTTTAGTCTTAACTAAGGAAGAGGCACTACTACCTTGAGTTAAAGCATGGTACATATTGAAATTTACACAATAAACCTCATCATTTTCACTTATGATTTTTAATTGGCCACCTCGTTGTTGTGAATGTGACCCTATTGATAGGCTTTTACAACCAGGATAAAGGCACTCAAATCTTCTATTATTTTTAAGTTTCTCTATTTTACCTATTACTCTTTTTAGCCGGTAATCCACCAATCTCTCCTTGATTCATAACAGCTTATTATGCAGACGTCTTAGTAATATCCATCTACCTGACTACAAGATAAAGTACTCAAATTTCTTATAATATCAAGCTCTTGTTGTGATATTTATTGATTTGTATCAGTATTAATGTTTTTAGATTGAGCGGGTGTTTTTTCTACAGGTACGGTTTGTTCTATCTTGGCTTTGTCGATTAATGAATTTTCAAGGATTGTTAATCGCTTAAAAGACAAGCTTGTGCCGTATACAGCAACACAAAAAGCTAAAACTGAGATACCAACCGAGATGTTACTATTTCTTTTTAAGTGTTTACTAATGCCTGTTTGAGTATCAAAACGTTCTTTATTATCGTCATGTTCAATGAACTTTAATACAGTATCTAAGCCTTTCTCATTTAGCGTGTATTCGTAGATAGGTATGTCATTACGTTCAGAATCATATACTTCAGATTTTTTTTTATTCACCAATTTTAGTTTAGACAATCTATATATTAGCTTTTGAGCTAGAATTATTGTCGATTGTTCTTTGGTAAAACCAGGATATGAGTAGCTTACAGACTCAGCTTTGTTTGAAAGTATGAAGAAATCGAGTTTTGCTCCTAATTCAGGGAATCTTTTATATGTAAAGCGTTCTGAATCCTCACGTGAACTAGAAATAAAAGTTAGGCTTCCAATCTCATAAAGAGATTTAAGTGAATTTTTCCATTGTGAATTGATCGCAATCTCTTTTTCGATCATATTTATATTTTGCATTAGCAACCTCCTTGTTTTGCTAAATAGATAGATGCAACTTTACTATGATCTAATTAAGCGCTTTTAGTACTGTTTGTTTGTTGGTTATTTTGATAGCGGCTTTCGATAACAGGGCGTAGGTCTTTAAGAATGATTTTTCCGCAATCGTCAAAAAGCTTTTCACTATCACTTTTCGGTGTAAACCAGTCTAAATGACAGAACATTAATAATGAGTCGCCAACCGTTTTAACAAACTTTTCTTCGTATTCTTCTTGCACTACTTTTTGTTTTTGTTCTGCTTGCTTTGGTAATTCGTCACCAGGGGCAATTTGTCCGGCTGCTGAATTTGTAGTATCAGATATTAACCATAAAGCGAATTTATTAAGCTCTGGGTGACTCGCTATCTTATGAATAGTTTGTAGGCCAACCTCGCTAAATCCACCTTCATTTTTTTTATAAGAACTAATCCCAAGTCCTACAAAATCTGCAAATTTTTGCTGGCTTAAGCCTGTAGACGTTCTAATTAATTTTAACTTCTCACCAAAAGTAATTGACATGGTTCACCGTAAGGATATATATTTGTTCTTGTTGTCACTCAGGGGATACTTAATGGTTATATCGTATCATCAGGGTGATAATTATGTCGTTGTTTTAGAACAACTTTAAATACTTTAGCATAAAAGATTCATGATAAGGAACCAGAATAAATGTTCCTAATATGAACCAACAATACAATACCAGGATGAATATTATGAGTATTATTGTCAGAAAAAATATTAAAGGCGAAGAAGTCACTATTAAAGATCGTTACATGCGCGCAAAAGAAGTAGTCAAAGTATGTGGCAATTCTCGTCCGTCAATTTACAAAATGATGGCTGCATTTAAGTTTCCACCTAGTCATTCAATTTCAGAATGTAGTGTAGGTTGGTTGGAGTCTGACATTGAAGAGTATATGAAGCTTGGCCCAATTGCTTTTTTCGCCAAATATGGTGAACAACTTGCACAAGCAAAGCGCGATTTAGCTGCGTAGTTATTATTTTTGTTCTGAAATGAAAGTGGAGAATTATGATGTTAGCCAATACAGAAAATTTACCCGCAGTTGAAGAAAACCAAGTACACAAAAGTCCAGTTGAGTTAAAGCTTATTGAAAATACTCAACATGAATTACCAGAAGGGCTGTTGAAAATAAGAGCTCTTTTAAACAATACAACACGCTCACCGGCGTACTTATATAACAAGGTACTAACAGCGAAGCAGCGCACTTTATTGTGCTATGCCGCGGGATTAACTCGACTTGATATAAGTCGGTCGTTTGAAGAGTTGAGTGAAAACTCACGTATTGAAATTCATAAAGCTATTCTACTCGTTGGCAAACTCTATGAAGTGTTTAGCAATGCGAATGTACTCTCGCGTATCGAATTTATTGCAAGTAAGCCGCAATGAAAATAGCAGCGTTTGAGCAAGCTACATTGGAGCAACTTGTTAGCTATAAAGCTAAAGATGAAAACGATATTCAGCGATTGCTGAACTGTGAAAAATTAAAGCATGAAGCCATTCAGCTTTGCAAAAAATGGAATGACCAAAGGAAGACAATAAGGTTGGAGCCATGGATATAGTTACTAGGTAATGACTCTTAGCGAGTGAGTTACAGCCAAGCATTAAACAAGCCCAAAACTACTAAAGCATATTAAATTTTAAAACTAAGGAATATTAGTCATGGATAAGTGCACCCTAAATTTAGTGAATGACGTAATTAACACTGTATTGAATAACGTAAATACGGCTGTTTGTTTTTATAGAAAACGCCCAACGGTAAATATGCGTTTGAGTTTGGAAGAAACCTTAATCGAAAATATGCCTTTTGCTGAGTTAGCAGCTAAACATTCAGAACATGGAAAACTGCTATTAGAGAAGTTGAAAGAACTAAACAGCACATTGATGGAGCATTTACCCATTTTCCCTATTGAATTAGGGGCCTAAACCTTGATTTGTGATCAGAAAATTGCACTAGATAATTTAAACCTGTCTAGTATAGCTAGCGGTATTGTTAGCTCAATTGATGATGTTCGTGATCACAATTTTATTGCAAAAGGTTTAGGTAGTGTGCCTTATCCTTTGCAATCACGCATTGCTCGTAAGTATGTTGAACGTTACAAAGAAACCAACCCTAAATTAAAGTATGAAGCCAACCGTTGGTTTGACCGCACCATTAAAAAACTAAAACCCCGTTTTAGTGTGTTATTCCGTATTACTCAGAATATGCCATTGCCATGGCATATTCTGAGTAATAAAGATAAAACCAAGCATTACGCCAACGAAACAGTAAAAGAGTGTATTAGCATTTTGCTGCAATCTTCAGATGATGACATTAATGAAGCCTATGAAACCATATTAAGAAATGCGTTTGAAAGCATCGGTGAATACACCTTAACCATGCAGATTACACCCGACCATTGGGAAAAGCGCAAAAAAGCAACCAACGAACAAATAGAGTCAGCATTGTTAAAAGTACAATGTGAAAAATGGTGGGCTACGAAACTTAAAACCGTTCGGGCGCAGTACTTAGAGTTACTTGAAATATCAACGGGTGAAGTTGGAAGAGATTTATACCGTGTTCGTAACAAAAAAACGAAAAAGGTAACGGTTAAACGCAAAGGTATAAGCCCATATTCGTCAAAACAAGCGCAAAGCGAGTATAGAGATTCGCAAAAATCAGGTCGTGAATATTTAAGCCGGTTGGAACTTGAAAACCAGCACGGTGAAGTAATTCCGTTACTTAAAGCCGTAGATAAGGGCATGGCTAACCCAGTTAACCGACGTAATGAATTAATGCTACGTTTGCGTGAAACTGAAGAACTTGCCGACGAGATGAATTACGTTGGTGTGTTTTACACGATGACTTGTCCGTCAAAGTATCATGCAAATTCTGATAAATGGCAGGGGTCGAGCCCGAAAGAAGCACAACGTTATTTGGTAAAAATTTGGCAACGAGCTCGGGCAAAACTAAACCGATTAGGTATTAATTATTTTGGTATGCGAGTGGCAGAGCCGCATGCTGATGGTTGCCCACATTGGCACATGCTGCTGTTTATGCCTCGTAATAAACACCAGTGGGTAACAGCTATTTTACGTAAGTATTTTATTGCAGAAGATACCGAAGAACTACGTAAACGTTACGGGCCGTTAGTGCGAGCAGGGCGTATGCGTTGCAAAATTACTACAAAGCCTAATCAATGGAAAACAGGTTTTGTTACCGAATATAAAGAATTCAGTAAACCCCGAAGACAACCCACCGAACGAAAAATACTTTTTAAAGCATATAAAAACAAACGCCGTTTATACGGTAAAAAGAAGAAAGATGGTGCAAAACCTAAAGCACCAGATAAATTTTATAGAACATTTAATCCACGGTTTACTGCTATTGCTATCGATAAAAATATAGGTAGTGCAGCGGGTTATATTGCTAAGTACATTTCAAAAAATATTGACGGGTACCAGGTACATGATCACGAAGATGCTGAAACGGGCGAAAACATTAAAGTTAACCCTGTTTTAGCGTGGGCCAGTACGTGGGGGATTCGTCAATTTCAATTTCAAGGTAGCCCAAGTGTAACTGTTTACCGTGAGTTAAGACGAGTACGTGAGCCTGTTGAACAATTTGATTTAGAACGTATACGACAAGCCGCAGACAATGCCCAGTGGAAAACCTTTGTAGAGTTAATGGGCGGAATGTGTATTGGCCGTAATGCCAATTTTAAAACCGCTTATGAAGAAACGATGCTCGGTAATAAATATGCTGAAACCACCAAAGTAATTAAAGGTGTTGCCACTAGCACCAATGCGGTCTCACAAGCCATGCGTGAAATGCGAGGTGAAGTAAGCGTAAGTGAAGATGCAACGCTTTTAACTAGAGTTACCCAATGGACTAAGCAGCTTAAGGGAACAGCGGAAAGATTAGCGGCACAGGACAAAGGTTTTGTCGGCTTTGCCGACCAGTCTTGGACTAGTGGGAATAACTGTACGCCTTTAAAATTAACCACTAGCGCAGAGTCTAGGCTCGGCATGTTGGGTTTATCTGAAAATCAGATATCAGCCCTTAAAAAGGGTTGTAGGGTGAATGTTGATGACAGAATTTATGCCTTTATTGATCATCAACTGCAAATTTTTACCATTGATCACTTATACGAAAAGCGTAAAAAGGACGAAATCAGCCATTTTGCATCCGTTAACGCCATAAAAGCAGGTAGAAGCGAGCCCAATAAAGCTGATTGGCGGCATGCACGTGACTTTGTAAGTACTGCTTTTAGCCATGCAATGAACGATGGACGAACATTACCAAATGACATTGATTGGCAATACGCACGTAACGTTGAAGTGGGAGAAGTTGAGCTAGATTGGTGGGATGCAGGTTTAATGTTAGCGTAAGCATGTGTATACATTATATTTAGAGAACTCTGAATTAGTCAAAACACTAAACGTGTAAATTTGCTGTTGTTGCAATAAGCATAGTCATATTTTTGCACTAAACTTAGAGAACAGTATCTTTATGGATGTAAGATTATGTTTGCCAAGCTAATTGCTGGTTTGCTACAAGATTATTGGATAAGCAGATCCTATATTTATGCAAAGTTTATATATTACAGTGAAGCAACTATAGGGATTATCATAGGCCTAAATTTTTACAATATGCTCCACACTTGGAAATTTTTTCCAGCATATTTTCTTTATACTACATGGAATATATTGCAATTTACTGAGTGGGAAAGAAAAAAATCTATAAAAGAAAATAATTATTGGTTTCCTAAGGATTCTGACTTTTTTTACGCTTACCTATATGTCCTTGGTTTACTAATTTGGGGGTATTTTTTATTCCATTTTTTTTTAGCATCTTTTGAAATATCTGTAGATCCAACGCAATTTTCATCTGTTGAAAGTTCAATGCGAACAGAGATCGGAGGAATTCTTTGCTTTGTATTTAGTATTGGTATATTTACTTTATGTTTTTATGCATTAAAAAAATTGTTTAAAGGGGAGTGGCCAAGTAATCAAATTCTTTAATTCATATCAATGACAACGGAGTCTAAAATACGTGGTTTATCATATTCAAGAACGCAATATAAACCATTGTTCAATATACAACCTTGCAATAAGCAACTTTTAGGCAAATCTATAAAACTAAAGTTAAGTTTAGAGTACGCTGTTATCGATTTTATTTTGCAAGAAATTGCCTGATTAGATAATTTTGCCTCTTCTCGCTCAATAAAACCTAGAAATTTAATCATAACGACTTCACCGTCTTTTAGCAGTACCGGTAATTTGTCAGAACTGCCGGTGTGCACGGTGGAGTATTTATAATTTAATCGGTAACGTAAAAACATGGGCTGTATATTAACACAGTGGTTTGGTGTGGTAAATTTATCAGGCTTGCTGTATTTGTTAGTATATTGAATGATTCTCAAATCTAGTCTTGAAAATAATAGTACAAAGCCCTCAATCATGCACTGGGAGGGTAGCATGAAAATAAATTTATGATAACAAAATAGGTGTTTTTGTGTTGTTTATTCTGTTGTTTTAAGTATGTTCGCGTGTATTGTTAGTTGAATTTAACTTAGATTGAATTTTAATTGTTAAGTGTATATTTATTAAGGATGTTGTTATAAAGTGTTTAAAGTTAAATTGCCAAATACCACTCATTTTGAGTTGATTTTGTTTGATGTTTTACGGATTTATCATAACGAGTTGTGTGAACAAGGTGAAATGCTAAGTGTTGGAGATCTGGAATAGGTGTTGACGGTTGTTTTTAGGTATGTAATTCTTGCGCTACGTTTTGATAAAAAACGTATTAAAGAGTGCAAAAGAAAGGTCTTAAATTGTTGGCGCAACCAGACCTGACTTTTGCGAGTTATCAACCAAAAGAGGTTAATCCATGAATAGTACAACACAAGCTTGTGAACACAAAGAAGATTTAGAAATTGCTCGGAATTATCTTGAAGGTGCAGATATGCTGCTTTGCTACAACGGTGAGCATGACGCCATTCGTTGTTTGGTACAATCGGCGAGTAGCATTATTGCGCAACAAGATTAAGAAACGACTATTTTGCAGTAGTAGGCATATCTACTCTACCTACCTTTGATGAAATAACTTGGTTTTTTTCATCAAAGGCTCTGCTAATGATGATAAACCACCACCAAACGGGCCCGTATTTGGTTTCTGGCTTTTTTCAATTATTACTTCTATTATTTTTAAGGTGTGTATTACCTTTTATAATATTAATTAATGTTAATAAGCAAAATACTGACCGATAATGTAAGTAATGTCAGTGCTGTAACGAATTGAGTTACATGGAGTAACTCAACTCGTTTCAGGTTTATTGCCTTGAAGAATATTTTAAGTACAATCTTATATAAATAATCCATATTACTTTCCTTATTGTTAGTTAATGATAAAGACAATTTATGCTGCCTTAATTTAAGGTTAGTTGGAGTTTTTTGAAACTGACGCATTTAAACTTGTTTAGTAATGAAGCGAAGTGTTACTTGCATGAAAGTGTTATTAAGATATGTGCTGTATTGCTAGGAGCAAGATAAGTGTGCGGTAGACTAAATGTTATTGATGACCCTCTGATTAAAATAGTTAGTGAGGTATTTGGGTTTAAGTTTAGTGTTAAAACTAACACCGATTTATGTCCTTCTCAGCCTGTTGCAACAGTAACTGGCATTGAAAATAAATTCAGGCAAGTTAATGCTAATTGGGGGATTCAACCAAATTGGTCTAGTCGATTATTGATTAATGGCAAATCAGAAACTGTTAGTGAAAAATCAACATTTAAAACCGCCTTCGCACATAGTCGTTGCTTGGTACCTTGCTCTGGTTGGTATGAATGGAGATCCGAACAAGGTAAGAAAGTTAAATACTTATTTAGTCATCAAAAAGAGCAACCATTTTATATGGCTGGCTTATTATACAATCCTGAATCACCACAATTAGTTACTTTAACTACAGCACCTAATAAGTGTTGTGGTGAAATACATCATCGTATGCCTGTTTTGATAGAGCCAGGTAATATTGAGCGTTGGTTTAATTCTAGTGTTGCCGAACTCAACCCATTAATGAAGGCTGTGAATGATGAATCGATCACAGTACAAGCTTGTAATTAACAACCTTTTGGCAAATCCGTAAAACTAAAATTTAGCTTTAAATAAGCAACAATAGACTTGATTTTACAAGGTATGGCACGACTCGAAATTTGGCCTTTCCACGTTCAATAAAAACGATAAACTGTACCATTGCAACTTCACCATCTTTTAGTAGAACCGGTAGCTTATCAAAAGAGCCTGTATTCACGGTGGCAAGTTTGTAATTGAGTTTGCAGCGTAAAAACATAGCTGTATATAAAATATTCGGTGTCTTATTTCCAATAAAATGAATATATTAAGCAAAGTGCTAACAGGTAGGTGAATAAGAGAATTCAAACAAGGAACACGTAAAGTTCAGTTTGATATATGGCGTAAATTCTTGGTGATCACTGGCCGAGCACCACAAGAAATAACTAAGGTTATATGTTTTACAGGAACTTAATTACTATTAACTAAAGCAGTGTAATAAATTAAAACAGAGTGAAAGGATACATGAAAAAATCAGAAGCCATTTTATTAGTTATAGGGGTTTATATCGGGTATGTAATTGCTATTACACAAGTATCAAATGGAACTACAGTAGAGTTAGTATCAATAAGTGTAGCGTTTATGGCTATTTGCTTAACGGCATACACCATATACATGTCTAAAAAGCACAATCGGTTATCAGTAAAACCTGCGCTTTCTAATTTATATAGTTGGGAAGAAAATCTTTTAAAATACACATTACATAATAAAGGATTGGGACCCGCAAAAATAAAATCATACAAAATGTTATTTGATGGGAAAGAAGTCAAAAGGGACGAACTTGTAAAAAAGATTCAAGGTTTTTTTATGGGGTGTGGTTCAGCTAATATAACGATTTCAACATTGTTGGTTGATGAATACTTATCAATTGGTGATGAACTTTTAGTATTAAAAATGGATTTTAAACAAAAAACTGACACCCAAATATTAAGGGATTTTCAATCAAAATTTAAACTTAGTATTGCTTATGAGTCGTTGTATGGAGATAAAGAAATTTATTCATCTAAAGTAGAAGAAGCTTAACAATCGTTTAAGAGGTTTAATTGCTGTTGTCTTGGTAAGTTCTTTATCAATTGGGCAGCAATTTGTGCGGTAGTTGCAAGTGGCGGGTTAAGGTAGTGATCAAACCCTTGAGTGATTCTAAATGTGGCTCCACATTCTTTCGTGTTATTACATGAACAATATAAATGAACTGCGTGCGAACTTATTTCCTCACGTGAAGTTATAGTTGATTTACTTAAACAATTCGGACAAGTAACGCGAGCCATTCAATTCACCTGGTAGTTCAATTAGCTGTAATTATATACAGCCCCAAATATATCTCAATAAATATCTGTACACATCGAAGAGATAGAAAAAATCACTCCTCTTCGCCTCCCGCTTTCGTAAAAAAAATTGATGTTTTTGACATTGGTTGTGACATAGCAATTATTAAAAGCTGCGCTTTTTCTGATAGTTAGAGGATCCGTTCGATGATCGCAATGTCAAAGTTGTGACAATAAATGTCAATAAACGATCACTAAACATTGCCAAAACAGCCCAAAAGCAGTAAATTCAACCCTAGTTATCACCTAGGAGATAATAATTTTATGAATTATCTAATTCAAGGACAAGAATGTCGTGAAAAAATAGGCATAATAATTAAGCACGCGAGGCTTGAAAGTGAAAATATGATCGCTGCAATTGTTGACCACTACTGCTTTAACATGACTAAAACTGAAGCGGCATTAGTGAATGACGTTAAGTTGCCAAACCTTAGCAGAGACATTAAAAAAGTGAACGTAGTAGCGGGTGACATAGAGCGTGTTAAGGAATTAGATTGGCCTGATTATCAAGAATTGAAAGCCAATAAAAAAGCCGCATAAACTGCGGCTTTTAGAAAACTTACAAAGTTACTTTTTAACTGGCCTAGAGGCAAACCACCAAGATACAGCCATTATTGTTAAAAATAATAATTGTTGAATGCTATCACCATAAAGTTTAGTAAGTTCTTCTTGTGGCACCGAATCCAAGCCATTCACCAATTCATGAATGTTAGATAACAAAACAAAGCTAAATACCAGCAACACTATTGTTAATAATGGTCGCATTAATCCACGAATTGCATCAACGAACATTATGCCTGTATTTACTGCACCATTTTTAAGGCTTTCTTGGAATGATTGCGCATCAGTGTTATCAACTTGTATTTGACCTTCTAACTTTAAAGTTTCACGGTTACTATCATCTTGCTGTGATTTTTGTTCAGCTTTAAAAACAGCCATTTTTAATTGATGTTCGTTGTCGATAATCTTATTTTTACGCTCTTCAATTTTATTTAGCCAATTGCCAAATGTGCCAACAATAGCGCCTAGGCCACCGGTAGAAAATAACGTTAAAATATCATCCATGGTCATTCCTTAGTTACTCGTTGACTTAATGTTTTCAGCTTCATACGTGCCATGGCCGTTGTAGTCTTCGGAATTTGGCAAAGCTGCATATTCAACGCATTCATCACCTTCCCATAAAGCATAATGTGTAATGCTCTCACCAGCAGGAATATTAAATTTCGGTGTAACCGTTGCATTGCGAACACCATTTACAGCTGCACCTAAAGTAATAGGCTGGTCTGAATAGGGTGTTTTGCCATCGTCTATTTCTTGCTGAGTTAGTGCTCGAATAGTATTGGCCGAACCATCAGCACCAGGTGAACCTGTGTGAATTGATGCCTTGCTAAAATTAATGGCGTTTGCGCGTTTGTTTTTTGCAAATACTGTTGCTGTCATAATAATTACTCGCTTAGTTTTTAGTTGCTTTAAATCGTATGTCTTTTTGAAAAGCCGTACCTACACCGTGTTCACTGTCTGTAATGGTCAGTTCGTGGTAATACGTACCGGCTAAATTTTCGCTTTCGTCTTTACTAATGCTGATCGCTAGGTTTGAACCTTCGGCCACAATGCCGCTATTTAATGTTTTGCTTATTAATATTTGCCTTTTGTTAAAGCTGTATAATTTGTAATTAGCTTCAGTTAGTTTTGTTGCATCAATAACAACGCCTTGCCTTGTCAAAGGTACAATTATTTTTTGGTCATTTTTTTGCAGTAAAGAGCCGTCAGAACCCATGCTAAAATTTTCCTTCAATGATTAATGTGTTGTCCAAATTGCAAGGTATTTGCAGTAAATAAAGTTTCCCTTCAATGGTGATGCTACGAACCAAAGGAATAGTGAAATTGCTATAAGCAAATAATTCAATAGTGTTGCTGTGGCTACTGTTAAGTTGACCAAAGGCAGCTTTAACACCAAGCATTGTTGTTAAATTGGAGTTTTCAGTTTCAATGGTGTTAGATACGGATTTAGAGCCAACAACACTGTGTTGAGTGTTGTTACTAATCTCAATTCGGCCAGTTTTTCTGATTAAGCTATTGGCAATACCACTAACAGTAAATGTTGTCGTGTGAACTAAAGATATGAAACTAGAACTCGCCTTAAATCCGTTTATTTCGCTAAACGAATTTTGACTAATACTGATATTGCCATTTGCTGATTTACTACCGGCTAAACTAAAAGTTGAATTGTTGCTTATAGATAAAATTGCCGACTTGCGAATAATGTTGTCGGCAATACCTGAAATGGTATAGGTTGTAGTATTGGACAAATTTAAATACGCATAAACATGTTTAATACCTGTAACATTGACTTGATTCGATGTTAATAAGCTCAATGGTTGAGATACTGATTTAGCACCATCTAAATTTATAGCGTTGTTGGTAGCAATTAAAATATTTTCGAATAATGATTTTTGACTAGCGAGCTCTAGTTGATGTTCAGCTATTACAGACAATTCATGAACACTATTTTTTATACCTTTTAGCGTAATAATGTTCTCATGATTTAATGATAAAGATTGACTGATATTTTTACTTATTTGACCTAAAATCGCTCCAATATTGCGACCATTTATACCCGCACCAAAAAGCCCTGATGATTGCTTTAAATTCAAGTCTTTTACAATACCGTCGGGATCGACTAAGTCATCGGTAATATTTCGATTATCAAAACCTAGCGTGATACTGTTCGCTGATGCCGATGCATCTGAACTTGCATTGCGATCTGACTCAAACACTTGCATTGACGAAGATGGTGTAGGAAAACCATCACCACCATTTGGAAACGCTAAACAGTTGGTGTAAATCTCCTTTCGTTCTTGAGTTAAAGTGGAGCCACCACGGTCAAATGCTCTTATTGTTCCACCAACTGCTGTTACTCGGTTTATGGTTCTGGTTAAGCCATCACCACCACCTGACCAATCTAAACACATTGCGCCAGTAGCGTTGTATAATATGTTGTTATCTAATGTTGCCTCACGCCCTTGGCCGTTAACACACTCTATCGTGTCACCAGAAACCGAGTCTAACCTACAATTTTTTATCGTAAAATGACTACCCGATAACAAAACACAACGACTACTGCCTTTTTGGTTGACATAAAGGCCATTAATTTCAACGTAATTTGTTGATGAATTACCACGAATTGCGCCAAGACTGTTGATTGTTTCTATCGTAGCACCTTCGCCTTTACCGTTGGTTTCATCTCCTTCAAAAGCTCGAACAACTAAATAATGGGTGGGGTTTGTTAATATAGTGGGAATAGTGAAACGAGCATGAATTTGGTCGTTTCTTGCTTCAATAACATAATCACCTGACGTGCCCGTAGTATCTGATGGTGTGGCGGCAACCGCAGCTGAAAGAGTACTGTAATCATCACCATGCTGTAGACCGGCAACAACAATTGTCCCGTCCATTATGTTAGCCTCATGTATTTTTCAAACTCAGAGAATGTGAGCTCTATTTGCCCTGTATTTCTTAACGTCCAATAATCTTCGCTATCAAATTCAGGCTCGATAAAGGTATACTTATTTATGTAAGTATCTGATGGCGTTAAGTGAATAACATCTTGTAAATATGATAATTCCTCTCTGGTTTTATCGGTAACAATGACCAGTGAAAACGGATATTTCCAACCCTCACTTGTTCCATGAAAGGCGATATATGCTTGCATGGTTTCATTGTGCGTAAAGGGGTGTCCTGCATCCAACACCGACACAAGGGTTGTTTTAATAGCGCTTGGGGCTAAATTTGCAAAATGTAGATTAACCATGTTTACTCTTTATCACCCTTAGTCCATCTTTCATTTGGCTATACTGGGTAAAATCAAAACCAGCCAAGTTAAAAAATTCAGTAAATGCTAAATAATCGTTGCGGGAAAAGTCGGCATCAGCTTTAGTTAATAAACCTTCAATATGGGGAACACCATCAGCAATGGTGATATATGCGCTAGCGTCATATGGTTGACCAAATTCAGGTGCACGAATGGCGCGAACTTGTTTAAGTTCAAATATCCATTTACCTATTTGTATATAGCGTTCCATATTCACCCTTTTAACGTTTAATAGTTACCGTTTGAGTTTTAGTAGCATTAAAATGGCACTTTTAGGATTTTGTGATAATTGCTGCACAAGCCGATTAATGCCATCCAATATATGCGGCGCAGTGTAAGCGCAAATAGCAACAAAACCTGTTGTAAGGTCTTCATCTATGTTTTGCCATTTGCACAAAGCTGTAGCGATATAAGCCGCTAATACCGCAACCAAAACCCCCATTAAATGATGAAAAAAAGCGTATTCTTTGCCACTCATATACATGTGCACAGTTGCGGCGATGAATGAAATCATAAATAACTTCCCCCATTGCTTAATAAAATCCAGTAAATCGACAGCATCAAACCAATTCATTAAATATCCTTATTTATCATCTTCGGTGGCTAATTCAGGGTGTAAATCTGAATAGGTAGGAATTTCAAAATCTAGGTGAAAGTGTTCAGGTAAATAGTCATTTAACTGCGACACTTCTTGCTGAAGCGGTACCACTTCATTGTTGTAGTAGCTTCGTGTGATTTTATCTAAATCACCAAAGCCCGGGCTATCACCAGACGACTGACCGCTTAATGCCTCACTTGCTCGGTGCATACTTAACATATCGTTTAGAGTTATTTTCTTAATACGCTCAAATTCGTCTTTGGTAGATATGTCGCCCACAGGTGTTATTTTGATCGCTTTTTCGGCGTCAGCTTTTGGTACTTTAGTATTGATAAATAGACTTCTAAAATTACCAACACCCTTGCTTTGAGAAATCGCATTTTTAAGCGCTTCTTCGTCTTTAGGTGTTAAATTTGGATCAGCCATAGAAAACACAAACCCCATGTGCGCGCCGTTCTTGAAATAACGACGCCTAAATAGCGTTGCATCTTCATTTAGTAAGGCTGACTGAATACCACCGTAGTATTGCGGTATGGCGTAAATACCTTGGCGCGGATCGTATTCTTTTATTTGAATCACTTCACCTGGTTGGAACTTAATAACTTTACCGTTGCTTTGCAGTTGCGCATAAACGTTATGTTCTTTCGTATAACGCATATTTAATGCTGGTAAATGCTTAAGCTTAATAATTTGCTTAAACGGGTTTCTGATCACCTGAAAGTAACCCATACCCGACCACAAATAGTCAAAAGCGAACTTACTAAAGTTGTTTCTATTTAAAATGGCATTAGGTTTGAACCACTTTAAAATCATATTGCGCTTGAAATATAAAATGGGGCCATGCTGGGCATTTACTGTGAGTAACTTTAATAACCCGCTTAGTGATACAGGAGGCGCATAAACGCCGTTAATATCAGCATAAACCCCAACATAATCAGTCAATCGGTTGTCTAAACACGGCTCAGGATCACCAAAGCTAAATGTTGATATCGCCGACTGATTGCTTAAACTTTCCGAGCTGCTTGTTTTCTTTCGATTTTTGTATTGTTTTTTTCGCATTACGCGGCGATTCCTATTGATGTTCGTGTACTGTCTATACCACCAGAAAGCGGTTCATAAATTAGTCCATGCATAATTGCCCAAGCTATATCGGCATGACCGTTAGCCGCAGTTCTATTGGTTGCATAAGTAATATTGTCATTAACCACCTTTTTACGGATATTGATAAAACTACTGGCTATACCGACTGACTGCTCGTCAAATTCCAAGCGTTTGTTATGAATAATATTGATAGCTTTTTGAACCAAACGGTTTTTTAAAATTGGGTTGTAATGAAGGGCCATTGCCATAGGGAAAAACTTTTGAATTAACTCAAATACGCCAAGACCTATACCAGTTGTATCAACACCGATATGAACCACATAATATTTTTTTGTTAGTTCTTCTATTTCATTTGCCATGCTTTCAAAGTCATTACCTGTTAGATTCAGTGTTTCAATTATTCTGAACTTCTCAGATGCATTAGCGGGTAGAGTCATTACGACCACGGCAGCATTATCTCGGGTTCTTGCAGGGTCAAAGCCAATAACTACCGGCTTCATGGCGTATGGCCTTTCCCATGTAAGGTCTACATCTTTCCATTTGCGTGAATCACAAACACAGGCCATCACTTGTCGTAAACTAAAGGCTGAGTGTGCATCATCGATAAACTTACCCATAAACAAGTTGTCGAACTCGTCTTTTGAATATTCATTTTCGAGCAGTTCAATATCAATGCGGTCAAACCCTTGATTAACCACATCATGCACATTTAACCTCTGTCGCCAAATACCATCAGCGCATGCCACCCCATTTTTTAAGTGTTTGTGACTGGTATCAATTTCAAACTCGGGGTCATTACAGGCTTTAGTTTTTCTATACCATCGACCATTCCATAAGTCGTAAGCTTCATGGCTCGTCACAGAAGGGGTGCTAAAGTACGTAATGCGAAAATCTTTATGCGTTGCCATTGCTTGTGCAAGTGAGCGTAACTCTTTAAATTTTGGTATCCAAAACACCTCATCAATATATAAATCACCACTGGCTGACTGTGCTGTTCGCGCATTGGTTGATTTGAAATAAAGCGTAGTGGTTTTGCCGTTATTGTTAAGCGTAAGCGGTGAGCCACTTAATTCGATGCCAAAGTATTCACGGCAAAGGGAAATAATATTGGCTTTGAATATTTCTGCTTGATCGCGTGAAGCGGAAATGAATATTTTATTACGGCCATTAACAATCGCGTCATAAAAAGCTTCAAAGGCAAAATAGAAAGTCGCACCGATTTGGCGAGGTTTTAATATAAAACGGCTGCGGTGGTCTTGGTTGTCAAACCAAAATAACTGGTGCGGATAAAGTAATTCTTGTTTTAATTCATCAAGCATTTCCTTGGTAATGCTTGAAATATCATTCTTAAGTTTCTTTTTACGTTTTTTCTTAGAAGGCCGCTCACTATCTTCATTATCAGTGTTTCGTTGCGCAGCTGTGCCATATTTCTTGGTAAGTCCAGCACTGGGTAAACGAGACTGATTTAGTGCACATTGCTGTTTAGTTAAAAAATCTAACTCTTTATAGTCAGCATCGGTTTTTTCTTCACGATCAGTAAGTAAAACAATTCTTCGTGCTATAGCTGTTTCTGCATTTAAGGAAGGGCAAAGGTCATTCCAAGCACCATCATCAGCCCAACGTCGCAAAGTACGTGCGCTAGGCATGTTTGGCATTTCTGAAATTTCATCAAACGTATACGCACCAAATACATAGTGATCACGCGCTTGTTTAATTGTGCTTGGGTCATACCTAAGTTTCATTAACGAATAAAACAACCATGTATTGAATGAATACGGTCAGTTTATAGCGCTAAATTGCTTAATTCTTTAATCAAAACTCCAGAGAATTCCTAAAACAAAAAAATAGGAATTTCAAAAAGTTAAACCGTTGGAAAGGGGCGAAAACTCGGTGCAAACTGCGAATATAAATTAACACACAAATTTGATTCAAGGTTATTTAAATGCCAGGTAGTTTACGCACAACACCACAACATATTGCATCAGTTGGATTGACCGTCGATGGTCGAGAAATAACGGAGCAAGACGTTGACGATATTGTCGAAACTTACAATCGAGAATTATATGGCGCAAGGATAAACCTTGACCACTATGGTAATTGGGGCGCATGGGCTGCTGATTCACAAGGTATTGATTTAAACGGCTGTATGCTTGGTGATGTCATGAGTGTCGCCAAAGGTAAGGCTAAAGATGGAACAGTAGTGTTAACCGCTATTTTATGTCCAAATGAATCGCTACTTAAGCTTAATCAAGCAGACCAAGCAGTTTATTACAGTATTGAAATAGCCCGAAATTTTATGGACACAGGTAAAACCTATCTAACCGGCTTAGCCATGACAGATTACCCCGCATCGACTCGAACAACCCGCGCAAAATTCGGTAAACAATCCCCTACAACAGAAGGTGCTATTGAACGTTCAGTGTTATCTATTGAGCCAGAATTAAACCAAGAGCCTGAATCCAAATTTAAAAGTTTTATTAAAAACATTTTTCACAATGAAAAGGACGACGAAATGAAGCCAGAACAATTCAATCAGTTACAAACCGCGTTAACTGAGCCATTAACACAAATCGCAACTGGCTTTACCGCTATGCAAGCGTCAATGCAAAACATTGAAGCAAAGTTTAGTAAAGAAGCGCCTGTAGCTACAGATGATGATCAGACGAACGATAGTGATTCGGAATTTTCATTAAATGAAAACGAAGATTTCAAAAGCATGCAGTCGCAACTTTCAACGTTAGGTGAACAAGTTGGAAAATTAGCAACCGACTTTTCCAAGGCACTTGGCACACCAGGTGATAACACAACGGAAACTGACGATAACAACGTTGACGCGGCCCAATTCACAAGTAAGTCAGGCCAACCGCTTTTATAAGTGAGTTTGTAAAAACTTTCTATTAATTAACTATTTGGAAAAGAAATGAAACTCAATACAACTAAAGTATTTTCAGCGGTATTAGCTGGTTTAGCGACTAATTATGGTGTTGCGTCAATGTCCGAGCAATTTTCGGTTGAACCAACTGTCGAGCAAGCCCTTTACGATGCTGTGTATGAATCTGCTGAATTCTTGCAGATGATCAACACCGCTATGGTTGACGATATTGTTGGTCAATCTGTAATTATGAGTGTAAACGGTTCCGTAACGGGCCGAACGGGTGTTGAAACTGACGATAGCAAAGAGCGACAAACCAAAGACGTATCAGGTTTAAAACAACGCGAATATCGTTGTTATCCCGTTGAATGTGATGTGCATTTAACGTGGCAAAAAATGGATCAATGGTCGAAGTTCAAAGACTTTCACAATCGCTACCGCAATCACGTAAAACAAGCAATTGCCTTAGATATTATTAAAATTGGTTTCAATGGTACAAGTGCAGCCGCTACGACTGATTTAGCCAATAACCCTATGCTGCAAGACGTTAACATTGGTTGGTTGCAATTGGTACGTCGTGATGCTGAAGAACGCGTTATGAAAGAAGGTGAGCAAGTACCAGGTGAAATTCGCATTGGCAATGGTGGAGACTACGAAAACCTAGATCAAGCGGTGCACGATGCACTACAAGCTATTCCCGAGCATAAACGTGTTGGCATGGTTGCCATTATCGGTGACGAACTATTAGCCAATGATAAAAACAAGCTATATGCCAAACAAGCCCATACCCCAAGTGAAAAAACAAAAATCGAACTTGAACAAGTTATTGATACGTATGGCGGCTTACGTAGTTACAAAGCACCGTTCTTTCCTTCACGCGGTATTTTAATAACCAGTTTTGACAATTTAAGCCATTACGTGCAAGCCGGTTCAACTCGCACAAGTATTGAAAACAATGCAAAGAAAAAACGTGTAGAAGATTATCAATCACGTAACGACTGCTTTTACGTTGAAGATATGGAAAAAATTACTTTCTTTGAATCTGCCAACGTGAAATTGCCTAATTCAGCCGGTGATGGCTGGGTATAACTTCCTGGTAGCGTTTAGCTATAAACGCATTCGCTACCTAGCAATTATTTGCTAGGTAGCATTTTTAAAAACTAACCGAGAACTATTTAAAATGAGTTTAGTTAAAAGAAATATCGCTAAAGCGTTAGCGGCAAAGTCGAAAAAAAGTGCTAGTGCGCCAACTGCGACTGAAAGCACTGTTAACAATTCAGCTAAAGCCGTAATTGCTACATCACAGAATAACGATGTTGCACGCGACAAAATCATGAAAGCTTTTGATATGTACCAAATCGGTATTGAAAGCGACTTAGCTCAACTTAAACAGTTTTCTGACTTAGAACAAAAGCATCAATATAAACGCGAAGCATTAGCGAATAACGGCTACTTAGAGTATATCGAAGAGTATCAAAAATGCGGCGCTAATCATCCTAATAACGTTTTAGCGTGGGTATTCGTTTGGCTTGTCGACTTACAACGTTGGGACCAGGTGCTTGAACTTTTACCATTAATGACCGAACAACAACAGCCATTACCTACCAAATTCAACACCAAACATTGGGGTACATTCGTAATCGACCAACTTTACGATGTAGGTGCTGCAACACTAGAGAAATCGCCAAAGTACAACGAACTGTTTGACATTGTTCGACCGTTTTATGTCCTGATTGAATTGTGTGAAAAAAACAAGTGGGACGTTAACGATATTGTCAAAGGCAAGCTGTATGCCATGGCCGGAAAGCTTGAGCATTTATGCTTTAACTTCGGCAATGCATTACATCATTACGTTAGTGCGACTCAAATTAACGACAAAGCCGGTGTGAAGAAAGTGGCAAAAGATTTAGCCAAACAACTAAATATTGAAATAGAAATTTAAACGTCTCTATCGCCATGCAGCCAGCGGCAACAGGCTAACGAGTTGAATCACGTTTAACCAACGTTGTCGGGGCGGCTGCACCTAATTTAATCGAATGTGAGAGCTAATTTGTTAAATGTAAGCGCAATGCCATTTACTGAAACACCTGAAAACAAGGTGACAAGTAATAGTTTTTATCCTGTTCTGTGCATTAAAGAACTAACTGAAAACTACGGCATAGCGACAAATTACAGCGCAAATATTGAAATGGTGGTTGAAAAGTTAACGCATGCTGCATTGTTCGTAAACGATGAACTTGCGCAATACCACACTTTATATTGGTCAGATAAAGAAAAGCTCGAAGACGTATACGACGCCCATATTAATAACGAAAATCGATTAGTAATTTTATATAAAAAGGCCGTTTATAGCCTAGCAAAAAGCAAATTACTAATATCAAAACTTGGTGAAACGCACCGTGATAACAAAGCGGCTCAGCAAGAAAGTGCTGCCGATAACGCTCAGCATTGGCAAACCGAATGTTTTCAAGCAATACGGGCGATGCAGAACATTAAAGGCAACTTGTCCGTTGCATTACTGTAAGGAATGTTAAGTGTCACAAAATAAATTACAACACCTGGCCAAACATTTAATGGATGCTAACTATCACGGTAGAAAGCTCGCCTTACCTACGCAGTTTGATGCACACATCGAAGGTGGTCGAATAGAGCCGAGAAGCAAGAATATTAATGGCAATGGCTTGCTCGCCGCAACTTTTTATTACAGTGGTGTGATCAGCATTAACCCGTGCGCTGCACCGGCTGAACTAATCGCTGCCTACGCTGCTTTTTGGTTACATGAAAACTCTACTAATGATGAAAGTAGTGAAATTGAATTTAGTTGTGATGTTAATGAAGACGAAACCAATGACATAGAACTAACCATTGAAACGCTTATTGAAGATATTGAGTTGATCGAATGCTCCAATGGGCCATTCATGTTAGATGGAAAACATTATGACTTTGGTGAACAAAGCTTGTGGATAGCTGAAAGTTTTGAACTCAGTCCAGAAGTCGAGAAATAAATGCTATCGGTTGGCATCAATACAAGGCAAGCAACAAGACAGCTTGAATTACTGACGCTAGACCCGCGAAAAAGAAGACGAATAATCCGAGGCGCAGCCCGAAAAGTAAGGCGAGACTCTAAAAAAAGAATTAAAAATCAAAAAGACTTAGTTGGAAGAAATTGGCAACAAAGGGCCAATGGCAGAAAACAAAGAATGTTGAAAAAGTTAGGTAAGCATTTGCAAGTTAGAAGTAACCCTAATAATGCTCAAGTAACCTTTGGTAACGCGTTGGTAGGCAAAATTGCACGAGCCCACCAAGAAGGTGTTGAAATGGAAATGACTGCCAGTGAGGCGGCTCGTAAATATGGCACACCAAGTGAAGACGCATTAGCGAGTAGAAAGCAAGCCAAAGCGTTGAAAAAAGAAGGTTACAAAGTCAGAAAAAATAAAGGCAAAGGTTGGAAAACTGCAAGCCTTAAGTGGATACAAGAAAATATATCAATGCGACAAGCTGGACTCATTTTAAGGCTACTTCGCAACGATAAAACCGTTAAAAAGAAATGGGCGATACCTTTACCGCAACGCTCATTTTTAGGCCAAAGTCAAAGTGAATTAGTTCAACTAAAAAATTACATGTTAGATGAAGCGATGCGATTAGCCGCTTAAATCAAAAAAGGAAAAGTCATGAGTCAAGGTCAAGTCAATGTAACCGCTCTGCAAACAGGTAGCGGCGAAACAAAGGAAGTTGAACGTTCGGTGTTATTTATTGGTGTAGGCACCAAGAATTTACGTCAAGTTGTCGCCATTAATGCGCAATCAGATTTTGATGATTTGATCGGTAGCGATGAATCAGCATTAAAAACTCAGTTAGCGTCATGGGTTAGAAATGGTGATGACTTAGTTTCTGGCTGGGCAATACCTATTGAAGCGGCTGATGATATTCATGCACTGATTAACAATGCAATGGATTTAGATGTTAGCCCCGAAATTATTGTTATTTGCAAACCCGTAACGGGGAAAGCCGAAGTTGAAGCATATCAAGCGAAAGCATTAGAGCTTTTATCAACGCACGCTCGGCGAGTACGGTTTTTAGTAGCTGTACCAGGTTGCGATCCAACAGCCGATACAGGTCAAACATGGGCAGAGCATTTAGCCGCAATTCAGCCATTGCAAGATGGTGTTAAGGCCGAACGAGTAGCACTTGTGCCATTGCTTTTTGGTGATGAACTTGGTGGTGTAGCAGGGCGCCTATGTAAAAGCTCGGTCACTATTGCCGATAGCCCAATGCGAGTACAAACTGGCTCGCTGTCGTTATTGCCATCACCTGTTGATAAAAGTGGCTCACCACTCACTAATGCCGTAACCAAAGCGCTAGATGCCATACGTTTTTCGTGTACTCAATTTTATCCAGACTTTGACGGTATTTACTTTGGTGATGTCAACATGCTTGACGCTGAAGGTGGCGACTTTCAAAAAATTGAAGATGGTCGCATTGTCGATAAAGCTGCAAGGCAAGTTCGAATTATAGCGATTTATCAAATTAAAAATCGACGATTGAATAATTCACCTTCGGGTATTGCGCTAGGTAAACGTTTACTGTCAAAACCACTTCGCGCAATGGCTGAAAGTACAAACCTAGGAGCAGAAAAATTCCCCGGTGAAATTAAAGAGCCGTCAGAAGACGCTATCGGCCTAACGTGGCTTAGCGCTTCAAAACTTCAAATTATGATGAAAGTAACACCTTATGAATCAGCAAGTACGATTCTTGTCGGTATTATTTTAGATAAATCACAGTAAGGAATAGTTATGTCAGTTAAGCATTTAGGCGGTAAGGATTTCGACGTATTTATCGGCGACAAGTTAGTTCATGTTGTTGAAGCTACGGTAAAAGTTACTGATGGTCGGCAACCAAAATTTGTACGTGGTGTACCTGTTGGTTATATCGATGGCAAGGTCGAAGCGGAAGTTACGTTAAAACTTGATCACGAAAACTTTTTATTAGTTGAAGCGCAAGCAAAACAAGCGGGTAGCTGGAAAGGCATTGAACCGTTTGATATTTCATTTTTAGCAGAAGCTAAAGCAGGTTCAAAAAATGTCGAAGCGTTTGGCGTATTACCATCATTAGAAGACATTCTAAATCTAAAAGCTGAAGGTGGTGAAGAGGACCTTACCACCATCAAAGGCATGGTAACCAGTAAAGATTTCGTCAAAATCAACGGCATTCCGTACTTAACTGCCGATGAAGTTCGTGATTTGTAGCACGAAGTAAGGAAAAGCATGAGCAAATTAACCGTCACCATTGAAGCGTTATTAGCCGCCATGAATACTTTGAATTACAAAGTATTCGAAGGGGATTTAAACCTGAATATCATTGGTATTCGCAACAAGAACAAGCGAGCGAATTCATTTAATGACTTAATGTGCATGCTTTACCAAATTAACGGCAAGTGGCAATTAAAGCAATTTAAATGCACCACTGACCCAGGTGTTTATTATCGTAAAAATCCAATTAACGTTAATGGCACCGCAATTGTTGCACCGATGCAGCATAGAAGTTTATGGACCTTTGGTTACCACCAAGGGAAATATCCGGCTCTTGTCCAAAATAAGCCGGTGACAGTTTTTCGCGACGGAAACAAGGACGAAGCGATAGACACGGATGTCAATAAACAAGTGGGGTACTTCGGTATCAATTGCCATCGGGCGAACGCTCATGTCGAATCAAAGCTTGTGGATAAATGGAGCGCGGGTTGCCAGGTAATTGCTGATCCAGATGATTACGGCGAGTTTATGGCCCTTTGTCGTGAGTCAGCAGCAATACATGGCAACACGTTTACCTACACGTTGTTAGAACAACATCAATTAAATTAACTAACGAGAATCTTATGGCATTCGAACAAAAGATAGTACTTGAAGTCAACAGCATTGATTTGCAATTCAATGTAAATGTTGCTGCATACAATAAATATCAAAATAGCACCACTATGGTTAACAAGGTGCAACCGGCAACTAATTTTTTAATGGCCGTCGTTGATGATCAGTCAAAATCAGCGTTGAAGGATATCGTTAAACAACCAGGTGCAGCTTTGCATATTGCTGCAGCGATAGTCGATGAATACCAGCCGGAGTTTGAAATAACGGTAAAAAAATCGAGCAGCGAGCAAAATGCTACGAAAGAAACCAAGTAGATAGAATGCTCGCATATCATGCAAAGTGGTTACCGAATAGCACAATAAGTGAAGAAAGCTTGGCTCAAGCACTATTTTTAGAAAATGAAAGTCAACAAAATTTCACTATCGCAATTAATAACGGTATTTGCATGTTTTTTAAAAACACTTAGTTCACATATTAAGGCAGAACGATGCTAGAGAAATTTAAATCACTAAAAGGATTAGGTTTATATGCTATTTCTGCCGCTTTTTCTTGGTTGCTATTAACCACCATATTTGCACAAGTATTTAGTTGATTGGGGTAATTAAATGAGCGGGTTAAGTAAACTTGAAAAGTTGATGTATTCAATTGGTGTTGTTGATAAAGCAACAGGGCCAGTGAATAAAATCATGTCAAAAATTAACCAACTCAGTGCGCAAGCGGGTAATGCTCAAAACCAAATGATGAAAGGGTTTATGGGGGCGGCCGGTGGTGCAATGATGCTTGTTGGCTCGTTAAATCCCGCAATCGCAGCCAACCAAAGTTTAGGCGAAGTTAATTCGCTTGGTGTTGCTGAACAATCGTTGCAACAATTAAATAACACGTCGATAGATTTTACGGCCAAATATGGTGGTAATGCTGCGAATGTGATCAGCGCTTCCTATGATATTCAATCATCAATTGCGGGTTTAACAGGTGACGAATTAAGCGCTTTTACAAATGCATCAGCCATTATGGCAAAAGGCACCAAGTCAGATGCATCTACCGCAACAAATTATCTCGGCACTATGTTTGGCATTTATCAAGACAATGCCAATGCCATCGGTAAAACACAGTGGGTTGAGCAACTAGCAGGTCAAACGGCTACCGCTGTGCGTATGTTCAAAACCAATGGTAATGAAATGTCTGGTGCCTTTACCAGCTTAGGGGCGAGTGCACAAAGTCATGGTATTGATATGGCTGAATCTATGGCTGTACTAGGCCAATTACAAGCCACTATGTCAGGTAGTGAAGCCGGCACAAAATACAAAGCATTCTTAGCCGGTGTTGGTAATGCGCAAAAGGTACTTGGTGTTCAAATGACCGACGCACAAGGCAAGCTTTTACCAATGGCCGGTGTTCTTGACGCCTTACACAATAAGTTTGGATTGATTGATACGGTAGCAAAATCAGACGCACTAAAAAAAGCCTTTGGCAGCGATGAAGCGACGGGACTAATTAAATTACTCTTACCCCAAGTTGACCAGTTAAAAAACAATATAGGCCTGTTGAACAAACAATCAGGTATGCAAGCAGCCATCGACATGGCTAATGCACAAACAGACGCATGGCAGAGATTAAGCGGCGGCTTTAATTCTGCCGCTACTTCATTAGGACAAGCCGTATTGCCAGTTATAGAGCCTGTGGTTGAAATTCTTGGTTCGATGTTACGTGGTGTTATATGGCTAAGTCGAGAATTTCCAACGCTAACCGGCATTTTAGCCACAACTGTTGTCGGTGTAACGGGACTGATAGTCGCCATGGGCTTAATGAATATGACGATTGGGTTTGCCAAGTTTGGCATGATTGGTTTCGGTGGCGTAACTAGTGTCTTGACTAAATCCACCACATTACTTGCCAGTGCATGGGGATGGGCAACGTTAGCATTATCACGCTTTCAAACGACAGCCGTTTTAACCGGTGGTTATTTTGGCGCTATCAAAGCGTTAATACTCGGTGCAACAACAAGTGTTTGGTCATTCAGCGCCGCGTTACTTGCCAACCCAATTACATGGATAGTTGCACTTGTTATCGGGCTAGCCGCAGTGGTCTACCGATATTGGCAACCCATTAAAGCGTTTATGTCGGGGTTTTGGGATGGTCTTAGTATTGGGCTACAGCCTATTTTCAGTGTCTTTTCACAACTAACCGGGTCACTATCGTTTATTGGCGATTTGTTTTCATGGTTGGGTGAAAAAGTCAGCACGGTTGTTAGCTGGTTTGGTTCATTGTTAACCCCAGTTGAATCAACAACACAGCAACTCAATGCCGCAAATAATGCAGGGGTGAGTTTTGGTAAAAATGTCGCAGCAGCACTTGATTTCATACTAATGCCTTTGAAAGCAATTCTCGCCATTAATGCGAAAGTGATTGAAGGTTTAGGCTATGCCGGAAATGCGATAAAAGACTTCTTCGGCTTTGGTGATACCGAAATTGTGGCAAACAAGGTTAATAGTGTTCAAGGAACGTTATCCACAAATATTGTGGATAACATTGGGCAACGCGCTACTTCAAATGTCATTCCAATTAATTCTGCCTTTGCTGCCGCACAAGCTATAGAAAACAATAAGGAAACTAATTCCTCATCTTCAATAACGGGCGTCAAAGTTGAAACTTCAGAAGTGGCTAAACAGTTTTCCAATTCATTATCAAACAGTACAACGACAGATCAAAGTAAGCGTGTTCTTATCGACAGCTTAACCATTAAGTCTGACAACGTAGAGCAAGATTTTGAACAGCTATTAGAAATGGCGGGATAATGAGTAGTAACCATATTGATTTAAATATTGTTGATGGTGACTTTGTTACCAGCCCAACGTTAACCATAGAGCAATTAAACAGTGCGAATGTGGTTGCTCAAGATGTTAAACATCGTGTTCTTGAAAGTGGGTTATTAGTTCGACTAATTAAACTGAACAATCAGAATTTTATTTCAGCGGTGTTAACCGAAATAGAGTTAGAAGTTGAAAAAGATGAACGGCTAGTACCTGGTAGTGTATTTGTGAATATGAACAAAGATAAAACGTTGTCAATTGAAGCCGATACGCACCTTTATGGCAATGTCACATTGGGGGTCTCGTCATGACTCCAAATTTTGAACAAATGATGATAGATGCGGGATTACCTGTCACTGAAGAAACGGCAAAAACGCAGTGGGATGCGGAATTAATCAAGCAAGATATTACCATCGAAAACAATAGTCCTTTTAGCCCTTTTTGGCGAACCATAAAAGCGATCATTACTTTACCTGTCGTTGCACTATTCGAATGGATAGCAAAAGTGCTTATGCCAGATTTATATATTGCAACAGCGAGCAGAGACGCTTTAATAAATCTTCATGGTCCGAGCAGAAATGTAAAGGTGTTTAGTTCAACCTTTGCAAAAGGAGTACTTAATTTAAGCCGAGTTGATGGCAGTGGTACGCTCAGTATTCCCCTTGGCTCTGTTGTTAGTTCTGATGCCTATGCAAATAAAGTGTACAAGGTTCAATTACTCGACAGCGCTGTGTTTAAAGATGGAGAGCTATCGACACAAGTAATTGTGCAAGCTACAGAGCCCGGACAAGCACACAATTTACCTGAAAATAGTTATTACAAACTAGATACACCCATCGAAGGTGTTAGTGTTAAAAATTCAGAAGATTGGTTGATTTTACCTGGTAGTGATGAAGAGACAACCGAAGACTATCGAACACGGATTATTAATGTTTTCGGTACGGCTGGCCGCTGGCATACCAACGCAGTTTATAAACAAATAATCAGTGATTTTGGTATTGCCATAGACAATATAGAAATTATAAATGGTGCCCCCAGAGGACCAGGCACAGCCGATGCCTATATCTTTCTAGAGGTGGGCACCGTATCAAGCACTTTAATTAATGTCATTAGTGAGCATATTCGAGCAAAAGGTTATCACGGCCACGGTGATGATTTTATGATTTACGCGATGCCACTAAATGACTATGCATTGCAAATGAGCTATTCATTGCACGACAACAGCGAAGATATAAGCGCAGAATTAGAGAATTTTGTGCGCGCTGCTTTTCGTTTAAATGATGCATATCAGCCGACAAAACCAAGACCCAACACCACCTTTAGTTTTAGCTTGCTAAAAGCAGAATTACATTATCAATTCCCATCTTTAAAAACGTGCTCGTTTGATAAAGCAGATATTGAATGTGGCTTGTGGTTACCAAAATTAACCAACTTGGTGATGAACCATGAGTAGCAACCCAGTTGTCGTTCAACCTGTCGCGACGTGGCTAAACAAAGGGCACGCAGAAAAGCTTGTAAAAGCAGCGCAAGGGTATTGGGATAACACAAGAAACTGGCTTTTGTGGGCAACAAGTCAGCGTAACGAGCAACACAGTATTGAGCCCATTTTAAGTTTATTGGCTTACGAGCGGTTAACCAGTCAGTTACCAAACGAGAATACAGAACTATTTCGAAAACGTGTTCAACATGCCTTTGTCAATACCGTTGAAGCCGGTGAAATATCGTCAATAGTCAGTATATTCGACAGACTGGGTATTGACGTGATCAACGTAACTGAACGTATTGATGGTCGTGACTGGGACGTTATCGCATTAGATTTTAGTAGCCATACCGTTTCAAAGTATGGCGATGTATTGCCAGAATTAATTCAGTTGTATGGCCGTGCCTGTCGCCGTTATGAATTTACCGTGCATAACGTAGTTGAAAACAGTATGGGGCTAGGGTGTTGTGATGTTCAGTGGGATGCCGTTCATGTCAATCATCAGCTTAATATAGATGGCAAAAGTAACTTGGATGCTTGCGCTACATTAGCATTTCTTGGTGCTCAATATGATATCCACGAAGCGATTTTATAAAAGGAAATAACATGTCAGAAGTTACGGGAATACTTACCAGCGCGGGGAAAAATTATATAGCCTCACAAGCGTTATTAAATAGCGGACTCGACGTTGAAAAAATCATACTGGCTAATATTCCGAACTTGAGTGAATCTTCAGAGCGCGACGAAAACATGGCAATCCCAACAAGCCATATTGTCCATGAAGAAAGTAACCTAATTGATGGTTTCATTGATGATAACACCGTCGCTTGGGCTTGTGTGCTTGATCAGGACTTAGGTGATTTTGATTATAACTTTATCGGCCTAGTAACTCAGGGCGGCACGTTGTTAGCGTTGGACTATTTACCATTGCAGCGAAAACGCCAAGGGGTAAACAACGTTCATAATCGCAGTTTTGTTATTAAGTTTGGCGCAGCAAAAGCACTATCAAAAATAGAGATACCGGCTGCAAGTTGGATGTTTGATTATTCTATTCAATTAAACGCGATTCAGAGCGCTTTAATGTCCAATGCAACGGCGCAAATCAGCAACATGTATCGAACACTTAGAAACTTTTTTAAAACAACTGAATTTGTTCAGTTAAACAAGGAATTTAAATAATGACCATTGAACAGAAAATAAGTGACCTGGTAACGTCAAGCAATCAGCTAACAAGTGCGGTTGAAGGGAAAGTCGGTGAAATTGATGAAAAGATTGAAACTTCAATAGATGAATTAACAAGATCATTAGTTGAAGGACAAGGAAAGTACATTATATCCGGTAGTGATTTCGCTAATGTTTGGTGCGACATAGCAGACTTAGGGGCGTCGGCAACATTTATGATTTCGGTATTATCTACTGAAAATAGTGCAATTCAGCCACAAGAATGGGCATTCATTTACCAAGCTCAGCACGGTTATGAAACCTCTGTACGCATAGATACATATCAAGAGTTACATAGTCATTCTAACGATTTGTTTTTCCGAGTGAATGGAGAAACTGCCACGCTACAAGCCAAAAAGACACTATTAACTGGGAGAAATTTCTCAGTGCATTTAAAAATAAACACAGGTTCGATAACAATGAGACCTTCACAAACTTTTGCATAGGTATTTGACAATGACTAAATGGGAAATTCAAATAGAACGAAACCGTAGAATTAGAGAGACTGACTGGACTCAACTTACAGATTGCCAATTGTCTCAACAACAAAAAGATGACTACGCCGTATATCGACAAGCATTACGAGATATTCCAAATAACTACGTTGAAGGAATAGAAGTTGTTTGGCCTGTCAAGCCTGAATGATTATGGCCGCCGTTAATTCGCGCGCTGATTTTATCAGTGCGTGTTTATCTGTTTATAAAATAAACCTTAACTATCATGAAGTAGATAAATAATGATCGCATTAGACGGTTGGCAAGTACCAGGTTATGAAACAAAGGTACGGTGTGGGTTTAAATTAGCCGGTGAAGATTTAAGCGGTGCCGGTTCATTTTTAATCACGACGGACAATGGAGTTAAAGCGTCAGTTTTGTCGGTAACGACAAAGGTGGCCTTTATAGACAAAGCGCAGCTAACCGAATTAATAACCAAATCGAAAAAACTAGACCAGAACGGTGCAAGAGCTTTGCTCACTGTAAATTGTGATATTGCCGAAGTTTTCAAAGTGAGAAAAGTTAAGTTTGACGGTGAAATAAAAGCCGTTGAAGACGAACAAGTAAAGGCATGGAATGTTAGTTTTAATTTACTGGAAGTTTTAAGTAAATCGGAGCGTGAACAGCAACAGATTGATAACAACGCAGCACAAAACATAAAAACGCAAGCGAATGACGGACACAACAGCGTGCAAGAACAATTTGAAAAGGCTACGGGTCCATAGTGGAAACAACTCGATTAACAAAAGTGCTGATGATAAATGGGCTGCAAGTAAAGAGCATTGTAAAAGATGCTATTAGCCTTGATTTATTTAGCCATGGTCGCGCAAGCTTTACTTTTGTTCATGATTTGGAGCCAAAAGGCATAGTTGAATTCCATTGTGGATACAAACTAGACAACTTAATTCCTTATTTTCTAGGCGTTATTGAATCTAAGCATTATGCAAACGGGCAATGGTTTGTAACATGCCGTGAACTCATTGGTGCATTATCGTTTCCCGCCTCAATTGCCATCCGTTTTGCGACGGCTAAAAAGGTACTAGATGAACTAAGAAAGCTAGGTATTTCCTTTATCACACCTAATGCCGATTACATCAATAAACAAGTGCCTTGCTTTTATCATCAAGGCAATGGCATTACAGTGTTGCAACAAATTGGCAAAGTGTTTGGCATTAATAATTTCATATTTCAACAGCGCCCTGATGGAAAAATTTATGTTGGTAGCTGGGATGATTCGTTGTGGTCAACGTCAGAAATTACAGATTTTGCCGAACACCCATTAAAAGTATCATCTTCGACCAAAGGTGAAATAATCGCTATTCCAAAACTAAGACCGGGCATCAGGTTAAACGGGCGATATATTACGAACGTGACATTATCAGGTAATAAGCAAGTTATTACCTGGTCAAAAACTTTAGCGAATAACGCATGATTAAAAAAGCAATTGAAAGAATACTCTATAGGCTAGCACCAGAGATACTAACAAAACTTCATTTGCCACAATTTGCGCGAATAGTTGCCTTTCCTGAGTTACCTACTGAAGATGAAAAGTCGAGTGATGAATTTTACCCGAGATATGCTGCAAATATTCAATTGCTTGATCAACACGGTAAAGATTCGAACATTGGCATATTAGAAGCGGTGCCACTGCCATTACCTGGTGTGGGGAATAATGCCGGTAGAATCGAACCGCCAGAGATAAACAGCATTGTTGAAATAGCTTTTGCTTATGGTAGAGCAGATAAACCATTTATAAGAACTGTTTTACCTTTTGGTTGGGATTTGCCAACAATTAAAGAAGGTGAAATAAAGGTTCAAACGCGAGATGGTGTATACCAGCATATTGATGAAAGTGGTAATTTTGAAAACAAAACCGATGAATCACTAAAGGATATCATTGGAAAAATTGCTCAGCTTGAATGTAGAACAAGAAAAGTAACGGCCACAAATGAACAAGATCACCGTAGCCCCAAAACTTGGTTAGGCTCAGATAGTGAAAACGTTCTTAAATTATTATCTGAACTAATGGCAACCGTAAAAGGCTTGGCAAATTACTGCGCACAACATAAGCATTTGGGCGTTCAAACAGGCGCGGGTACTAGTGGGCTATCAAATAATGCTAGCGATTTTACCAATAGTGGCAATGAAGCGAGCGAGCAAAAAGCAAGGTTAGACCCGATAACAAAATAACCGAATAAAACCTAGGTGATTTAATTTAAAGAAAATAGTAAAATAAATATGAAGAACATTAATTTAAAATTCAATTTTCCGTACTGCCACTCTTACTGACACTTTGTGGGTTTCATTCTTAAAATTCTTTATAAATAGTTGTAAAATATAGGTATTTAATCGATGTGTGAATTATTAGCCATGAGTGCTAACGTACCAACCGACATTTGTTTTAGTTTTTCTGGCTTAATGCAGCGTGGTGGCAATACAGGGCCGCATAAAGATGGTTGGGGCATTACTTTCTATGAAGGGAAGGGGTGTCGAAGTTTTAAAGACCCATTGCCTAGCGCGGAATCTCCCATTGCAAAATTAGTCACTGATTACCCCATTAAAAGTGAAACTGTGGTTTGCCATATTCGTCAAGCTAACTCAGGTGAAATATCGTTAGTGAATACCCATCCATTTATTCGTCCCATGTGGGGAAAAAATTGGACCTATGCCCATAATGGGCAACTAGCTGACTTTAAAAACGAATTGCCGATTAAGTATCACGTTCCTGTTGGTGAAACTGATAGCGAGCATGCCTTTTGTTGGTTGCTTGATCAATTGCTGTTGAAATTTGATGGTGAAGAGCCGCAAGCAAAGGTGCTGTTTGATTTTATTGTTGAGCAATGCAGAAGAGTAAATCAATTAGGTGTTTTTAACTTATTGTTAACTGACGGAGATAATTTATTTGTCTATTGTGCTAACAACTTACATTGGTTAACCCGACGTGCGCCTTTTGGTAAGGCAAGTTTGATTGACGCTGAAATGGTGGTTAATTTTGAACAAGAAACCACTGAAAATGACATTGTCACTGTGATCGCAACTCAGCCTTTAACTGATGATGAAACTTGGCAAAAAATGCAATCAGGGGAGGGCTTATTGTTTAGCAAAGGGCAATTAATTTGTGAAAGCAAACCAAAGTAATAAGTCGTGTGTAAAATAAAGTGGTTGTAAGTTTAACCACTTTATTTCAAATTACCGAGCGCTATTTACTAGTCGTTTCGTTTGGGTTTACAAGGTCAACCGATTCCAGTTGCGCTTCAAACTGCTCAACATCACCTTTGATTTGATAAAGCTTCACTAGCAGGTAATCAAGTTCAGGGGCAAACCAGGCATAGGTAATACGTTTTTTCTCAACCACTTCACGTTTAAATTTAACGGTTTTGACTAAACCGTAAGGTAACATGATTTCTTCTTCACCATCATATTGATAAACGTAATTTTTCAGTGAGCCAGATGATTTGATCACAGGGTAAACAAATTGCTTTTGCTCGGGTTTACTGATCAAGTTTAAACGATGCTGCAAATGGTAACTGAGCGAGTCCTGAATATTGTCAGGAAAGTCGATGGTTTTAGTTTTATTTTTCTTTTCATCTGTGGCGGTATTGCTGGCAGTGTCGTAACTCCATTTATAGTGCTTGTCTCGCCCCGTGCCTTCACGTTTATAGACATAGCTTGTTGGCGTAACTTTATTACCGTTAAGTTTTACAATTGAGATTTCTTCACGGATGTCAGAAAATATTAGCCATTCAATATCGGTATGATAACTATATTTCGCCATGCCATTGTCTAAATAGTCTAATTTACGTGTGGCTTTACCAACGGATTTAGAACTGCGTAAAATTGTGTAATTTGCAGTAAATGCTGGAACCAATACCTTACTTTCTTTATCTGTCGCCTGGGCGAAAGATGTGGAACTGAACAATGTTAGACTAGATAATAACAAAGTGGCATAAGGTAATGATTTCAACATATAAAATTCTCTAAAATTAAAGTTTATTCTTCGCTAGCATACCCTGAAGCAGGTAAAATTACACCATCAAACAGTGCGTTTTCACCAATCATAGTAACACGTTTGCTACAACACCAATTGACCACCATAGGGTAAATTCTATGCTCTTGTTGGTGCACGCGCTGGGCAAGGTCGTCCGCAGTGTCTTCAGGGAAAACAGGCACTTTAGCTTGTAAGACCACAGGGCCGCCATCAAGTTCCTCAGTAACAAAATGAACGCTAACACCATGCTCAGTATCGCCAGCGTCAATTGCTCGCTGATGGGTATCTAAGCCTTGATATTTTGGTAGAAGAGAAGGATGTATATTGATTAAACGACCTTGATAAGTTTGCACAAATTTTGGCGTTAATATCCGCATAAAACCGGCAAGCACGACAAGATCAGGTTGATAGTGATTAATCTCAGTGATGAGAGCACTATCGTAATCTTCACGGCTATCGAAGTCTTTATGTGACAGCACGGCGGTGGCAATATTTGCTTCTTGTGCTCGGGTTAATCCATAAGCGTCAGCTTTATTAGAGACTACGGCGACGACATCGCCGCCATAGTTTTCTTGCTTACAGGCGTCAATAATCGCCTGTAAGTTTGTGCCGCTGCCGGAAATGAGTACTACAATTCGGCTTCGCATGGCTAATTAACCTTTGTTAATAATAACTTGTTCTTGGCCAGCTTGTAGATCGGCAATTTCACCAATATGCCAAGCGTTTTCACCGTGAGCGGTTAAAATTTCAAGGCTTTGTTCAACTGCATCTGCAGGAACTACTATGATCATACCAACACCACAGTTAAAGGTACGGTACATTTCATGTTCAGTGATGTTACCGTTTTCTTGTAACCAGTTAAATATTTCCGGCCACTGCCAGCTATTGCCATCAACAATCGCTTGTGCACTTTCTGGTAATACGCGTGGAATGTTTTCCCAGAAGCCACCACCAGTAATGTGTGATAAGGCATGAACATCAACTTGTTTAAGTAGCTCTAATACTGATTTAACATATATTTTAGTTGGTTCGATTAAATGGTCACCAATTGATTTGCCATTTAATAATTCGTTAGTGTCGGTATTATTAACTTCTAATACTTTACGAATTAAAGAGAAACCGTTTGAATGAGCGCCAGAAGAAGCTAAGGCAATAAGTTGATCACCGGCAGCAACTTTTGTTCCGTCAATAACACGAGACTTTTCTGCAACCCCAACACAGAAGCCTGCGATATCGTAATCACCTTTGTGATACATACCTGGCATTTCCGCAGTTTCGCCACCCACTAAAGCACAGCCTGATAACACACAACCATCGGCAATACCTGAAACAACAGCAGAAGCCACATCAACGTCTAGTTTGTCGGTGGCGTAGTAATCGAGGAAGAATAAAGGCTCTGCACCTTGAACGATTAGGTCGTTAACACACATTGCTACTAAGTCGATACCCACGGTATCGTGCTTTTTAAGGTCAATGGCTAAACGTAGTTTTGTACCTACGCCATCAGTACCGGCAACTAGGACAGGTTCTTTATAACCCGTTGGAAGTTGGCAGATAGAGCCAAAACCACCTAGCCCCCCCATAACTTCTGGACGAGTAGTGCGTTTTACCGCACCTTTAATATTTTCAACTAGGGCATTACCTGCATCTATATCAACGCCAGCATCTTTATAACTTAAAGACTGTTTTTCTTCGCTCACGGGGAAACCTCAATTATGTAGTTAAGTAGCTTGTATAATAATGGCGCACATTCTACCAGCGCAAAGACGTGCTGAAAATCTTTAAAAGAAATTATTTTTTATAAGTGATAAAAATCAGCAACATTATGATAAGATCTTTATTATGAAACACTTGTTAATGCCATATATGCTCAGAAATTGTCTGATTTTCTTATTTTTTATACTGTCGTTTAGAATTAACGCGATTGAAGTAGAAAACTTATACAGCGCGAAAGTCGTCGTGAGCTCGCAATCAGCTGGCGATCGAAATAAAGCACTAAAAAAAGCGCTTCGTGGTGTTATTTTTAAGGTCGGTGGCAAGAAAATTGAACATCCTTTGGTTTCTCAAGCCGTAAAAAATTACAATAAATACGTCAACCAATATCAATATATTCGTCAGAACAATGTGAGTTATTTGAATGTTTCTTTTAATGAAGAAAAAATAAATACTTTATTTAAACAAAGTGACTTAGCTATATGGGGACGTTTACGCCCACAAGTCATGGTTTGGGTAGTTGAAGAAAATGGCTTTGAGCGTCGTTTACTTTCTTCAACATCAAATTCTTTAATACCGCAATCGATTGATGACTTTTCGCAATTACGTGGTTTACCCTTAGTCATGCCAATTATGGATTTAACCGATTTATCTGCCGTAACGATAACTGATGTTTGGGGACGGTTTACTCGACCTGTTGCGCAAGCGTCAGCGCGTTATTTGGCTGAAGCCGTCGTAGTGATAAGAATTTCAAATAATAGCCTTGTTGTTGAACAAGACGAAAAAAGTGATTGCCAACCCCTTTGCCAGACTCAATCGTTAGTGTTGGACTGGAGCTTGATGGCAGATGCCCAGAATGAAGACTCGCAAATATTTAGCGAGCAATATCAAGGTGAAGATGTCTTGATATTGTTGAATCAAGCACTATCAGATATTACCGATAATATTTATCAGCAATATGCGTTATCAACAACCAATAGTAACGAGTTGTTAATTGATGTTGCTAATATCGATAATTTAGCGAAATTAATTGCGGTTTCCGAGTTTCTTGCCGAATTATCGGCTGTAGAATCGGTTCAGCTGGTGAGTGTACAAGGTACAATTCGTCGTTTTAAATTGTCACTAATTGGCTCACAACAAGCTTTGTTAGCGTCGTTAAAGTTAAGTGGAGAACTTAATCAATATATTGACCCTTTAGCTGGCCCAATAGATAAAGACCAAATTGCGGTATTTTATTGGGGGCAGAAGTGAAGAAAGTTTCTCAATTAACCTTGTCGGTGCAATTACCGGATGATGAAACCTTTGCTAGCTTTCAAAGTGAAAGTAATCAATTGGTTGTTGAACAAGTTAAGCTTTTTTTAGATCATATTGCTGAGCAAAATAAAAAAGTGCACAGTTTATATTTGTTTGGTCTTTCAGGTGTTGGCAAAAGTCACTTGCTGCATGCAAGCTGTGTTTATGCCGATACCTTAGGTGTCACTAGTTTATGTTTATCTTTTTCAGAATTAACCCAGTTGTCGGTTGATGTGCTTGATGGGCTAGAAAACATCGACTTAGTTTGTCTTGATGATATTCAATTAATTGCCGGCAATAAAGAATGGCAACAAGCCATTTTTGATTTATACAATCGTATGATTGAACAAAACAAGTGCTTGATCATTACGGGTGATCAAAGTGTCGCACAATTGCAGATAAGTTTACCTGATTTAGTGTCACGTTTAAGCTGGGGCTTTACCGAACAACTTAAACCTTTAACAGATAAAGAAAAAGCCTTTGCTTTGCAATACCGTGCTCAGCAGCGTGGCTTATTTATTAGCGATGACGTGGCAAGTTTTTTAATTAATCGCTTGTCTCGTGATATGACCAGTTTACTGGCGGCACTAGAGCAGTTAGATCAAGCCTCAATTAGGGAACAGCGACGTATCACCATTCCCTTTGTTAAAGATATTCTTTTTAATTAAAAAGGCTTGTTATATAGGAAAAACTAACGTTCCTTATTAGGTAGTGGTTTTTCATAATACTTAGCACCGTTTGCATTTTTTCGATAATAAATTGTTTTATTCAATGGCGACTCATTGATGCCTTTAGCGGCAACTTGATTTGTTATTGGGCTAATAGCTAGGTTTTCAGCCCAGGTTTTACCCGCCTGCATCATAATGGGGCTCGCCAAGTTATTGATAATATCAGTCGCTGTAACGAATTCTGGCAATATTCTTCGGGTAACAAATTCAACTCTCGGTTTAATGCTGTCTTCGCCCATGCGTCCTCGTTGCCCCCAAGTCACCATATATTCTTCTTCTGCCGTTTGTGGTTGGTTTGTTACCGCGACATCTCTGTCGACATCAAAGCGCGCTTTCATCATAAAGCCATCAAATAACATGGCATAATCTTCACGTTTACTTGAGTAGTTATAAAACTGCGGTGCATGCTCAGGACTGAAAAAATTGCTGACATCAGCCGGACTATAATTTTGCTCTTCAGTAGTGGCTGTTTCGCCTTGAAAACGAACTTGTGCTAAACGGTACATTTCGCTACCGGTTAGCGGTAACGTGGTGGCGAGTATATCTGACTGGGTGCCTATACTTTGTGAGATTTCATTAACAGCGTCTAATATTCGGTCACTACTATTTAAACTGGCCCAAGAGCTCTTTGGAAAGAAATCGTTGGCGTGCGCTAATTCGTGATACATCAATGAGGCTAGGCTATATACTCCATCAGCAGCATCACGCGTTACTCGCACATCTTCAGGGTAGAAAAAACTCGCATAACTATTGTTTTTTACGTAGCGCCAAGGCAATACAAAATCTAAGTCATCACCAAAAGCCGCACGAAAATCAGGTGCTTGGTTAATGGTGTCTCTTTCTTCGGGGGTTAGCCATAGGTTATTCGGATCAAGATGAATCGCGCCAGTTACTGCCCAATAATATGATGGACGAACATCATATGAAATGACAACAGCGGTGGTAGCTCGTAATAAGTTTTTAAAATCATCGTGGTCATCGTAATTTTCTAAAAATTCTTTAAACCTTTGTCCCATCCAATCATGCGATACCACGACGCGATCCATAATATCATCAATACTCGGGCTCGTTGTATCTTGTGCAATCAGTGGTAATTCATTTAGGCGGCAAGTGCTAGCAAAGTTTATCTCATTACTATAAACGCAGTTTACTATCACATCGGCATAGGGGGAATTAGCATTAAAAGGGAATACTCTCGCTATGCGTTCGTCGTAAGCGGTATTTTCATCAGTGCTGATCGCTGGTGCGTTTTCAATTAAAATGCCAACCGTATCTTGGTAGCTATTGCTGCCGTCTGAAGCACTAACGGTAAATTCTAATAAACTATCAGCACTAACCTGTGGAGCAGTAAAAAAAACGGCAGTTTCACCTTGGGTTGTATCGCTGTAAGTAACTGCAGGACCTGAAATTTGTTGCCATTGAATGCTGTCTTGAGTAATTGTACTGTTTGCTAAACTCACTCGTAACGAAACATTATTCCCTTCTAGTACTGCGTGTCCTAGCCTAGCAGATACTTGGCTAATATCGCTATTTACACTAACCGTGTGAGTTAATTGTTCGTTAACACCATTGCGAGTAAAGCTGACTTGAAAGCTATAATCACCGGCAGCGTTAGGTGTAAATGCAATGCCTTTAGCGTTACTTGCGTGAAAAACAACATTTGTCCCTGCTGTTTGCTGCCAATTTATATTGCTAAGCTCATCGTCTGGATAATATAAAAACAAGTCGACAGCTTGCGAAGTTTTTATCGCATCATCAAAAGCAATGATGCCGGTTTGGCTGACTACTGGCGTAAAATCACCGGGGTTTGACTCGGTGCTATTGTCACTGCTTCCGCCACATGCTTGCAAGAGCATAATAGTAGATGCAAAAAAAGTACTGCGGATAAATTGCATATTCTTCATTTAAGCCTCGTGAGAGTTCCATTCTATAAACAGACCTGTTAAGCCTTATTAAAGTTCATAAAAAGCTGGTACAGATTTATATATTTATTAGCAGACTTAGTTGTAAACAATTTTATTGTTAGAGTAAAGGGGGAATATAGTTGTCGTATTTGGGAAGTGAATTATCTTTGTTAATGTAATTAAATATTGAAAAGAAAGCGGAAATTAGCACTAATTCGGCAATGCGCTGGTGTTAGTGCTATAAATAGAAGTGTATTAAGGGGCTCTTTGTAGCAAAGAGCCGTTTAATCAGTCTTTCTTTTTACGAATGCTTAAGCCTAATTCTTGGCCACGATATTTCGCATAATAACTGCCGGCGATAAACATAATACTTGCCAATATAAACTCAAGCGCTGCCCAATGTTTTTCATCAGCCGATACCCACAAAGTAGTTAAACTATGCAGAAAGTAAATCATGACAATAAAGTTAGACCACGCATAAGTGTATGGGTTACCTTGCACTAAACCTTTTAATGGGAATAGCAAGGGTAGCGTAAACATCACTAAGGTTAGTGGTGTTGATAAAGCGCTATCATTGGTGATAAAAATTAACCATATCGGCATAAAAACTAACAGTGAAAAATAGCCGAATAACGCTATATATTTCAACTGTGTGGTTGAAAACCTTTGTTCATTCTTCATATTGAGTCATTACTTATTCGTGATGAGCGAGAGAACATTTTCTGGCGGGCGACCAATAATGGCATGTTCGCCGTTGGTGACTATTGGTCGTTCGATAAGTTTCGGTGTTGCCACCATAGCAGCAATTAATGTCGCGTCGTCTGCTGTGGCAAGATTTTGTTCATTATACTCGTTTTCTTTAGTACGCATCATTTCGCGAGGAGAAAGTGATAATAGCGTTAACAGTTGTTCAATTGTTTCTTTATTAAGCGGTGTTTTTAGGTATTCTACAATACTAACATCTTGCTTGTTGTCTTCAATTAGTGCGAGAGTTTGACGACTTTTTGAGCAGCGAGGATTATGGTAAATTGTTAACATGTTTTTCTCTTTAGTAAGATTAAATTTTAATTGTAATGTCTTATTACATTGACAGTAATTTTTATAAACGCTTTAATTTTTCTTGTTGTGCTTGCAATTGCAAGATGCGGCCTTTCATGCGTTTTTTCAATAGCGGATTTTCTTCGACAAAATTATAGCCCGTTTGTAGTTCATCAATAGCTTGCGGATAAACGCCTAATAAGGCATATACTTCTGCTTTACTGGCATGCATTAAGGCTTTTTTATCTTGTTTTCTATAAATATCGGTTAATAAATCATTGGCGATAAAGTTATTGGGATAGAGGGTGATAAAATCTTGCAGCAGGACTTCTGCTTCAGTGTAGCGTTTTGCCTCTTGTAAAACATTCGCGTAGTTTAGCGCCACAACTTGGTTGTTCGGCATGAGCAGATTTAATTCAGCAAGCATATTAATCGCTTTATCAAAGGCTTTGACGGCGATAAAAGCATCTGTTAGCGCATCAACATAAAACAAATTATTCTTGTCTAATGCCAGTAATTCATTAAGCAGTGCTATTGCGCTTTGATAGTCTTTGTTTTCGTAATAAGACAAGGCTAGCCCATACTTTGCTGCCGATTCTACCGCATAAGTTTTTTTATTTAAGCTTGCTTTATAGTGGCTAATATTTCGTAGGGCATTATCTTCATAGCGTGCCTTAATACGGGCTTTAGCAAGTTCGAATTGTAAACTTGGTGCTAAAGGGTGGGGTGATAAGCTTTGTGCTCGCAATCTTGCATCTGAAATTCGTGATTCAGGTAAAGGGTGAGTCAGTAGCATGGCGGGTGGTTTTGATTTATAGCGATACTTTTCTGCCATGGTAGAGAAAAAATCTGGAGCACCTTGGGGATTAAAACCGCTATTGGCTAACAGCATGATCCCGACTCTGTCGGCTTCTTTTTCATTACCTCGGGTGTAATTTATGCCCGCTTGTTGAGAAGCCGCCATGGTGGTACTTAATGCTGCGATACCGACACTAGGGTTTACGAGAGTTAATAAAACACTCGATATCATGCCTGCCATGGTTAATGGTTGAGATTTATTTTGTGCTTCTAAACGTCTTGCCAAATGTCGTTGGGTTACGTGAGATATTTCATGTGCAACAACGGAGGCCAGTTCACTTTCGGTATTGGCCGTTGTGATCAAGCCACTGTGAATCGCGATATGCCCGCCAAAAAACGCGAAAGCATTTAATTCTTCATTACGTATGACAAAAAATTCGAAGCTATAATTAACATCTTTCGCATTTCTTACCATGCGATTACCGAGATCGTTAATATACTCTGTCAATACTGGGTCATTTAATATTGGTTGTGACGCGCGAATTTGTCGCATCATTTCACCACCAATTTGCCGCTCCTTTTCAATAGATAAGATACTAAAGCCAGCCGAACCGATTTCAGGTAACTTATTCTTATCGCTTTCGGTATTGGCGGCAAACACCTGACTTGCCATTATTGTGGAGAATGCACAAGACAGCACCATAGGCTTCAATTTAAAGGTTTTCAAATTAAACAAAATTAATTTTCCATGTCATCTGGTTTATCTAACAGTTCGGTTAGATGAAAATGCGGGCGCTTACGATAGAGCTCTTTACAAAATTCGGCGATTGAATAGCCTTTTATTTCGACTATATCAAAAGACTGATTTAGCAATTCGATTAATTGTTCAACTCTTGCGTTGGCGTAGCGCATTAGCGCAAAATCTGCTTTATCACCATTTTGAAAGGTATAGACAATAAAAGGGATCAAGGAGTTCAATCTGAATAACATTTGCATGGTTTCTGGGATCCATTTGATAAATGGGCACTCGGGGTGCTCTGATTGCCTAACTATGTTGCGTTCATTGTCTATCATTGGGTAGCAATGCAATTCGTAATTTTGTTCGTCGAAACTATGACGCAATGCTATTTTGGGTTTAACTGTTACGGTAATTTTGCCTGTAACGTCTCGCTGACCTTCTAAAAGCTCTATGTTCCAATTGTTTTTATTGAGTATCTGTTTATAGGCGCTATCAAAGCCGTGCGTTAAAATTCCGTCGATATCACCAAGAGAACTTGCCGCTAAATGGTAAATTGATGGTATATCACCCCAGTTCAATTTCTTTTTGTAGGCATTAATTTCTTTAAGATTTGGATTATCAGAAAGTTCGCTCATTTATCCTCTTTAATTTCTCTTCGTTGATTTGCTGTAAGCTATAAATAGTTTAAAAGAATTTCACTATGCCATTGTAATCAATTGTCGCAAATTAGATAATTAAACTAAAGTACTGTGCATATTTTTATTTATGTTATACGAATACGATGCCACACAAGATAAATGTCCCGTTCCATTGGTTAATTTACGCTTGTTGCTAAGAAAACTAACACCTTATGATAGTTGTTTGATACGCATTTGCGATATTGGTTCTAAAAAAGATATTCCTAAATTGTTAACGAAACAAGGGTTTTATTTTGAACAACGCATTGTCAGTCAGCATATTGTCGAATTAATGATCAAGTTGGAAAAATAGATATTATGGTTACACTGTTTAGCGATTGGTATAAAAGAAATTTTTCAGATCCCAATGCAGTCACTTTATTGGTGATATTAATTTGTACATTCTTATTTGTGTATTTTTTCAGTAATTTATTGATGCCAGTGTTTGTTGCCGTCGCTATTGCCTTTCTGCTTGACTTACCCGTGAATAAGTTAAATCAGTTCGGTTTGTCTCGGTCATTGTCGGTTGTCGTTGTTGTAACTGCTTTTGTTGGCTTCTCATTGCTCGGTATTTTAGGGTTGATGCCGGTGATTTGGCAACAAAGTAGCAACTTATTTCAAGAAGTTCCACAAATGGTCGGGCAGGGGCACACCTATTTACTTGCGCTGCCAGAAAAATATCCCGATATAGTCAGTGCCGAACAAATTGGTGATGTCATTACTTTGGTTAATGATAAGTTTATTGAATGGGGGCAAGTGGCATTAAAAGCCTCGCTAAATTCTATTTCTGATGTTGTCGCGTTATTGATTTACTTAATTCTTGTGCCTTTGATGGTGTTTTTCTTTCTAAAAGACAAAGATGGGCTATTTGATAGTGCGCGTCAGTTTTTACCCAATGATCGTCGCATGGCTAAGCAAGTCGGCAATGAAATGAATCAACAAATCATGAATTATATTCGTGGCAAGTTGATAGAAATATTGATCATAGGGGCGGCCTCAACCATAGCGTTTATTGCTTTAGGCCTAAATTACCCTGTATTACTCGGCGTGCTGGTTGGATTATCGGTATTAGTTCCTTATGTTGGCGCGACAATTGTCACTTTTCCGGTGTTATTAGTTGCGTTATTTCAATTTGGTACGACAGCTGAGTTTGGCTACGTGATGTTAGCCTACGGCATTATTCAAGCCTTAGATGGCAACTTATTGGTACCGTTATTATTTTCTGAAGCGGTTAATTTACACCCAGTAACCATTATTATTGCGGTGATTTTATTTGGCGGTTTGTGGGGCTTTTGGGGGGTATTTTTTGCTATACCGCTAGCCACCTTAGTTAAAGCGGTATTAAATGCTTGGTCAACCACCACCCAACATGATGTTATTAAAGACGTCTAATTTATCGCTAATCAATGCAGACATGGCTTAACCACCGTGCTTGCATTGATTGTTTTGTAACTCCTCCAACTTTCTCTATCCTAATTTTTTTATTCTGCTGTCAGTTGATACTCTTGCCGCTTTGATCTTTATCAAAAACCACTCTTTTTAAAGTGAGTTTTAACACTATGATTAATGCTTAGCTTTTATTCGCCTTTTTACAAATGCCAACCGATAATATGCCATAAAGGCTTTTATATAACGAACGGTTAATTTACTTCTATACCTGTTGACTAAAGCGGCTGTTAACCGCCCTTAAATTACTATCTAAAAAATTTTCTTCGTGCGAACAAAGCGGTTGTTTACTCGCTACTTTGCCATGGCGCAGCCGCAAAAATGATCTATTCTTAATGCTAGCTGTCGCTATTTACTTGCCCGTAGATATTTTAAAAGCTTAGCTAAAAAGGAAATACGGCGTGTAGTTACATTTGGCAAGAGGGTGAAGACTTTATTGATCGCGGCAATTGTTAGCTTATTAGTATAGCGCTTTCATTTGTTACTTAACTTTATTCTTTTTATTCAGTTAGCTAAGACAAAAATTCAAATTTTTACATTGTGTGATTTAAATCAAAGCAAATTATCACATTTATGCCAATATTAGGCTGCAACAAAGGTGTTGATAAGGGCAAAAGCATGACAATGGCAAAACATAAATTCATTACGGTATTGACGACTTTATTAGTCTTCAATAGCGGTTTCTCAACACAAGCCGCAGAGCTAACTTCTGAGCGTGAAGCACAACTTATTCATATGGTGAAGCAAGATTGTGGTTCATGTCACGGTATGACCTTAAAAGGTGGTCTTGGCCCAACACTTTTACCAACAGCAATGAAAAAATTACCGCAAGCGGTGATTAAAAATACCATCTTATTTGGCCGTCCAGGCACAGCAATGCCGCCTTGGAAGTCAATATTAACCGAACAAGAAGCATTGTGGATCAGTCAACAATTACAACAAGGTATCGAAACTCATGGTCAATCCAAGTAAATTATTAGCGGCAACTGTGTTGTCGGTTTTAGTGAGTGCATGTTCTCAATCAGCGCTGAAAAGTGTAAACCAAAATGAGGTTAATGCTGAATCATCTTTACGCGCCACTGGAGATTTAGGCGTCATTATTGAACGTGCCACAGGCCAAGTTCAAATTGTTAATCATTCCCATGCTACTCAATTAGCTGAAATCGACGGTTTAGGTGACTTGTCACATGCTTCTATTGTTTATTCTCGAGATGAGCGCTTTGCTTATGTTTTTGGCCGTGATGGTGGTTTAACAAAAGTTGATTTATTAAAAGATAAAATTGATCGTCGCATTATTCAATCAGGCAACAGTATTGGCGGCGCGATCAGCCAAGATGGCAAACTGGTTGCGGTATCAAATTATAGCCCAGGTGGCGTAAAGGTTTTTAACAGCGAAACTTTAGAGCTAGTAGCCAATATTGAAGCGACTATTGTACCGAGCAAGGGTGAAACGAAAGATGGCCAACCATATCGTTCTAAGGTGGTTGGTTTAGTTGATGCCCCTGATAATAAATTTGTTTTTAGTTTATTTGATAGCCATGAAACTTGGGTTGCAGATTTTTCAGCTAAGGAAGTGGCAATTACCAAATATAAAGACATAGGTTTATTCCCCTATGATGCTTTAATCAGCCCTGATGGCCGTTACTATATTGCCGGTCTTTTTGGTGAAGACGGTATGGCGTTGCTTGACTTATGGCATCCTGAAAAAGGTGTTAAACGTATTTTAAGCGATTATGGTAAAGGTGATAAGAAATTACCTGTATACAAAATGCCACATTTAGAAGGCTGGGCTATTGCCGGAAATCGTGCCTTTGTGCCTGCGGTTGGCCAACATAAAGTATTAGTTATTGACACCAATACCTGGCAACAAGTGGCAGAAATTGAGGCACATAGCCAACCTATTTTCGTTATGGCACAGCCTGATAATCGCCAAATTTGGGTCAACTTTGCTTTTCCTGACAACAACACTATTCAAGTATTTAATACCGAAACTTTAGAAAAGGTAAACACTTTAACACCGGGACCTGCTGTGCTGCATATGGAATTTACCCCGAGAGGCGATAAGGTGTGGATGTCGGTGCGTGACGCTAACGAAGTACATGTTTACGACACAAAAACACAAATTTTATTAAATACGCTTCCATCTGAAAGTCCGAGCGGTATATTTTTTACCAATCGAGCTCACCAAATAGGACTGTAATAATGGCCGTGCTACTAACCCAACTAGAGCAAAATATCATTAACCAATATCAAAAAGGTTTTCCGCTTTGTTCACAGCCTTATAAAGTTATTGCAGAAGCGCTTGATAGCTCAGAAGAAGACGTTTTATCGGCAATCTTAAAGCTAGATAATGCCGGGATCTTGTCACGTATCGGGCCGGTGTTTAATCACAAAAAAGCGGGGGCTAGCACTTTGGCCGCGTTAGCTGTACCTGAAGATTCCCTAGACGAAATAGCTGAAATTGTTAATCAATTCGAGCAAGTTAATCATAATTACGCCAGAGAACACAGTTACAACCTGTGGTTTGTTGTCACAGCTAGTGATGACGACGCCTTAACTGACGTTATTACAAAAATTGAGCAACTAACTGGTTATCAAGTATTAGTTTTACCAATGGAAGCTTCGTATCACATTGACTTAGCGTTCAATATTAACTTTTCTCAGCAATTAGGTAGCCATTAATATGAGTCAATTACCTCACTCGCATTTATGTGCGCAGGAAAATAAATCAGTTGATGGTGGCAAGTTTGACGTTATGGGAAGTGAACTAACGACTAAACTCTTATCATCAGAGCAACAACAGAAATTACGCGAAATTTTAGAGTGTGGTTTACCACACGTTAGCCAACCTTATTTAGCTTTAGCTAAACAAATTTCAGCAACGGAAGCGCAAGTGTTAGCACAAATTTATCACTGGCAAAGCGACGGTTTAGTAAAGCGCTTTGGTTTAGTCGTGAAGCACCGCCAGCTTGGATATAAAGCGAATGCCATGGTGGTATGGAACATTGCCGACGACCAAGTTGAAAGTGTTGCGGCAAAGTTTTCAAGTTGCCCAGAGGTTTCATTATGTTATCGACGCCCACGTCGTTTACCGCATTGGCCTTACAACTTATTTTGCATGATCCATGGTACCGACAGAAGTATCGTATTAGCGCAAATTGACGCTATGGTAGAGAAATTTTCCTTACAAAATATCGAAAAAGATATTTTATTTAGTTTTAAAGCCTATAAACAACAGGGCGCCCGTTACGGCAGAAAAGGGGTTGCTAATGGATAAATCATCGCGTCATTCAACGACAGCACTTGCTGAGTTAACTGAGTTAGATAAGAAGTTAATTAACTTGTTACAACGAGGTTTACCTATTGCGGAACGGCCATTTTTAGAAATTGCCCAGCAATTAAATAGCACTGAAGATGAAGTACTTGAACGCTTGAATCAGTTAATGGCCAATAAAGTACTAACGCGTTTCGGCCCAATGTTTGATGCGGTTTGCCTAGGTGGTGCTTTTACCCTAGCGGCGTTAGCAGTACCAGAAGAAAGATTTGAAGAGGTCACAGAGCAAGTGAACAGCTTTGATGAAGTCGCGCACAATTATCGCAGAACACACGATTTTAATATGTGGTTTGTGGTTGGTGCTGAATCTGAAGCAGAAGTAAATCAAGTGATTAGCAATATTGAGCAAAAAACCTCATTGCCTGTTCTTAATACGCCCAAACTGGAAGAATTTTATGTCCAATTATACCTCCCAGCCTAGTGCACAGTTATCGCCATTAGAGCGACAATACGTGTTGATGACTCAGTCCGGGTTACCTCTTGTTGCAAAGCCTTATCAACAAATTGCTGAGCAGTTACAAATTTCTGAAGCTGAAGTGCTGACAATGACCGCAGATTTAAAAGAGCGAGGCATTATTCGCCGTATCGCCGCGGTGCCGAACCACTATAAGTTAGGCTATCGTTTTAATGGCATGACGGTTTGGGATGTACAAGATCAATATGTCAGTGAGTTTGGTCAAGCGGTAGGGCGACTACCATTTGTTAGTCATTGCTATTTGCGACCACGTCATTTGCCGCATTGGAACTATAATTTATTTGCTATGGTGCACGGAAAAACCGAACAAGAAGTTCAGCAATACCGAACCCAAATCAAAGATTTACTCGAAAATGTATTCGAGCTAAGAAATGATGATGCAGATCAAGCGTACAATTTTCAAACTAATGATATGTTAACCAGCACAGAAATACTGAAGAAAACAGGCTTGCGATTAAAACGCTAGCTATACTTTAAAAAGTTTACATTTTAGTTTTTGCTGAAAAATAGTCGCAGCAAGAACGTATAAGGATCAAAGCAGATGTTTAGAATTTCACAATTATTAAAAACATTTCATGATGATTTACCGGCCAATAAAGCTCGTAAAATGCCCGGACCTGTTGTTATTTGGAATTTGATACGACGTTGTAATTTACGTTGTAAGCATTGCTATTCAACGTCTCTAGATATGGATTTCAAAGATGAATTAAACACAGAACAAGTCAAAGCAACCATTGACGATTTAAAAGTAGCACAGGTTCCTGTGTTAATTTTATCAGGTGGTGAGCCGTTAATGCGTCCGGATATATTTGAAATTACCGCATATGCCAAATCAAAAGGTTTCTATGTTGCGCTGTCAACCAATGGCACGCTTATTGATGAATCAAATATTGAGCAAATTAAAGCAGCTGATTATCAGTATGTTGGTATCAGTATTGACGGTCTTGAGGAGTTTCACGATGAATTCCGTCAACAAAAAGGCAGCTTTAAACAATCAATGAACGCACTAAAACTGTGCAAAGCCGCAGGCATTAAAGTGGGTATGCGTTTGTGTTTAACACATGATAACTTTGCTGACTTACCCGCTATGCTTGATTTAATGGAAGAATACAAGGTTGATAAATTCTACTTATCGCACTTGAATTACTCTGGACGTGGTAAGCGAAACGCAGAGAACGATGCCGTATTTAAAATGACTAAAGACGCGATGGAGATGTTATACGAGCGCGCTTGGTCTCATATTTCTCAAGGTATCGATACCGATTTTGTTACCGGTAATAATGACGCTGATGGGCCATTTTTACTGCAATGGGTTGAAAAAAGATTTGGTGATAAATACCCAGAAAGAATCGCTAATTTGAAACAGCGATTAATTAATTGGGGCGGAAACGCTAGTGGCATTAATGTTGCTAATATTGACAACACCGGCACCATTCATCCTGACACATACTGGTGGAATCATCCCATTGGTAATGTGAAAACTGAAAAGTTCTCTGATGTATGGCGCGATACACAAGATCCCCTGATGTTAGGTTTTAGACAAAGCCCACGACCAGTAAAAGGTCGCTGTGCAAAATGTCAGTACCTTAACATTTGTGGTGGGAACACTCGCACCAGAGCCTTTGCACAATCAAAAGATGCTTGGGCGGAAGATCCGGGCTGTTATCTAACAGACGCTGAAATTGGCGTACAAACGAAATATTCAGAAACAACTGAAATACCGTGTGTTGAAGTTTAAGTAAATATTTGCATTGAGTGTGTACTAATTATAACCATGCTCAATCACATTTGACTTAGTTTTATTAATGCTAAGTTATTGAAATATAGTTTTATAAATTTATTGGCTAACATTTTATAATAAACAGTAGCCGACAAGGTAATGTATAAAATGACCCAGTTATCGACTGATAAAGTATCGAGTGAAAAACAAATGAACACAGATGTATTAAGTAAGTTAACTAAGAAATCTTTTTTGCAGGCTGGTGAAGTTGCGCTAGTGGGCTCAGGACCTGGAGACGCAGAACTATTAACTATACGCGCCTTACGTTTTATTGAACAGGCTGACGTTGCTATTTATGATCGCCTAGTTAGCGATGAAATCATGGCATTGTTGCCTGATGACTGTGAACGTTTTTACGTTGGTAAAGAGCAAGCAAAACACTGTGTACCACAAGGTAAAATTAATGAGTTACTGGTGCAATATGCTCAACAAGGGCGCAAAGTTTTACGTTTAAAAGGCGGTGACCCATTTATTTTTGGTCGCGGCGGTGAAGAGGCTGAGTTTTTATTGCAAAATGGTGTTAGTTGCCATGTGTGTCCTGGTATCACGGCGGCTTCTGGCTGTACCACTTACGCTGGTATACCATTAACACACCGTGGTGTTGCACAAGGTTGTACATTTATCACAGGTCATATGCAAAATGATGGGCAGTTAAACCTACCATGGCAAAGTTTAAGTAGTGATGCTCAAACCGTGGTGTTTTATATGGGCATTAATACTTTACCTAGTATTACTGAGCAGTTAATCAAACATGGCCGTGCAGCAAGTACACCTGCAGCACTAATACGCAAAGGTACGCAACCTGAACAACAAATTTTCCGTGGCAACATTTCTAACTTAGCTGAATTAGTTGAAAAGCATCAAATTACACCGCCAACCTTGATTGTTATTGGCGACGTTGTAAACCAACTAACCGACAGCACTTTAGCAAAACCCGGCTTTTTAGACGCTGAAACATATCAGGCACAAATGCAGTTATCAGCAAAAGCTGGATAAAACTCAACATTTAAAACTAATTTGTTAATTTGCGAAGTATGAAGTCATGTTAGAAACAAAGTTAAATTGCTTAAAGCACATGCCAAAACTGATGAAGAGCGTTATTTTCTCATCAATTTTGGTGTTGCCATCGGTTGTTAGCGCTCAAGAAAAAAGTGCTGAGTCGCTTTATCAAGAGCATTGTCAAAGTTGTCATGGTGTTGACCGAATGGGCGCTATGGGGCCAGCATTATTCCCAGAAAACCTGTCTCGACTGCGCAAAAACAAAGCCACTAAGGTTATTCAAAATGGTCGTGTGGCAACGCAAATGCCATCATTTAGTGAAACGTTAAGTGTCGAGCAAACTAAGCAATTAGTGGAGTATATTTATACTAAGCCAAAAACTGAGTTAACCTGGTCAATGGCTGACATTGAAGCAAGTAACATTCAGCACTTTGATCAAAGTAAATTACCGAATAAGCCGCAATTTGAAGCCGATTTAATGAATTTATTTATCGTTGTCGAATTAGGCGATCATTCAGCTACTTTGCTAAACGGCGATACGTTTGAACCGATCACGCGTTTTAAAACTCGCTTTGCATTACATGGCGGCCCAAAATATTCTCCAGATGGTCGTTATGTTTATTTTGCCTCTCGTGATGGCTGGATAAGTAAATACGATATATACAACATGAAAGTTGTTGCGGAAGTTCGCGCGGGTATTAATACTCGAAATATAGCGATATCATCAGATGGTCAATATGCCATTATTGGTAATTACCTGCCGCATAACGTTGTTATACTCAACACTGAAGATTTATCACCGGTTAAAGCGATTGCAACTGTCGACAGTGAAGGTGTCAGCTCTCGAGTAAGCGCGGTTTACAATGCTCCACCGCGCCACAGTTTTATTGTCGCCTTAAAAGATGTTAAAGAAGTGTGGGAAATTCCATACAGCGATAAAGGCGGTGTAGAAGTATTTAAAGGCTGGGCGCATGATTATCGTAAAGACAGCGGTGAAGGAAAAGTGGAAAATTGGAAAGTGGATGAGCAGTTTCCCGTGCGTCGGATACGCACAGCTGACTTCTTAGATGACTTTTTCTTTGACCTTGAATACATTAACTTAATTGGTGCATCGCGCGACAGCCATACCGGCCAAGTTATTAATCTTGATGCTAAAAAGAAAGTCGCGACCATTCCAATGGCTGGCATGCCACATTTGGGCTCAGGCATTACCTGGGATTATCAAGGTAAAACGGTTTTCGCTTCACCAAATATCAAAGAAGGGCTGGTAACTGTTATCGACATGGATAACTGGACAGTGATCAAAGAAATTGAAACTTTAGGCCCTGGCTTCTTTATGCGTAGCCACAGTAACTCACCTTATGCATGGGTTGATGTGTTCTTCGGCCCAAATAAAAACAAAGTGCATGTTATCGATAAAAGCACCTTAGAAATTGTAAAAACATTAGCGCCTGTAGAAGATAAAACCGCAGCGCACGTTGAGTTCACAAAAGACGGTAAATACGTATTGCTGAGCATTTGGGATAAAGACGGTGCGGTAATCATTTACGATGCCAATAGCTTAAAAGAAATTAAACGTTTACCAATGAAAAAACCATCGGGTAAATATAATGTTTTTAATAAAATTAATTATGAAAAAGGCACTAGCCATTAATTAATAGAATTTTTAAACGAGATCTACCATTAGCAAAAAGGCGAAACAACATTGTTGTTTCGCCTTTTTTAATACCAACTGAATGAGTTAATACATTCTAATTTAGATCATTTAGCACGTCTAAAACCACTTGGTGATGGTCTTTTGTTTTAAACTTATTAAACACATGGGCGATTTTACCGTCAAGACCAATTAAGAAACTTAAGCGATGAATACCGTCATATTCACGGCCCATGAATTTCTTTAAGCCCCACACACCGAAAGCGTCAGCAACACTATGGTCGGGATCTGATAATAAGGTGAAGTTTAGTTCGTCACGCTGACAAAATTTAGCTAAGCGCTTAGGCTCATCAGGACTAATACCAAATACTTGGGTATTTAATGCGTCTAGTGCACTTTTTTCATCACGCAAACCTTGAGCTTGTACAGTACAACCTGGGGTCATTGCTTTCGGGTAAAAATAAACTAGAATTTGCTTTTTACCGATAAAGTTAGCAAGGTTTACCTCTTGCTCGTTTTCATCTTTTAATGAGAATAGTGGTGCTTGTTCACCTACAGTTATTGTTTTCATAGTATTCCTTTAAAATAAATTTGATTGCACGCTTTTAATGCAGCCTTGTACATCAAACTGTTCACATAATTCGACAAAATCACTTTCCAGCTGCTCTATGCTGGTATTTTCCCGTAAAGCAATTAATATTGCTGCACTCATATGGTTAGTTTCTTGATTAATCTCAGACTTTAATGATGAAATATCTATATTGCGGGTAGCAAAAAATGCTGTTACTGCTTTTAAAATTCCAGGTTGATCAATACCAGCATAGTTGGCTTGATAGTGATGAACGAAATCGCGTTCGCGATAACCTGAAGTTCTTTTCATCATGGTAATTAATTCAAGTTCATGAGCAACCCCAGGAAGTTTACTTTCTAACTGGTAGATGGCTTTATTAGTGCCATTAAGCAACATAATGAGGGTAAACTCTAAACCAAATATCGCCATTCTACTGTCAATGATATTACAACCACATTCACTAGCAAGTTTGGTTAAATCGCTAACACTTCCGGTGCGATCTGGCCCCATTGCAGTTAATACTAAATACTCACTCATTTATAAACCTAGGTACCATAGAAAAGCGCTATTGTAACGTATAGATTGTTATTTAAAAACTAACTAATTTTTTTTGATAAAAACACCTTGATATCTTGTGTTTGCTTTTTCAGGCAAGTACCATGGAGCGCTGATTAATTTGCTGTTAATCTGCTGATTTTAGGATTAGATTAATTTCTTGGGAACTTAGTTCTACTTAGGCAATCAAAAACGGCATTATCGTTTTATACTCGAATTTTAGTTGATAAAAAACAGCGATAATATGGCATTAATCATAAGTATTATAAAAGCAAAATTACATTTAAAGATTCAGGTTTGTATCCTCGGGAGTGTTAATGAATCGCAAGATATTTTATTTTTCATTATTGAGTGTCGCAGTAGCAAGTTGCGGTACTATTAATAATAAGCAAGCTGTAGGCGATTTTGAGTACGCAAATCAACAAGAAGCAAAAGCATTGGTGATACCCGCTGGATTAGAGCAACCATTTCAAGCTAACACCTATGCGGTAACAAACAAAATAAATAGAGAAGGACCTGTTGGCACACATGTTGATGTTCGTGCGCCTTCTTTAGTATTGCCGATAGCGGCTTCTACGCGTGTAGAAAACAATTCGGCAGAAGCGAAAGTGTGGTTTGACCAAGTACTGGATGACAGTGATCTCAAAATTTTTATTGTTGATGCCTTAAATGCACAATTGGCAGCAGACAATGTCGCTCTAAAAAGAGTTGATGATTTGGGGCGTGTCTATGAATCGGATTGGTACCATAAAGAGGTAGAAACCGGCACTTGGCCATTTAAGTCAATATCGACATCAGAAAGCATCCGTTACCGTTATACACTTGAAGATAAATCTCATGGCCGCAGTGCTGCCTTGAAGGTTGAGTTAATTGAATATTTAAAGACCGATGCCAGTGGTGGCAGTAAACGTATTAATTTAATCGATCAACAGCGTGCAGAAATGAACATGCTAAATGAGATAATTTCGCAAGTTGATTATAAATATCGTTTGAAGCAACAAGAAAACCGCTTACTACGTGCGAACCAAAAATTTGTTACTTTAGGCGAAAACAGCAAAGCTGAAGCGGCTTATATTGTTGAGATCAGCGCTGATTTGTTGTGGTCAAATTTACCGCTATTCTTTGAAGATCATGGTTTTAATATCAATGATCTCAATGAGACAGATAAAGTTTATTTTGTTGACTATGTGCAGCCAGAATCTAGTCTGTGGGATAGCATTTGGGGTGATGACCTGCCCGTTGTCGAGTTACCAAATGGTAAATATCAATTTAAACTCGAAAGTGTTGACAAACAATCATCTGTGACCATATACAATGAGCAAGGTGTTGCCTTGCCGGCAAGTAGTTTAGAGAAAATATTTGACGTTATGGAACCTGGGTTATCTTTTAAGGATGCCTTTTAAGCTGGTTATTGTGACTTTATAGAATATAAAAAAACTCCGTTAATCGGAGTTTTTTTATGGAATTATTTTAGTGTGACTTTTTTGAAAAGGTTGTTTTGTTCGCTTCAGTTTTATTTGACCTAGGTAAGGTTTCTTTTAAATCGTTTAAGCCTTTTTTACGTAACGGTGTTTTGGCACTTTTTTGAAAAGTACTAAAATTTCCAATCAAGATCACTAGTGCAATTATAATGATAACAGGCGCGACCCAACTTGCGCTCAGGATACTACTCATAAATAAATTCTCCGACTTTGCAATGACGCAAATAATTATTCGTACTTTATTTTTTGAAGCTAAGCGATCATTAGATCGACATTAGCCTATGGTGCTATTGCGGCGACATTGCAAATGTAGCGTTGATATAATTTAGGTAACCATTGTAATAATTGTGCCTTACCTTGTATATCACTATTGTTGAGCACTCGTGCTAATAACGCTTCATTATGTAATTGTTGGTATTGGCTGGCAATGGGCTGGTACGAAAGGTGCCAAGGCTCAGCCGCAACACCACCGCGAAATTTATCATAGGGGCAATAAAAGCCGAACTTTGCCGCATTTTTTGCTAACCAAAGTGTTAATGGATAAAAAGGACCGCTTTCCTGATATTCCCATGGCTCTAGTTGCAGTTCGTGCTCATCTGGCAATAAGTTAGGCGCATAAACATCAATATCACAACCCCAATGGTGACGACTGGCGCCAGGTAATGCTGAAAACAACATAATGGCATGAATTTTTTTAATATCGTCAAGTTGTGAAAGTTCTATTGGTTTATTCTGCTGATCTTTCACTAAGGCTTTGCCATTAAATTTATTCTGCCAAATGGCCAGCTGTCGAGAAAAGCTTCTAAAGCCACTGGCAATTTTAAGCTCGATATTATCTGCTTGCGCAGCCGATTGCATGCTCTTGTAAGCATCAAGCATATCACGATGAATGCCCAGTTTTTCATTCAACCAATGGATATGCTGATCGGTTTGACCGGTTAATATCAGTTCAAGTTCCGTCATCACGTCTGTGTCACTTAGCTATCAGTTAGCGCATTAACTAATGTTTGGTAATAAACATCAGTCAGGGTGATGAGATGCTCAACAGAAACACTTTCATTAACTTGGTGTATTGTGGCATTGCACGGGCCTAACTCTACAACCTGAGCACCGGTAGGCGCAATAAAGCGGCCATCAGAAGTACCACCACTGGTTGATAATTGCGCTTGAATGCCACTGCATTGTGCAATTGCTTTCGTCACTGAATCGACTAATGTACCTGGCTCTGTAATAAAAGGCTGGCCATTAAATACCCAATTTATTTCGTAATCGAGTTGGTGTTTAATGAGCAAAGCTTCAACCTTATCAACAATCATTTCGGCGGTTAGCTCAGTACTGTAGCGTAGGTTAAACCATGCAGTTAAATGGCCTGGAACAACATTGGTGGCGCCTGTACCTGATTCTATATTCGATAGTTGAAAGCTTGTTGGCGGGAAGTAGTCATTGCCATTGTCCCAATGTAACTGACTTAACTCAGCCAATACTGGCATTGCAGCGTGAATAGGGTTAATAACATGCTCTGGGTATGCTACATGTCCTTGTTTTCCATGAATATGCAGTTCACCGGAAATTGAACCTCGGCGGCCATTCTTAACGACATCGCCAAGTTGCTTAGTGCTAGAAGGCTCGCCAACAATACAATAATCAATCTTTTCCTGCCGAGCCTCTAACGTATCTATCACTCGGGTTGTGCCATTAATGAAGGGGCCTTCTTCATCACTGGTAATTAAAAAGGCAATTGAACCGTTATGATCAGGGTGATCGGTAAGAAAGCGTTCAGTGGCAACTATCATAGCCGCTAAACTTCCTTTCATATCAGCAGCGCCACGGCCATAAAGCATGCCGTCTTTAATTGTTGCTTGAAAAGGTGGTGTTTGCCATAATTCCAAATTACCAGCAGGCACAACATCAGTATGGCCGGCAAAACAAAATACTGGCCCAGTTGTACCGCGACGTGCCCATAAATTGGTGGTATCTTCAAAAACCATAGTTTCATTATTGAAACCATGAAGTGCAAGGCGCTCAGCCATCAATTCTTGGCAACCGCAATCTTCTGGTGTTACAGAAGGGCGATTAACAAGCGCTTGGGTAAGGGCGATAGTTTGGTCAGTATGGATTGTCATTATTACTATTTTATCTTCGCTGTTTTTTCTAAGTTAAATATTTATTGTTTGAACGTTGATTGATAAATATCTTCTTTAAAACCAACAGTTAATTTACCATCTTTGATCAGTACCGGACGTTTGATCAATGTCGGCTGTTCTAACATGGTTTTAAAGACACTTTCTTTTGATAAGTTATTTTTAATATTTTCGTCTAGGTTTCTAAACGTCGTACTGCGCTTGTTAAGTAAATTATTCCAATCAGTTAACTCAAAAAACTGAGTTAATAAGGTTTCAGAAAAACCGTCTTTTCTAAAGTCATGAAATGTATATTCAACGTTATTTGTGGTTAACCATTTTTGTGTTTTTTTAACTGTATCGCAATTGTTGATACCGTAGAGAGTTGTCATAAGAGGTCCGAAATTATATTACTTGGTAATTGTGCTGTATTAGAGCTGTTTTTGCTGCTTCAAACTTGTCAGATTTTACTAAAACATAGTCGGTATCAAAAGTAGAGATGGCAAAGATACTAATTTTCTCATTCGCTAATACTGTTGATATACTCGACATGATACCAGTTAAAGAAAAGTCCAAAGGGCCGACAACTTCAAACGCTTGCCAGCCGTTTTCAACTTCTTCACTGTCAATTTCAATATGCTCTGGTAGCACAAGTGATATTTCATCATAGGTTTTGGCTAAGAAAAATATTGGTGCGTTAAATACCACATCAGGAATTGCGCTTTCAGGCCTTAGGCTATGAATGGAAAATGTTTCACTTAAACGACGCAGAGTTAAATTGCTCATAATTCAAAGTAGCTTATTTAGTATGTGATGTAGTTACTATAGCGGTTAACGCTAAGGAACTCTAGCAATTATAGTGATAGTAAAGTGCAATATTGTAATGAAGGCCTAACAATTAAAAATCTGGTTAACCAGTGTTAATGTGCTTTTCGTATCAATATATTGGTTTGCGAAGTGTATTATGAGCTTTATAGCGTTTATAACAGCCATTAAAGCGTAGTTAAGTTGGCAAAGGTTTATTAAATGATATCCACATAAGCTGTGGATATCATTGTGTGCAACTGATGTTTAACTATCTAATATGTTGTTTTATATGTATTTATATTGTTGGTTAAAAAGTACCACCTAAATATCACTGTGGTTATTAGTTAATAAGTTATGGAAATAACAACTTAACAATAAAAAAACTAAAAGATCTCTTTATTTAGAAAAGAGATCTTGATTAATGTTGGTTTTTCTCTCTTTTAACTACATATATGCTTGAATTGCAGTCAATGCTATTGTGTAGACAATATCATCAACTAATGCTCCGCGAGAAAGATCATTAACGGGTTTACGCATGCCTTGTAGCATAGGGCCAATACTAACTAAATCAGCTGAACGTTGTACCGCTTTATAGGTTGTATTCCCGGTATTAAGATCAGGGAATACAAAAACATTTGCTTGGCCTGCAACTGGGCTATTAGGCGCTTTTTTACGAGCAACATTTTCCATAATCGCCGCATCATATTGTAGCGGTCCGTCAATGATCAGATCTGGTCTTTTCTCTTGTGCAATCTTAGTTGCCGCCGCGACTTTTTCAACATCAGCACCAAAGCCAGAAGTACCGGTACTGTAACTGATCATGGCAACTTTTGGCACAATACCGAACTGAATTGCCGAGTCTGCTGATTGAATTGCAATATCAGCGAGTTGTTCAGCATTTGGCTCAGGATTTATGGCACAATCGCCATAAATAAGTACCTGATCTGGTAATAACATAAAGAAGATAGACGATACTAATGAGCTGCCTTCAGCTGTTTTAATTAACTGTAGAGCAGGGCGAATGGTATTGGCTGTTGTGTTTACCGCACCAGAAACTAAACCATCAACTTGACCTAGTTGCAGCATCATAGTGCCAAGAGCAACGTTGTCTTTTAGCTCTTGCTTGGCAACCACCTCAGTTAAACCTTTTGCTTTTCTCAGTTCAACCATAGGAGCGACATAGTTATCACGAATATTTTCCGGATCTGTAATTAACAAGCCAGCCGGTAAATGAATACCTTGTTGTTCGGCGGTACGTAAAATGGTTTCTTTGTCACCGATTAGCTGACAACGAGCAATATTACGTTCAACACAAATTGCAGCTGCCTTAATGGTACGAATATCAGTACCTTCTGGTAAAACAATTAATTTATTGGCTTGTCGTGCTAACTCTGTGAGTTTATGCCTAAAGGCCGGTGGTGACATTTTGTCACTAATGGTAGCCTTGTTACTTAATTGCGTTAGCCAATCACTTGATAAGTTATCAGCAACATACTCTTTCACTTTGTCTTGACGCTGAATATCATCTTGTGGAATTTCTGGATTAAAATTCATTAAATGGCGAGAGGTTTGCCAAGTATCCCAAGGTACTGAAAGTACCGGCAAACCTGCATCAAGCGCTTGTTGACAGAGGTTTATAATGTTTTCATTGGGTACGTAACCATTAGTTAATACAAGTGCCGATACTTTGGTACCATTAAGCGCTGATAAACAGGTGGCGATAATAATATCGGTGCGATCGCCAGGGGTTACTATTAAACGACTCGGTTGCAAATGACTCATTAAATTGCCAACACTGCGAGCACAAAAGCTAATGCTACGAATGCGTCTATGTTCCATATCACCACTGTTGATAATATCGGCATTTAAATAATTGGCGATATCTAATACCCGAGGAGCGATTAAGTCCATTTCCCACGGTACTGTACCAAGTAGATCAAAATGACGATTTTTAAAAATGGCTAGATTGACCAGCGGAGCTAAGTCTAATGCTTGGTTAAATTCGTTTTCGCGAGGCAATAAGCCATATTCATCTTTATCGGGAGAGTTAATTTTATTGACGATACAGCCAATTAATTTAGGATTTTTTATACCACCGAATGTTTCTGCACTCATTTCAATGCGATCTTCAAACTCTTCAACAGAATCATTGTCTTGGGCAGCGACTAACACAATTTCTGCGGATAGGGCTTGGGCGACGTCACGGTTTATTCGACCCGCATAAGGTTGTCTTGTGGTTGGGATCAAGCCTTCTATAATGACGACATCATGTGCTTTATCAACAAGGTTAAAGTTTTCAACAATCTGCTCTAAAACAATATCGTTGCGGCCATCACCGATTTGTTGTTCAACATAGGACAGTGCCATTGAATCAGAATTTTCTGTGTTAGCCTTTTTGCCTGCTTGAGAACGAACATTACGTGCAGGTTGTGAAATAGGCTTGAAATGACCAACATTTATGCCTTTTTGCTGGCATGCGTGGATTAAGCCTAAAGCGATACTGCTTAAGCCAACACCAAAACCGGCAGGTATTAACATAATACGATGTGCCATGATTAGGACTCCTGACTTAGTAGTTGAAAGGTTTGTTCGGCAATAACCCATTCTTCATTGGTAGCAATGACCCATGCAGGACGAGAGTCGTCAGAGGTTATGCGACCAGACTTACCAAAACGATTAGCGACATTGGCATCAACATCAGTTTTAAAGTTGAGCAGCCCCAATTGAGAGAGAATTTTTTCACGAATAATATCTGAATTTTCGCCAATACCGCCAGTAAAAATAATACCATCGAGTTCAGTTAAACTGGCGGTAAATGAGGCAATTGATTTTGCGATACGGTAACAAAACACATCCAAGGCTAATGCTGCTTGTGGGTTATTGTCTTCAAGGTAGGCCGTTTCAATGGTGCGGCAATCATTACTGAGTTGTGATACCCCTAGTAGACCACTTTGCTTATTCAGCATAGTATCAACTTCTTCAACGGTATAATTAAGTTGGTTCACTAAGTGAAAGATAATGCCTGGGTCAACGTCACCACTGCGGGTGCCCATCATCACACCTTCTAATGGTGTCATGCCCAAACTGGTATCGACACTTTTGCCATCTTTAATTGCTGCGACACTGCAGCCATTACCTAAATGAGCACTAATGAAACTGCATTGCTCTAAAGGTTTATCAAGTAATTTTGCCGCTTGTTGGGCAACAAAATAATGGCTAGTGCCATGGAATCCGTAACGTCTAATGCCGTGCTCTTTATATAACTTGTATGGTATGCCATAAATAAAGGCTTTTTCTGGCATAGTTTGATGAAATGCCGTATCAAAAATGGCGACTTGCGGTAAGCTTGGGAATGACGACTGTGCTGCCGAAATACCAGTTAAATTAGCTGGATTATGCAAAGGTGCTAAACGAGCAAGTTTTTCGATTGTTGCTTTTACATCTTCATTAATTAATGTTGGTTGATAATAGGTTTCACCACCATGAACAACGCGGTGTCCTATCGCGGATATACAAGTTACCAAATTATGTTCACTTAGGTATGCCACCAAACATTGAATGGCCATTTCATGATCGAATGGCGATGGAATAGCTTGTTGCTCTTTTTTGCCGTCATGCTTAATTTTAATGATGGCTTGCTCTGACAACAAGCGTTCAGCTAAACCTGATAATAGTGTGGCACCATTTTCTGGATTAATTAACGAGAACTTTAATGATGAACTGCCACAATTTAAAACTAAAATAAAATTATTTTCCATAATTAACAAAACGCCGTCTTTACAATATCTTAATGGCGTTCATTATAGTCCAATAAATTGTTAAAAGTGTTGATGTTGTGCAATAAAATGTAATTGAGGCAGGTCTTATTGGTAAGAAGTTAACAACTTTGTGCTATCTTTTAATTAAACCTTGTTGTAGTGTGTCGCCTATGAAGTTATCTGTATTTGAAATTATCACGCTGGGTCGAAAGTATATGTCTTTGTGGCCTGCTCGCGCTGAACTTGAACAGTATTTTGCAGACTACCAAGCGGTTAAAGTTAGCCGTTTGGTTTGTCGAGTGATGCCTGGCTTAGCACTATTTTGTTTTATAATGCAGCTATATTTGGGTTCAATGGCAATTTTGCCACAAGCACTTTTGTATAGCTTATGTATTTTAAGCTTTCCATTGCAGGCTCTGATCTTTATGGGGGTTAAGGCAGATAAATTTCTGCCTCCTGCACTGTCAAGTTGGTATAAAGAAAGTGTCGCTAAAGTTAACCAGAATGGTGGCGAGGTAAAATTATCAACCCAACGTCCACGTTATCTAGATTTAGCCCATTTATTGAATTTAACCTTTAAAAACAGTTCACATTAACACGATAGCGCTATTTTATTGGTTTTTGATAAAGCCGGATCAAAAAGTCGGCCTGACAAGTAAAGTCTTTCGTATTGGCTAAGCTTGCTTTTACTTCGTCACTGGCTTTAAAAGCAAATGGCGTCATCGACAGTAAATTTAAGCTATCTTCACCGCTTTTCAAGTTCATATCATAAGAAACACTTTCTTGATGCATTAAGGTTAAATGTTCAATCGGTAATTTTTCTTCGTCATGCTCTTTGGCGTCTTGATAAATACATTGCTTTAATTGCATTAAATGTTGCTTAGCGGGCGTCACTGTTAGCAAATAACCGCCTTGGGCTAATACGCGGGTAAACTCAGTTTCTAAAATCGGTGCATATACCGAAAATATCCATGAAAATTGTTGCTCAGCAAAGGGCAATTTTGACAAAGTTGCGACGCTGAAGTGGCAATCACGATATTTTTTCCCGGCCTTTTTTATTGCTTCTTTGGCAATATCAACACCATACACTGTATTTTCTACCGTGCTATGTTGATGGGTATAATAACCTTCACCGCAACCGGCATCTAAAATAGTTGCAGGTAAGTCACTTTCAGCCATAGTTTGCTGGTATAGCGAAACAATTTTATCGACTAATGGCTGGTAATAACCTTGCTCTAAGAATGCCCGTCTGGCATTGACCATAGCTTTATTGTCGCCAGGATTTTTAGAATGCTTAAATTGTACCGATAATAAGTTGAGGTAGTTCTCTTTGGCGAGATCGAAACTATGATTGTTTTCACAGCGATAAAGCTTTTCGTGGCTAACAAGTGGTAAATTGCAAAGGGGGCAGGTGTAATGCAAAGGAGTCATATTGTTTCTTTAAGTTTTTTAAAGCGCAAGGGACTCGCCCTTACGCTATCAGTTTGAAGGTTATTTGCTAAATGTTGACCAAATTGGCGCATGATCAGAAGGTTTTTCTATTCCTCTTAGTTCATAGTCAACATCTGATTCTATACAACGTTTGGCAAAGCTTTCAGTAGCTAACACCACATCAATACGTAAGCCGCGATTATCATCAAAGCCACGCGAGCGATAATCAAACCATGAATACCTTTCTTCACGCGTTGGGTGTAATTCCCGAAAAGTATCTTTAAAGCCCCAATTCATTAACGTGGCCAACCATTCTCTTTCTTCCGGTTGAAAGCTACATTTGCCGGTTTTTAACCAACGTTTACGGTTGGGCTCGCCAATGCCAATGTCTAAATCAGTTGGAGAAATATTGATATCGCCCATTACGACAACATTTTCTTCTGGGGTGTGATTTTCATTTAAGTACTGCATTAAATCTTTATAAAACTGGCGCTTATAAGGGTACTTAGTTTCATGGGCAATATTATCGCCTTGTGGGAAGTAACCATTGAGTACGGTAACCTTTTCACCATTCTCATCGGTAGTTTCCACCATGATCATACGCTTTTGTGCTTCCTCGTCATCAGTAGGAAAGCCTTTGGTTACAACGTTTGCTGCTTTTTTACAAAGCATAGCAACACCGTAATGAGCCTTTTGACCATGAAAATATACTTGGTAACCCATTGCTTCGACATCCGCTAATGGAAAGGCCTCGTCATGTACCTTTATTTCTTGTAAGCCAATAATGTCAGGTTCGTGCTTATCAATAATTGCTTGCAGCTGGTGTAAGCGGGCACGTAGGCCGTTAATATTAAAAGAGATGATTTTCATAAGCTAACTCAATAATTATTTTGCGCTAATGCTAACAGAAGTTATATACCCAAGCCACTTGAAGATGCATCTTCAGGTGGTGATGCAGTTTCAGAGTTAAGTTAGGAAGTCAGAACAAGACGCAGTACCAAGGTAATGGTTACTCCCTTATCAACTACTGCACAGGCTTTTTGCTCCAGACAAAACCTAAGTACATGCATGCATGTATGCAACACTGAACTGCTTTTCTCGACTTGCTGAACCCTGCACTTTCAGGTGGATTGGGTATGAATAAGCGCGAAATTGAATTTACAGTTATCATTTTACGTTACAAGATACGACATACTTTGTTACGGTTTTTTAACATTAGCTAGTAGTATGTTTTTTCACCCTTGTTATAAACTGCTGGCATAGGTTATATTGGAATGAAAATATTTTTCAGATGTTAAACCTTTTTTATTCAGTAAGTTAGTTGAGTTAATGCAATATAAGTTAGCTTAACGCTTAGTGGTTACTTATCAGATAAAAATTAAAATGAATTAAAAGATAAAATAAAAATAAATTGAGGGAAGGGAAATGCAAAGACGTGATTTTATTAAGCTTACCGGCGTAGGTGCTGGTGGGTTAATGTTGCCAATGTCTGGTTTCGCGGTGTCGGCAGATCAACTATTAGATAAGCCAATGGATGTCGCTTATAAGAAGAAACTAGCTGATATTGCTTTAAATGCCGCAAAAGCAAAAGGCGCATCCTATGCTGATGCCCGCATCGGTCGTTATTTAAATCAGTTTGTTACCACACAAGAAACACGGGTTGATAATATCGTTAATACCGAATCGGCAGGCATAGGTATTCGGGTGATTGCTAATGGCACTTGGGGTTTTGCTTCAACGTCAAATATGACGCCAGATAGTGTTGCTAAAACAGCAGAAAAGGCGGTTGCGGTAGCAATGGCAAATTCTAAGTTTCAAACGGTACCTGTGCAGTTAGCGCCAGTAAAAGGTGTTGGCGATGTGACCTGGAATACTCCGATTAAAAAGAATGCTCTAGAAATCCCAATTAAAGATAAAGTCGATTTATTGCTGTCGGTAAATGATGCTGCTATGTCTAATGGCGCTAATTATATTACCTCAGTGTTATTTTTAGTGAATGAGCAGAAATTCTTTGCTTCAACTGATGGCTCATATATTGATCAAGACGTCCACAGATTATGGGCACCATTCTTTGCTACTGCGGTAGGTAAGTCTGGCTTTAAACAACGTACTGGCCTAGGTAACCCTGTTGGTATGGGCTTTGAATATCTAGATGGTAAAGAAGAAGACAAAATTCGTATTAGCGGTGCTAATGTCGGGTATAAAAACTCTTATGACATGCTTGAAGATGCCACCGCTGCCGGTAAGCAATTACAAGCTAAATTAAAAGCGAAATCGGTTGAACCGGGCAAGTATGATCTAGTATTAGATCCAGCACATTTAATGCTAACCATTCATGAATCTGTTGGTCATCCATTAGAGTTAGACCGAGTGTTAGGCTACGAGGCTAACTTTGCTGGCACTAGCTTCGCAACTTTAGATAAATGGCGTAGTGGCAAATTTAACTATGGCTCAGATATAGTTAACTTATTTGCTGATAAAACTCAGCCTTATTCATTAGGCAATGTGGGTTATGATGATGAAGGAGTGAAAACTAAGCAGTGGGATTTAGTTAAAGACGGTACTTTGGTTAACTATCAAGCAATCCGCGATCAAGTGCACATGATAGATCAAAAAGAGTCGCACGGTTGTTGTTATTCTCAAAGCTGGCGCGATGTGCAGTTTCAACGTATGCCAAATGTTTCTCTTAAACCAAATGAAAAAGATTTATCGGCAGACGATGTTATCAAAGATGTTGAAAACGGAATTTATATTGCGGGTCGCGGTTCATTCTCAATCGATCAACAACGTTATAACTTCCAATTTGGCGGGCAATTATTTTTTGAAATTAAAGATGGAAAAATTACCGAGCAAATCGAAGATGTTGCTTATCAATCAAATACCCAGCAGTTTTGGAATAGCTGTTCGCAACTGGCGGGTAAATCTGATTATCGCATCGGCGGTTCATTTTTTGATGGCAAAGGTCAACCTTCGCAAGTTAGTGCGGTGTCTCATGGTTGTCCAACGACACGTTTTAATAATATCAACGTGATCAATACCGCTCGTAAAGTGTAATTTCACTCATATTTGACGATAAAAATAAAGCATAAAAGGAAGCAAAGCGTCATGACAATTTTAACAGAACAACATGCGAAAAAGTTATTACAAAAGGTACTTTCATTTTCCAAAGCCGATGAGTGTGAGTGCAATTTAGATGGCCAAGTAGGTGGCAATATTCGTACCGCACGTAACACGGTATCTACAGCGGGTGAGCAAAGTGATCTAACATTAGCGGTACAATCAACATTTGGTAAGCAAACCGGCGTAGCGACTATTAATGAGTTTGACGATGCCTCATTAATGAAGGTCGTAAAACGCTCTGAGGAACTTGCTCGATTGGCTCCAGAAAACCCAGAGAGCATGCCGTTATTTGGTAAGCAAAAATATGTAAAACCTAAGAGTGCCTTTGATACAACGTCAAATGTAACACCAGATGATCGTGCTCAAGCGGCAGAAGATAGTATTAAACCATCGAAAGCGAATAAATTGGTGTCATCAGGCTTTTTACAAGATGTGACAACTTTTGTGGCTATCATGAATAACAAAGGTTTATTTGCCTATAACAAAGCGACAAATGTTGATTTTACTGTCACCATTCGCACCGAAGATGGTAAAGGTTCGGGTTGGGTAAGCCGTGATTATAGCGATGTAAAACACTTAAACACCAAAAAAGCTTCACAAGTTGCCATTGAAAAATCACTGGGTTCGGTTGATGCAAAAGAAATGGAACCGGGCAAATATACGGTTATTTTAGAGCCTGCGGCAAGCGTACAGTTGTTGAGTAACATGTTTGGCAGTATGAACCAACGTACTGCTGATGAGGGAAGAAGTTTTTTAAGTAAAAAACAGCAAGAAGGCAAAGAGGGCGGCCCGACCAATCGCTTAGGTGAAAAAATGTTTGACGAACGTGTACACATTTATTCAGATCCTATGAATCCTGAAGCACCGACAGCGCCATTTGCCGGCGATGGTCACCGTGTTGAAAAAACTGATTGGATAAAAGAAGGTAAAGTCGTCAATATGCCTAACTCGCCTTATTGGGCTAATAAAACTGGCGTTGAATATAAACCTAGTGCCTACACAGGTTCGGGGTTATTTGGTGGTCCGTCACAAATTATTATGGCGGGGGGCAACGACAGTATTGAAGATATGATCAAGGACACGCGACGCGGTATCTTGGTAACGCGATTGTGGTACATTCGCCCACTTGATCCTCAAACCTTGTTATATACTGGTCTAACACGCGACGGCACATTTTATATCGAGAATGGCAAAATTAAATATCCAATTAAAAATTTCAGGTTTAATGAAAGCCCGATTGTGATGCTTAATAATATTGAGGCCTTAGGTAAGCCACAGCGTATTAATGGTAGTATGATCCCGCCAATGAAAATACGTGACTTTACCTTTAGTAGCCTGTCAGATGCTGTTTAGCTAGGGATAGGAATTAATGATAATGGGGAAGGCGTTAGCAATGCTTCCCCTTAATTTTTAACTATTTATGAATAGACGTAATTTTATTCGTGCCATCTCGTTGTTGTCTGCAGGGACTTTGACCGCACCGATATTACAATTGAACGCACGGCAACAAGTAGACTTTTATTTTACTCGCTTAAGTTATGAGTCGGGTAATTGGGAAGTCGACGAAAGAATGCCCGCCAATGTCTTGAACTCGTTAATCGAATATACAAGTTTACGTGTTGATATTAAAGAGCGCATTGTACCTTTGTCTGATCCTCAAATGCTTACAGCACCGTTTTGCTATTTAGCAGGTCATCGATTAGTGCAGTTTAATGCCGAAGAAAAACAAAACTTTCAACAATATGTTGAAAATGGTGGCTTTGTTTTTGTGGATGATTGTAATCATGATATTGATGGCATGTTCGCGCGTAGCTTTGAGCGACAAATGCGAGATATTTTCGGCGAAAAAGCACTCAATAAAATTCCAAATGATCACCCTATCTACTCGGCATTTTTTAAATTTGATGGTCCACCTAGAACCTCCATTGAGTTAAATGGTTGGGGCGATGATCTTGTGCATAACTATTTAAAAGCCATCGAAATTGATGGTCGTATTGCGGTGCTGTACAGTAACAAAGATTTAGGTTGTGAGTGGGACTATGATTTTCGCAATAAACGTTGGCTCAAAGTCGATAATACCCGATTTGCCGTTAATATCGTGATGTACGCAATGACTAGTTAATGCTAGGGGCTGTTGATCTTTCGAGATTACTTTTGCAGCATTTTGTTGGCTATTTATACAAAGCAGAGGCTTTGTCATGTGGTTATTCCACATAAAAAGGTGATAACGCGGTAAAAATGGCCAACAAACCTTGTCCGAAGGATTCGGCCAAAAGCGCTTTACTCTTTGTTGCCTGCACGATGTTGGTACTTAGCGTGAGCAGGACGCGAAAGCAGTGAGTCGTATTTGCTTACGACTGCATGGACGCAGAAGGTAGCGCGACTCAGGAGATAACGCCGAGAATGACTAGGCTACACAGGACTCGCGGCGATTAAAACGCTTTTATCTCGAACAAAATTTAGTGGCGAAAGAGCAATAGCTCACTAATAACTAGTGAGCTAATTGGTAGAAATATTTTAAAAATGGAACATACATGCAAGAGCAACAAGTAGTCGCATTACTCGATAAGTTGGCACAGGTCGGCGAAGAAGTTGGTAAAGTCATTGTTGGCCAAAAAGAAATTATTGATGAGCTGCTAATCAGTATTTTGGCCGGTGGCCATTGCTTATTGGAAGGTGTACCAGGCTTAGCTAAAACCTTAATGGTCAGTTCATTGTCTAAGGCACTTGAACTTGATTTTAATCGAGTACAATTTACGCCAGACTTGATGCCTAGCGATATTGTCGGTACCGAAATTTTAGAAACCGATCATGAATCAGGTGAACGTTTTTTTAAATTTCAAAAAGGTCCTGTTTTTACCAATATTCTCTTGGCCGATGAAATTAATCGTACCCCTCCTAAAACGCAAGCAGCATTATTAGAGGCAATGCAAGAGCGCCGAATTAGTTATGCCGGCACAAGTTACGATTTGCCGCAGCCATTTTTTGTCTTAGCGACACAAAACCCGGTCGAGCAAGCTGGGACTTATCCGTTACCTGAAGCACAACTTGACCGGTTTTTAATGTTTATTAGAGTTGGCTACCCAACTGAACAAGAAGAAATTGAAATTCTAAGGCGGACAACCGGTAATAATGATGTTGAACTTTCAACCGTGCTCAGTGCTGAGGAGATTATTGCCCTACAGGGCTTGGTTCGTAGTGTTACCGTGTCAAATGAATTGCTAACCTATGCCGCTAATTTGGCTCGTGCAACACGACCAGAGCATGATGACAACGGAGAAAATACTACCGCACGAAAAGAACCTTTATGTCCGAGTGTTGTTGAGCATGTCCGCTGGGGAGCTGGACCAAGAGCAGGGCAAGCGTTAATACTCTGTGCAAAAGCACGCGCATTAATGCTCGGTCGTTATGCGCTTAGCATTGCCGATATTCAATTTGTCGCGCCGGCAGTGCTGAGACATAGAATTTTAGTAAACTTCCAAGCTGAAGCATTAAATATTACGGCAGATAAGGTTATTGAAGACTTGTTGGCATTTGTTGCCGCTCCTGCCAGTCTATTGCGATAACATAGGTCATTGCCGGTGCAACAACCATATTTCGACGCCAAAACCCTACTACGTGTTAAAGATCTTCCCTTAGTTATTAAAACGTTAGCGCAAGGGTTTTTACTTGGTCTGCATGCGAGTCAACAACGTGGCGTTGGTATTGAGTTTAGCCAATTTAGGGCGTATGAGCCGGGTGATGAATTAAGTAAAATTGATTGGAAATTATTTGCCCGCTCAGATAAATATTTTGTTAGAGAAGCTGAGCGAGAGAGTGATGTCAATGTTTGGCTGGTTATTGATTGTAGTGAGTCAATGCTGCAACAATCTATTGCTGGCCAAAATCTACCTCAGGCGTCGAATATTGGCCGCTGGAATAAGTTGCAATACGCTCGCTATTTAGCGGCGACTATAGCTTATTTAGCGCAACGACAGGGAGATGCCGTCGGTCTTTTAGCACTATCAAGCAAACATCAGCAACAAATTACTGCGTTACCCGGTGAGCGACATTGGCAAAAGTTATTGTTAGCTTTAACGCAATTGCAAGCTAGTGGCACATTTCCAGACACTAAGTCTATTTTGCAGCAACTAAATTCGGTTCGTAAAAACGGTTTGGTTGTGGTTATTAGTGATTTTCATCAGTCTAATGATGAGTTACTGACATTAACCTCAAAGTTGAGCAATCGTCATACTGATGTGGTTGCTTTTCATTTAGATAGTCATGATGAGATCCATTTTCCTTATCAAGGAATGGTGAATTTTCAAGACTTGGAAACCGGTGAGCAGCGTAATGTTTCGGGCAAGCAAGTACGCAGCAGCTATTTGGAAAATAAACAGCGCGTGATTGAACAATTAAAAGCTCGGTTATCAGTACAAAATGTACAATATTTTAACGCCAATATTGATCAAGCTCTTGATCAAATGTTGGTTGATTTTCTCCACACAAGAACTCGGGGAAGTCGCAAATGAACACCGGTTTTTTCTCCTTTCTTGTCGTACAAAATCCAGTCGCATTATTTACCTTACTCGCGTTATTGCTGCCGTTATTACTGCATTTAATTAGTAAAGCTAAGCCGATACTGATTAAATTTGCCAATATCAAACTCATTGAGCCGTTACCGCCAAAAAGCATGCGTAATTTCCGCCTAACTGAGTTTTGGCTATTGTTGTTACGCTTACTAGTACTTTTGCTTTCTATATTACTTTTAGCACAAGTTATGATTAAGCAGCCGTTAATTGCCAGTGAAGAAGTTTATGTTGTTAGTCATGATTGGCTAGATAGCAGTGATGACGTTGAACGACAACAATTATTAAGCCTCAGTTCTAATCAAGTAATTTATTTGTTAGCTGAAAATACTGAACCGATCACAGCCAGACAAGTATTGAATTGGCCAAAAATGAGCTATGTTGATGATGAAAAAGCAAAGGTATTGTCGCGAGGAACATTACTTCTGCATTTGGAATATTTTAGCCGTTCATTAGCAGATAAAACGCGTATTAAGTTATTTGTTACTGATCGAGTCAGTGAATACTACAATGGTGATAGCTTTCAAAAGCTGACGATAAGTAATGCTATTGATTGGCAAATAAAGCCTATAACTGTTAATCATCAAGCATTATTTAACGAGGCTATGAAGATCGTTATTGTTTACGATAAAGACCGTGAGTCAAATTTAAAGTATTTCCAGCAAGCATTTAAATTAATTAAAGAGCGCATAGCACCAAAATTAGAGTTAAGACATTTTTTAAATGAAGGACTAGAAAACTCATCTCGCTATCAACAAGTATTGCAAACTCAACCTGATTGGTTATTTCATTTGAGCTCTAAGGATATCGATCCAAATACCCTTGTTGCAATGGTCGAGGGAGGCAGTATTTTTGTTGACGCAAAATTTGCTGATGCGAATTTAATGTTAGCGAAATTTATCACCATTAATAACAATGTTACTGACTTACCAACAACTGAAAGCTTGTTTTATCAACGAGCGTTACCTTTAGAGGTAATGAGCAAACTTAATGATAAAAATGTCAACCAAACTATTGGTCAAAACACGGAAGTACTTTGGCAGTACCAAGGACAAAATGGTGCTGTGCTGACTATGCTGATTAAGTCGACGGTTAGTGAGCTTAATACAACAAGTAAAAATACGACTAACGAGCAAGCACAAAAGAGAGCGCAAACCCAAGCGCGACAAGAGCACCACACACGCTATATTTACCAATTTTATTCACGGTTTTCGCCATCGTGGAGTAACTTATTAGTCACTAAGCAATTCCCGGTGCTGTTACAAAATTTGTTGTTTGAGCAATGGCGCAAAGAGCAGTTTATCGCCCAGCAAACTCTCTCTCAAGATCAAATAATTCAATTGCTTGAAAGCCGGCAAGTGGCAAATGCAACGACTTCTAATAGATTCGCTAACGATAGCATTGAGCTTTTTAATAGTGCCGCGGCGGCAATTGCGCAGTTACAACATAGCAGTGACTATTGGCGAGAAGTTTTAGTTTTTTTATTGGTTTTATTATTGGCGCTAGAGCGGATAGTAAGTGAAATGTCGCGAACAAAATCGTATCCGGAAAGTAAAGCTCGAAAAGTAGCTGATGTTCTCGCTGAAAAGTCAAACGCAGCCGAGGTTATCGATTAATGTCTAGTGCCGGTGCGCAACAAGCTTTACAACATCATGACTCAAATAATGCTGTCTTAGATAAGCAGAAAATGGCTGTTATTGAACAGCTAGAATTTGTGCTAAGTCGTTGGCGACGTAAAGCTATACAACAACAAATTTTACAATTTTTACCTAAGTTTTTTGCCCTTGTTATCAGCGTTCTATTTTTGTTGGTGGTGATAGAATTTTTAACTTTGCAAAATGCTGTTGTCGCACTTTTGCCGGCATTTATTCTTGGAGCATTAACAAAATTGCTTTGGGTATTTGGCAGTGAAGCATATCAGAACATCACGCTAACTAATCTTATTGTTGAACTTAATCAGCACTTTACTGAGTTGGAAGATAGCGCTCAATTGCTATTATTAGAACATCAACAGTTATTGCCGTTAGAAAAATTACAATATCGCAAAGTATTAGCTGCAATTGATGATGTCTTAGCGCAACAAGCGCAAGTTAATTACGCTGATTTATCACCAACTTTTAACCAAGGTCAATTTATCTTTGCTAATTGCATTCTGGCTGTTGTTATTATTATCTTCACTGTGATTGAAGTTTTTCAGTTACTTGAACAACCAAAATCTTGGTTTCAAGCTAATACCGACATAGAGGTTAGTAAAGTAGAATCCAGCCAAGTACATGAGAATCATCCCCCTGTTGATATTTTATCACAGCAAGTAATTATTGAGCCGCCGAGATATAGCCTGATGAAGGGGCAGCAAGAAAAATTAGTCTCAGAATCGCTTGATATTGATACGTTGGCAGGCAGCAATGTCAGTTGGGTATTCAATTTTTCTGAGCATAAGGTAAATTATTTTATTGTGTTTTCTAATAGTGAACGTCAACAATTAATTAAGCACAAAGATGGCAGTTATCGTTATAAGGTTAAGCTAAGCACTAGCATGGTTTATCATTTAGCCGTCGACAATCAAGCGACTAAAGTGTCTGACAAATTTACCGAAATTCATCATATAAAATTAACTGCAGATAAAGCGCCTAAAATACGCTTTATTTCACCAAAAAACACTGTTACTGAGTACGGTAAAAATAGCCAGCCGACGCTAACCGCTGAAGTGCAAATTTCTGACGACTTTGCCGTTGCAGAAGTTGAAATTCTAGGTTCAATCGCTAAAGGCTCAGGTGAAGGGGTTAAATTTAGAGATCAAAGCTTTACCTTCGATAGCAATGAATTGGTTGAAGGCAAGGCTCATTATTACAAAAATTGGTCATTAGCAGATTTAGGCATGGAGCCAGGAGATGAACTGTATTTTAGTGTTTTGGCAAATGATAATCGCGAACCTTTAAGTCAGCAAACACGTTCGGCAACAAAAATTATACGCTGGTTAGAAGAAGAACAAGTTGGTATTAATGCCGACGGAATTTTAATTGATTTTATGCCGGAATATTTTAAGAGCCAACGGCAAATTATTATTGAAACTATCGAGCTTATCGAAGATAAAGAAGATTTACAGCTTGAAAAATTTACCGAAACTTCTGAGCTCTTGGGTGTCGCACAAAGCTCGTTAAAGGAAAAGTATGGCCAGTATTTAGGTGATGAGTTTGAAGGTCAGCATAGTGTTGGAGTAACTTTTGATAATAACCATAGTGATGAAGGCCAGCAACGTCCTCAAGTGCAAGTTCATGATGAACATGGTGGTACTAATGCTGTGATCACTAGTGAGCAGCATGAAAATGTTGATAGTCATGACGCTGATCACGACGAGTTACATCAAAGCAATAGTGGTGATATTTCAGGGCGTATGGCGCTTATTAATCGCTATGGCCATAACCATGAAGACAGTGATGTTGGCGTTATGACTAGCCAAGATCCGAAAGCGCTAATGAAAAAAAGCTTAGCCAACATGTGGCAGGCGGAATTACATTTAATGCTATCAGAGCCGGAGCTTGCTCTACCTTTTGAGCAAGAAGCACTTAGGTTATTAAAACTAGCAAAAAAAGCTGAACGTATTTATGTGAAACGTTTAGGCTTTGAACCGCCGCCGGTAACAGAGCAGCGTCGTTATCAAGGTGAGCAAACTGATATTTTAAATCACACAATGCAAGTTGCTAGCTTCGACACTAGCCAGCTATCAAATCAAACCCAGCTCGCTTTTCGCAATTTTTTAAAGCGGCTAAATCAATATGGCCAAGCGATAAGGCTCGAGCAAACAAATTTGGCTACTATCACACCGTTAGCCAATAACAGCGTTGAACTATCAAATAATTATGCTGAAGGTGTGTTAACTTTGGCTGAAATAGCATTAGTTGAAAAGGTGAAAGCAGGCATTGAATTACTGCTAGATAAGCGACCTGCGTTGGTGGAAGCATTGGCGGTGATTGAACGCATATTGCTGGAACGACGGTTGACGTTATCTCGTTGTGATAATTGTTTGCAACTTTTAACGGTAAAACTGGAGCAATTGATACCACAAGCTACGTCTGCACCGTTTATTACTCCTCAAAGTTATTTCGAACAACAGCCTTTAGTTGAAAGCTACGGTGAATTTTTACAGGAGCAATTGTGATTGCTTCTTTAATTGGTGATTATCGTTTGAGCATTGTAAGCTCAACACATTGGCTGCTACTGCTAATAGCAGCTATCGGTTTAGTGACAAGCTGTGTGTTAATTTATCGCCGTTTTACTCGTGAATTGCCTCGCGAGAGTCGCCAAGTCAGTAACTTGAGCTTAAATAAAAAAGTGCATTTATTTTTTCTGATGGTTGGCAATATTGCTGCCTTTGTTAGTGTATTGCTCTTTGTTTTACCATTTGAAGCAAAAATTCAAACATCATCATATGATCTATTACTCACGCCTGGCTTGCATCTTGAAAAAGATAGTGGTGAATTTAATATTCCTAATACGGATAGTGAGCAAATACAGCAGCAATTTGAATCGGCGGAACAGATCTGGTTACTGGTTGAAGAAAATGCGGCTGACAATAGTGACGCATTGAATCAATGGTTAGTTCAGCATTATCAAGACAAAGTCATGGTTATTAGGTCAATACAGGAGTTAACGACGTTTTGGCTGCAAAAAGACCGTCAGCAGAGTAAACATTTTGTGGATAACAAAGTACCACCATTAGTGAAAGTTTTCGGAGATGGTTTAACAAGTGCGCAATGGCAACACTTAAGCGCATTTAATCACTCCAATAAAGATGATGTTGCTCTAGGTAAAAATAGCGCCGATAAAACAAATGAAATAGCATTTGAATTTACGGCTGCTAAGCGCAAGTTAGGCTTAATTGATTTAACTTGGCCAAAGCAATTATCACTTGGTCAAGCACTGACCGTAACGGGGAAATTACAGCAGCCCGCTGATGATAATCGTCAATTTCAGTTAAGTTTAGTGAATAATGCTACCGAATTAGACAGTATGATTATTCAAGGAAATGAAAGGTTCTCGTTGACAGCGGCCAGTAAATTTTCGGGAATATTTAACTATCAAATATTGCTGCGTGAGTTACCAGCAAGTGCGACCAAGCAAAGCCACATTCAAGCAATCAGTGAAGATATCGCTTTTAGTGTTGATGATGGCAGTCGCTTACGTGTACTGATCAAGCAATCCTCGCCTTCATTTGAAACTAGACGTATAAAGCAATGGCTTAGTCAAGCAAATAGTCGCGTTCAGCTGATCAGCAAGATCAGCGAAAATAATTGGGCTCAACAAAAAGTAAATAGCAATGAGAAAGATGTTACTAGTACTGAGCCATTAGCTAGCAGTTCGAAAGTTGCAGAAGCCGCTATGGTGTCACATTTGTTGAGCGAAAGTTTATTAATCGATAATGATATTTTAATAATAGACAGTAGGATGTTATACGCCTTAGCAGATATGGAAATTGATGCCATATATAAAGCGGTTTTAAATGGTTTAGGCCTGCTTATTATTGCGGATAGCAGTTTGATACAAGATAAAAATTTACTAACTGAGCAATATCAAAAATTATTGAAATATTTTGAACTGGCTGCAGGCGATAACCCCAATGAGCAAGTTGTGGTGCAATGGCCGGAAAAAGCTAACATTGAAGGTAATGAAGAAATCATTGCATTGTCGTCGTCAATTAATATCAAGCCGAAATTGGGGCAGAGCATTATTGAATCGACAACCGGTAAAGCTTTAGTTGTTAAGCAGTCATTAGGATTAGGTGCTGTTGCGATATCAACATTAAGCGAAACCTATCAATGGGCTTTGGAAATGCCCCCAGCATTTTATAGCCAATATTGGCAGTATCTTTTGTCAACAATATCTCGCGGCGATACTAGCACACGTTGGCTAGTGCCTATGTCAGCAAGGTTTAATAAGATAAATCAGCAGCAAAATATTTGTTTGGTTTCGTCAAATGCTCAGGTTTATGCTAATGAAGTGAAGCTCAGCCAATATCCTTTATCTCAACATCAAAAGTGCGGGCTGTTTTTAACGCAGCAGAAGGGCTGGTATCAGTTTACTGCGCTGTCAGAGCCACAACGGATATTAGCTGAGCAGATGCGCTATTACTATGATGAGGCAGATTTTCTTGCTTGGCAGCAGGCTGAAAAAATACGCGCCAGTAAACGCAATGTCGAAAATTTACGGCCTAAACAATATGCTAGTCATGCCAATGATTATGATCAGGTGAACAAATTCTACCTTTGGTGTTTTTTGTTTTTATCGTTAGCAATATTGTGGATTGAACGTAAATGGCAAACAGGGTAACAATAAAACCTCGGTTTAATACAACACTAGGTATTAATTCAGGTGATACACATTCAAATCACAGTTCGAGATTATCTTTGACTAAAGTGCAGGTCTATTGTGGCAATAATCAGCAATATTGCCCCAAAAATTATCGCCCAGTGCGAGCCTATTAAGGCTAATAAACTACCGATAAGCGCAATAAGAACATTGGCTAGACTAAAAGTTGTTGTTATTAACCCCATCAACTGGCCTTGCTCAATATCAGCATATTGTTCTGAAATATAAACCGGGAGCAAGCCGTTAAAAATAGCGATAGCGATCCCTGTTAAAGCATAAATTGGCCAAACCGATTGCGATGATAATATTGGATGTAAGCAAAAAAGCACTGCCATCAAAGCCATGCCAACAATTGAGCCAAACTTTAACCCTAATAGATATTTTAACTGTTTGACAAAAAATACACTGGTAATGGTCATAAATAGTGTTAAGACAACCGTAAGGTAGCCGATTAAGGCACTAGAGTAATTAAACTTCTCTACCAGCCAAAGCGGGTAAAATTCATAATAGGCATTCAAACCTAGCGTTGCTAGCAAATAGATAAAGAAGATCCGTCTGATGTTTTTATTTGCTAATAACGCGAAAGAGTTTTGTTTTGAGAACAAAGATGAAAAATTATGTACTTTCGTTGACGCTGGTAAATTATCGGCGGTTAATAATGCACTAACGCAGATGATTGCCACCAGGATAGCAATGGCAGCAGAATAAAATACCGTATCAAGGCCATAAATTGCCAATAAACCGCCAGCAAGAGGACCTAATAGCCAGCCAATATAACCGGTAGCGTTAACTAAGTTGAAGGTATAGGTTTTATCTAGGGTCGGTGATAAGTCGACAGCGACTGCCTTGGCAATGCTAATGTTGCCGGAGAAAATGCCCGTGATAAACCGTGCCAGAACAAATAGCAGAAAGTTCTCTGCCAATACCGCCATTGCTGACAGTAGGTAGCTAATAACCGTTAACACTAAGGTAATAATCAAGACTTTTTTGCGACCATAAAGTCCGGAAGCTGCGCCTATCACTGAGCTGCCCAAAATCACGCCCAACGGATAGATTGCCAAAATAATGCCTAATAGTATTTTACTAGGTAAGTTGGCAAATGTTGTTAAGGCGTTAACTTCGTTGAGAAATATTGGTGCTAACACCGGATAAGGCAGAGCAATACCCGCGCTGCTAAAAAGTACCACTAGCATCACTGCGAATAATGCCTTTTTCGCTTTTAATTCTGCCAATTTTGTTGAACTTGTAGCAATTTCTTTATTTGTGACAGGGAGGCTCATAGTAATGAATACTTATAGTCGGAATATGCAGTGAATATGTCCTCTATTCTGAGTTATCTTTACATCTATGTAAAGTTTTAAGTTTATATATTGGTTAGGCAAAATAAATTATTTTGAATTCTGTGAAAAAACATAATAAAACTCAGCTTGTTAGCTAATATGTAATTAAGTGTAATTGCTAGGTAATAAGTTGTACTATTGCAGTAACACCTTGTACATGGCGTTGTTAATTAACAATAAACATTTTAAGCTAGTCACCATTAAAGCAAATCATACTTTCGATGGGCATTGTTTCTTGATGTAAGGTCATAGCAGTTATACTGCAAACATAACCATGAAATAGCTGTAAAAAACAGCATAATAAAGTAGGAGCAAGTTTATGTCAGATAGTAAATCATCAGTTAAGAAGATTTTACTCGTAGAGGATGACCGTCAGTTGTCGGATTTAGTCTCTGAGTTTCTAGAGAGCGAAGGCTATCACGTTAAACAAGAGTTTAGAGGTGATTCGGTTGAAAAGCGCGTTGAAAAATTTGCCCCCGATCTGATTATTCTCGATATTATGCTACCCGGTAAAGATGGTTTTGCGGTATGTAAAGATTTGCGCCCAGAGTTTAAAGGTCCTATTTTAATGCTGACAGCAAAAGGTACTGATTTTGATCAGGTGCTAGGTTTGGAAATAGGTGCCGATGATTACGTGATTAAACCGGTTGAACCGCGCGTTTTACTCGCGCGCGTTAACGCACTATTACGTCGAGGCCAGTTACCTAGTGATGGTAAAGAAAATGCAGAAATAGAATGTGGTCAACTGCATATTAGCCGTGGTTCACGACAAGTAACTCTGCATGGTGAAAACGTTGATTTAACTAGTCAGGAGTTTGATTTACTTTGGTTATTAGCAAGTCGTTCAGGTGAAGTACAAAACCGAGACTATATCTATAAAGCGGTTGTTGGTCGCGAATATGATGGTATGGACCGAAGTGTTGATGTCCGTATATCTCGTCTGCGTAAAAAGCTTCATGATAGTAACGAAACACCATTTCGAATTAAAACCATTTGGGGACAAGGTTATTTATTTGTTCCCGATGCTTGGAATTAAGCATTTTCCCACTATATAAACCGGTGAATAATAGCAATTATTTTCCGGTTTTAATTTCTTTTTTCTAGGTATCTTGATGAAACTTGGTCGTTCCTTTTTTAGCTTATATTTTTTGATAATATCTATCTTCATCGTGTTTTCTTGGATGCTTGATGAAGTTTGGAGTTCATATCTTGAGCAAGATATAGAGTCATATACTGGTTATAAAAGCATGCTTTTTGCGCTTTCTAATTATTTAGAAAAGCACCCAGAAGATGAATGGCAAGAAATAATTTCTGGTGCGGCTGAGCAATGGCAAATGCCATTGAAATTGATGTCCGAGCAGGAAGTAATGCAAATTAGCCACCAAGATCATGATGTTATCAGTGAAGAGAATACTCATATTTATTATGATAACGACGCGGTAGAAATACATCATCGGCTTGAAAATAAAAATTCAGTTATTGTTTTAGGGCCTGCTAAAATGCCGACGCGGCCACGAGCTGAGGCGTTAGTTCGTGTTATTTTGTTAGCTAGCTTGGCGTGTTTGCTTTTCTTTTGGTTGCGGCCATTATCACGAGATTTAGATCAACTTCGAAAAAGTGCCGTTGAGTTTGGCCAAGATAGTTTTGATGTTGAAGTACCAAAAGCAAAATCGACTATGACAGCTCCTATGTTTATTGCTTTCAATTCAATGGCTAGTCGAATAAAACGCTTAATAGATGCCCATAAAGAATTGTCTACGGCAGTGGCTCATGAGTTAAGAACACCACTAGCGCGCTCTAAGTTTGCATTGCAAATGCTGGAGTGTACCGAAGATAAAGAAAAACAAGAAAAATATCGCAATGCTATTAGCCAAGATATTTGTGAGTTAGAGCAGTTAATCAGTGAAATGCTAATTTATGCCAGTTTCGATAATGATAAACCTGAGCTTAATTTTACCCAAGAGTCAGTAACTGAAATTGTTCAACAGCAAATCAATAATTACCAACAGTTTGAACAAAACATTACCATTAACAACGGCATTGGAAATAGTAGAGTCGATGTTGATCGCCACTTTATTAGTCGAGCATTAAACAATTATATCTCTAATGCCATTAAGTACGGCAATGGCGAGATAGACATTTCTATTGTGCAGAGTGAGAATAATTGTCAAATTCGTGTGACTGATAACGGTGAAGGGGTTTGTGACGACTTTAAATGTACCATATTTGATGCTTTTTCCCGTGGTGATATTTCAAGAAATCGTGAAACGGGTGGCTTCGGCCTAGGTTTAGCTATTGTTTGTCGGATCATGGAATGGCATGGTGGTAGTGCTTCAGTTGTTGATGGTAAAAATGGTGGTGCTTGCTTCGTTTTATCTTGGCCCATGAAGCAAACCTCAGTATAGTGATGCAAAAGTAGTCAATTCATTGTAAATATTAAATAAATTTACTTTATTTTAATATTTTATCTAAAGAAAGCTAGTTTCAAGCCGATACTTATTACACGAGTGGTAACTAAGTAGAAAATTTTGGCTGTAGACGCTTTATCAAATGACATTCTGATCCATGAACTTCAATTAGGCGAGCAGCTTAATGAAAGTGTTCATAGTGAGCGTCGTTCTGATTTTTCATTAATGTTAGCCATGCTCACTAATGACGTTCGCGCCCACAGCCAATTCAAATTACCACGTTCAGAAACGCCTGAAAAAATCACCTCAACTGAACTCTTAAGAAAAGAGTTGCAACTCCCTGACGAAGCGCCTTTAGCACTAGCTGAAATGGTAGAACTTAGCTCGTTTAACCAAGCGGAACTTATTGAAAAGCAACAATTAGACCATTTAAGGTTAGCAAATACCTTGCAGCCTAAGCCGTTAGCGTTTCGTGATGATGCAAAGCATATTGAGCAGCAAGTACTGGCAAATACTAGCTTATATTGTCAGCAAAAACATGAGCAACAAAACTTAACTCAAGCGGATAAAAGGGCTGATTTTAACGCTAAAGCTTGGCTAAATGCCGTTCAGTCAACCATAGTTAAAGCACCGTTAATGCAAGCCTATGCTTAACGGTATTGTGAGTTAGGTAAACGCACAGACCTTCTATATTAAAAAGATTTCGCGCAGCATTGCTTAAATTTTTTCTTGCTACCACAAAAACACAAGTCATTACGTTTAGGTTTGTTGATTTCAGTACTGTCTGAAACTTCGCCATCTAGATAACGCCACTGTTCATTTTCCATAACGAAATTAGAATTTTCGCGCATTTGCCAAATTTGCCCTTGATGTAGATAGAAAGCAGAGAACTCTACTTGGGGATTACTATTTTCTATTAAATTATCTTGCACATTGCTGGTGTGATGAATGACCAGTTTTAGCCATTTTGTTTCACTCGCCCAGTGTGCAATATCGTCGATAGATTGAGATTTTTGGCTGCTACAGGCATAGGTGTGAAAAATATATTCAGCTTGCTTTGTTGCATAGGCTGAATAACGGGAGCGCATGAGTTGCTCTGGTGATTCGGCGATAATGCTTCGGCTAATAAGCATTTGGCAACATTGGCTAAATGCTTGCTCTGAGCCGCATGGACATAACATGTATGCATCCTGTAAAACTTTAAAAGGGCGAGTTTATCATAGCCGATAACAGGCTTTAATCTTTAATGTATTTGCTGGCAATGTGCTGCAAGGCAACATTTGTTAAAAGAGCAGGTGTTCAACATGTAATTTCACTATTCAATGGCCATATTTATAGCGTGATTAGTGTAGCTTTGTTGTCGTTTGCTGTAAGACAATACATTGTGTTTTTCCTAAGCTAGCACAGCTGGAAAGTTCACTCATTTCCACTGGACTAAATTGTGCATTCGATAAGATTATTGCCGAACAATTTCCTTTCAATAGTGTTCTTTTTATGTGCTCAAGGTTGATATTTACTTTGTTCGCATTCACTTTTAGTATTTTCTCTGGCTTAATTTTACCCATAGTTGAAAGCTGATCTAGAGATTCATTTTCAGGGTTGATCATTAAAATCCACTTGCCATCAACCTGATGACTTTGACAAATATTTTGGTATTTTTCAGATAAATCTACAGCACTAGTTACGTGAATAATATTGCACCACCGCTTGTTACTAACAATAGAGGATGGCGTTTTTATCATTGAACTTCTAACTAAGTTGTTGTTATTTAGTTTTAAATTTAACTTATTAATATTCATCATAGCTTTCACCTCGATATACTGTATGCATGTACAGTATATCGATTGTGCTGCTAATTCAAGCATTATTTGAAATATTTTTTGTTTTTAAATTTGCATGGTCTATATTTTATAGTCAGCAAATTAAAATGGAGTTTTGGTCAATGAAATCTCAAGGAGCAATTAATATCAGTGTCGCTGAGGTGAAAAGTTCGTTAGATGATATTCAGTCGATAGTGCTAAACGAAAGCTGTTCGCATGAAACATTAATGCGATTAAGATATGCACTTGCCGATATAAATGAAGAAGTGAATATGTTGAGTAATGTCATGCAAATGGAAACAACAAATAACTAATTCAATTGTTATTCGTATATCAAAGGCAATACCAGCACTCATTAAATTCGGCGGACAATATCAAGCTCTTAAGCTATATAGCGTCCAGTAACTGAATTTTCAGAGCAAAAATACTCACTGCCACGTCTTTACGTTATTAATCAACCGAAGTAATAAAGCCACTTTCTTTTATATCATGCGCCATGCGTGCCGTTATTTCTCATCTAACACCTTTATTCTTTTTGTTTAAATTAGGGTTAGTCAAAGAACAATTATTGACAATTTACTAAAATTTTTAATGCTTAAGAAAACGTTAAGATTCCCCAGTTATCTTTCTTAACAAGTCAGCGATTAATCGTGATTTGATAAGGAATAATAATGACAAAAGCAAACAATGATGGGCAAGTGTTAAGATCGCTAGATATTAGCAATAAAGGCACAGCAAGCTTTCAGATATATCAACAGCAAAGTGAGTCTCGTAAAAAGGCAGAGCTTGCCGTTAAGAAAATTTTTCGCGCTGCCTATGGTGCAGATATTACCAGTTACCTGCCTTACTTATTAACTGTTGAAATTAAGCAACGTATCACCGCGGTTGTTGGCGTGCGAAGTGCAGCAGAGCAAGCCTTGTTTTTAGAACAATATTTGTCAACAGATATTGAAACCGCCATTAAGCAAATTAATGGGCTGGTTATTCCACGTAAAAATATTGTTGAAATTGGTAATTTGGTGTCTTGCAAAACTGGCATTAGTCGACAGCTATTTATTGTTTTGGCGTTTGCCTTAGCTAAAGCGGAAATTGAGTGGGTCAGTTTTACCGCAACAGCGCAAGTTGAGCAGCTATTAGCAAAATTGTCATTATTTCCTGTGGTAATAGCCCAAGCAAATGAACAAGCAATTGCTAATGGCGATGATAGTTGGGGCAGTTATTATGTTGATTGTCCAAATGTTTGTGTCGGTAATGTTTTTAATGCTGTTCATGAGCTGAAAAAATCAATGATTATTCGTGAAATGGTCACTCAACTTGAGCCGACAATAAATTTACTTGCACAGCAAATCATAAACCCCTTAGCTAAGTCCAGAGACGATAAATCAAGCGAGGGCAGATCATGATGCAACAATTAGATACTGTATGGCAGCAACAAACAGAAAAAAGCATGCTTATCAGTGGCAATGGTAGCCTTACTTACCCTGAGTTCTTGCAACAAGTCAGCCGTTATAAAGCTTTATTAGCTGAATTGTCTGCAAGCTCGGTTGCGCTGTGTATAGATAATGGTATTGACTGGCTGTTAATCGATATTGCCTGTCAGCAACTTTACATTGTACTACTGCCGTTACCGTCTTATTTCAGCGCCGAACAAATTCAACACAGTGTAACCACGGCAGGATGTGATTTATTGATTGTTGATGTTCAACTTTCAGAGGCATTTGTTGAACAATTCTCTGCTGCCGAGCTTATAGAACAAGGAACTGACATATCCATATATAGCTTACCCAACGCAAAGCTAGCTCAAGATAAGAAGTGTCTGCCAAAGTTGACTGCCAAAATAACGTTTACTTCCGGTACGACAGGGCAGCCAAAAGGTGCATGTTTAAGTCTTCAGCACCAATGGCAAGTCGCCAGTGCCTTAGCAAAAAGTATGACAAGTCATATCACTAAACACTTATGTGTCCTGCCATTAGCAACATTATTGGAAAATATAGCGGGTGTTTATGCACCACTGTTAAGTGGCGCGACGGTTGAAGTACCATCGCTAGCCTCGTTAGGGTTCAATGGTTGTTCATCGTTAGATTTTAAGAAATTTATTAACCAAGTTAGCCAATCTCAGCCAAGTAGCATTATTACCACGCCTGAGTTATTAAAAGGTTTAGTTCACGCCTGTGAAATGGGCTGGCAAGCACCTAAAAGTTTACAATTTATTGCTGTTGGTGGCGCACATACTCCGCAGTCTTTATTAGATGCCGCTCGAGCCAAAGGTTTACCTGCGTATCAAGGCTATGGTTTATCTGAATGCTGCTCTGTGGTGAGTTTAAATACTTTCGGCAACAATAACTCGAAAAGTGCCGGACGATTATTGCCTCACCTTGAAGCGGAAATAAAACAAGGCGAAATTTTTGTGCGAGGGTCAATATTTCTTGGTTATGCCGGTGATAGCGCATCTTGGGGAAAAACAGAATATGCAACGGGTGACTTAGGCTATCTTGATGAAGATGGTTATTTATTTATTCAGGGCCGTAAGAAAAATACCTTAATTTCTAGCTTTGGACGCAACATCAACCCTGAATGGATTGAGTCTTGTTTACTTGCCCAGCCGCATATAAAACAAGCGATTGTTTTTGGTGATGCAAAACCTTTTTGTTGTGCGGCAATTTATATCGATAAACAGCTGACATCGTTCGAACAAGTATCAAAAAGCATTAAAGCGTTAAATCAAACTTTACCGGACTATGCGCAAATTAAATCTCACTTTTATTTAACCAAAGCAATTTTACCTAATAGTGAATTGATGACCGCTAATGGCCGTATTCGAAGGCAAGCCGCCTTAGCTTATTTCGGCGAGCAATTAAATGATATTTATCAACTTGGTTTTGCTAGCTAATCACAAAGTAATACAGAGCATTAGCGGTAACACATTTCCCTGACAATATTTGGAGTTATTAAAATGAAAATTGATCAATCTACTGTGGTGATAACCGGTGCTACTGGCGGAATTGGCGCCGCCATTGCAAAACAATTGGCGCAGCAAGGGGCCAAACTACTATTAGTGGCTCGTAATATTGAGAACCTTAAAGCATTACAACATCAGCTTTATATGGATACTGGCACAGAGCACAACTACCTGAGTGCCGACATTATTACCAAACAAGGGAAAATTGACATCATTACTCAAGCGACTGCACTGCAGGCTAATGTCTTAATCAACGCCGCCGGTGTGAGTGACTTTTCATGCTTTGAAGATGTTACCGAACAGGCATTACAAGGTGCAATAAATATTAACTTGCTGGCGCCGATGATGCTAACGCAATTCTTTTTAGCACAGGGTGATGACGATAACGGTACGGGAAAGTATGTCGTTAATATTGGCTCGGCATTAGGCAGTATTGGTTTCCCTTGTTACAGCAGTTATTGTGCGTCTAAATTTGGTTTACGTGGTTTTACTGAGTCGATACAACGTGAGTTAGCCGGTAGTAAAAAGCAGGTTTTTTACTTTGCACCACGTGCGACAGCAACAACAATCAATAGTGACGCGGCCAATGAAATGAACTACGCCTTAGGTAATCAAGTAGACACCCCAGAAGATGTCGCCTCAGTATTAATTCAACAGTTAATTAAAGAGAAACCTAGAGCAACCGTGGGCTGGCCGGAAAAGTTATTTGTTCGAATCAATGGTCTTATCCCTGAATTGGTCGATTACGCGTTACGGAAAAAGCTTGAGAAAATCAAACAATTTGCCAGTTTTACTGATTCGAAAGCAAACAAACATTATGAGCAGGGAGTTGATCAGTTCATCAAGCAATATTTTGACTAAGAGTAAAAAATGCACTGAAAAAAGTAAATAAAGTAACAAAGTGAATCTAATGATAGTGGAGTTAATGATGAAAAATTTAGTGACGAATAAAAGAAAAATATTTTCGATGCAAGGCAAGCTTAAAGTGCTTACAGCAATATTGTTTTTTGTCTGTAGTGGTACAACATTAGCTACAACACTTGATGAAGACATTCAGCAATTAAGTGATAGCTGGGCACATGTGAATTTTGAGTTAAATGATGATAAACAAGAAGACGCTTTTATCAATCTTATCCAACAAGCCCAAAAAGTAACCAGCGAATATCCCAACCAAGCCAAAGCGTGGGCATGGAGTGGCATTATTAAATCGAGTTTTGCCGGCGCGAGTGGTGGTTTAGGTGCCTTGTCATTTGCCAAGGATGCAAAAAAAGACTTTGAAAAAGCAATTAAACTTGATCCTAGTGCATTAGCGGGATCGGCTTATACCAGTTTAGGTGTGCTTTATCACAAGGTACCTGGCTGGCCGATTGCTTTTGGTGACGATGACGATGCAGAAATTTTATTGAAAAAAGGCTTAGAAAATAATCCTGACGGCAAAATTTCAAACTTTTTCTACGGCGAGTTTCTCTTTGACGAACGTAAATATCATCAAGCTAAAAAGCATTTGTTAGTGGCGAAGCAAGTACCATTAAGGGTAAATAGCTTATTGGCTGACAAACATCGTCAAGCTGAAATTGAAGTATTATTGGCAAAAGTTGAAAAGAAAATAGCGAAAAAGAGCCGTCGCTAATTGTTAAACTAAGCTCAGGAAATATTAAACTATATTGTTCGGTATTGCTGTTACAATATAGTTTAAAATCAAGTTGATATATTGAAGTTGTTGTTAATAGGCCATAATACAAAAATATGAGAATTTTACTGGTTGAAGATGATTTACCACTTGCGCAAGCACTACAGCAATCTCTGCGTCATGAGGGCTTTGTGGTGAATCATGTTGAAAATGGCAAAGATGCTTTAACGGCTTTAGCGATCCCTGACCACGATATGGTTATTTTAGATCTGGGCTTGCCGGATATCGATGGCTTGTCGGTTTTGAAAAAGTTAAGAGCGAATAAGAAAAATATCCCCGTTATTATTTTGACCGCTCGAGATACCATAGAACAGCGTGTGCAAGGCTTGGACTTTGGCGCCGATGATTATTTAATTAAGCCTTTTGATATTAATGAACTTTTGGCGCGCTTACGAGTTATCGAACGTCGTTTAGGTACTGCTGATACTGCTGTTATTGCTATTAACGAAGTAAAGCTAGATAGTGCTGCTCATAAAGTATTTTTAAATGAGCAAGAACTGAGCTGTTCTAAAAAGGAGTACATGGTACTTAAGGCTTTAATGGAAAATGCCGGTAGAATTCAATCGCGCGAACAAATCGAGTCGCGGTTATATGACTGGGGTGAAGAAGTGGTTAGCAATGCCGTTGAAGTACATGTCCATAATTTGCGTAAAAAACTTCCCGATAAATTTATCCAAACCGTACGTGGCGTTGGTTACACCATAAGCAAAGGTTAGGGTAGCAAAAATGTCTATTCGTCGTTATTTAGTGTTAATGCTGTTATCAATTATTACGTTGGTGATATTTGTTTCTGCCATTCAAGGTTATAAAACCAGTATGGATAAGGCAGAAAGCTTGTTTGACGACGAATTACGCTCCCTAGCGCAAGTCATTACCTCAGTTGAATTACCTGCAGGGGTTATAGCGCAAAATGCGCCAGCGCATTTTTCTTATCAATTAGTTGTAGAAAACCAGGTGGTATCTCGCAGTGATAATGCTCCGTTGCCGTTAATAAATGCATTGAATGAAGGTTACAATGAAGCAAATTTTTTGGGTAAGCGCTGGCGAACTTATACCATGCAACTTGGCAATAAACCTATGCAAGCATCATGGTTTATTATTGCACAACCGATAAAGCAAAGGTTTGATCTGGCAGAAGACATTATATTGGCGGCCGTTACGCCGATCATACTTGTTATGCCTCTTTTGGCATTAATAATATCGCTAGCGGTTCGACAGGGCTTAAAGCCATTAACTTTTTTGACAAAGTCACTGAAGCATAAAAAGGCACATGATCTTAGCCAATTAGAGGCCAGTACCACTAAAGAGCTTGTGCCAGTTACCGAGACCTTAAATGAATTGTTTATGCGTTTATCATTAGCGTTTGAGCGCGAGAAGCACTTTGCCTCTGATGCCGCTCATGAGCTAAGAACACCGTTAAGCGTATTAAAAATAAATGTTCATAACTTACAGCAAAATTTTCAGGCAAGCCAGGCGAAAAATTTATCGAAAAACAGCTCAGCTGTTAGTACATTATCTTTTCAACAACTAGAGCAAAGTGTTGAGCGTATGGCGCATGTTGTTGACCAAATACTGACGTTAAACCGAACCAACCCAGAACAAATTTTAGCTGAAAGTGAACTGCTTAATTTGCAAAGTTTACTGCAAGAAGAGATCAGCGATCTCTATCCTGACATCGCGAGTCGAGGCCATGAAATTGCATTAGAAAGTGAGCCGATAGAATTATCAGGTAATAGGTTCGCCATCGGTATACTAGTGAAAAATCTGATAGGAAATGCGGCTAAATATACGCCAAATAATGGTCAAATTAAGGTTTCATGTTATCAAGTAAGTCAACAGGTTGTATTACGAGTTGAAGATTCAGGCCCCGGCATTGCACCGACAGAGTATAGACGAGTGTTCGACCGCTTTTATCGCGTTGGCGGCGATAGCCATCAGTCTAAAGTGTTTGGCTGTGGTTTAGGTTTGTCGATCGTAAAACATATTGTCGAATTGCACCAAGCCGAAATTAGCTTAAGTGCGTCAACAGACTTATTGGGCTTATGTGTTCAAGTGACTTTTCAAATGGAGCAAAAAGCTGGACGGAAAATTAATCTAGTAACAAGTGACAACGTGAATGAAAAAGCTGGTGATGCCCATGGTTAGGTGTTACCCAACGTTCTTTAAGTCGCTTATGGCGGCAATTTTTGCACTGCTGTCTTTCTTAACGATTGCCAAGCGTCCTGAATTTCAAATTGAGTTAAAAAACCATTTGTTTTTTCCTGCAGAAATTAAAATCCCTGAAAATACCAAAGTGAAATTGATTATCTATAATCGAGATCAAACACCTGAAGAGTTTGATAGTTTCGACCTTAACCGCGAAAAAGTTATTTTTCCTGAAAAAAAATCCGTTATATTTATTGGTCCTTTGCCCTCGGGGCGCTATGAGTTTTTTGGCGAATTTAATCCTAATAGTGCTAAAGGTGCCATTATCGTGGTACCTGAAAATGGCTTAGCTGATTCCGCGAAATTAACTCATCTAGAGCCCATATTGGAAGAGGTAAAGTCAACAATCCCTAGCCATCAAAATAATCTTGTCGATGTTGAGGTTATCTATGCTGATTAATACCGTGATCCTGTTTTTAAGAGATGCACTACCAGTGTTTGTTGCTATGGCTATCTTATTGTCGCTGTTACAAAAGCAGGGCATTAAACATCATTGGAGTTATGTAGCCGCTGTTATAGGTTTGCTCTTTAGCTTTGCGCTGTTAAGCACTATTGATAGTATTTCTCATGCGTTGGACGATACAGGCAGGGAATGGCTTTATGGCTCGCTTTACCTTGTTTGTTATTGCACAACATTATTGTTGTTATGCCAAGTGTCGATGGCAAGTAAAGTTACTTCGTCTGCTGCTACCCTTGCCACTATTCGTTATTGTGCTTTGGTATTCATTATTATTGTTATGATGCTAAATGGTGCTAATTTTCTTATTTATATTACTGGTTTTTGGCATCAAAATAATGCTTCAAATGTATTATCAATAGGTGTTGTGCTCGGCATTGGCATATGCACCAGTATTGCGGTGCTCCTCTACTTTTTAATGGACGCTGTTCAGCGTTACTATCGTTTAATTAGTGAAACACTTTTAGTGTTTTTTAGTGCCGGCTTGCTGATGCAGGCAACAAATTTATTGTTGCAAATTGACGTACTCACCAATAGTAAAGCTTTATGGGATTCAAATCACCTTGTCATAGAAAATTCTGAGATAGGGTACTTATTAACGGTGTTTTTTGGTTATGACGCCACACCGACGTTGATGCAACTATCGCTGTATGTTGCCGCGATTGTAATCGCTTTTATATTAATTTTTATTCGTTCAGGCTATCAGTTGAAGAAAAATAACAGAAGAATTCAGGAGGCGGTGTCTTGAGCTACCGTAAATCTATCGTATCGGCGCCATTGGCTCTGTTGAGTACAATGCTACTCTTTATTTTCTTACTAACCAGCCAATTTGCTTTAGCTGACGGCGTGGTTGTCGATAAAGTTTATCATCCCTACGTACTGCCAAATGAACGAGAATTTGAATGGCGTTTATTATCACACCAAAATGATGCCGGTAATAGCTTAGGACAACGTTTAGCTTATGGGCAATCATTGGCTGAAAATGTCATGGTAGAAGTCTATATCGTCGGAGAGCGAGATGGCACAGGCGACTTTGGCCTGTCAGCTTACGAAGTGGAAACTCGCTGGATGATAACTGAACAAGGTGAATATTGGGCCGATTGGGGCATGTTATTTGAAGTTGAAAAAGAGCATAAGCTTGATATTTGGGAAGTCACTACAGGTGTGTTGTTTGAAAAGGAATTTGGTAAGGCGAGCTTAGCGTTAAATGCCTTTTTAATTTATGAAAGTGGCAGCGACATCAAAAATGAGTTTGAAACCGAGTTTCGTCTGCAATATCGTTATCGCTGGTTGCCACAAGTACAGCCGGCCATAGAAATTTATACCGGTGAGGATTATACCGGAATTGGCCCTGCGTTTATGGGAATTCATCGGTTTGACGGGCAAAAACAACTTAAGTGGGAAGCGGGTTTTATTACTGGCCTAAATGGCGATAGTAAAGATCATATCCTACGTGTCGCTATCGAATATGAGTTTTAATGGCTAAGATGATAAAAATTGCTTTTCTACGTCAGCTTATATGGCTAGTGTTTTCACTGTCATTGTTAATTTTTGGCTCAGGTATCAGCTGGCAAATTAGTAAGTCTGCTAATTTCTTTTATAGTACTTGGTACCAGGTTTTAGATATTAATCATGTGGTGCGTAAAAATGTACCGAAAAATAGTCAAGGGAAAGCTGATTTCCCCGTTGATGATGCTAGCCTGCATGAAAGAAAATTTGCCGAAATAGTTTTAGCGATTCATCAATCTGGTAATGGTTTGAGTGAAATAGAGTATTTAAACCAACAAGGCATAACACAAAAACTACTGACTAAAAGTGAAGTACAACATTTACAAGATGTCGCAAATTTACTTACCAGTGTTAATCAACTTTGGTGGGGGAATGCCTTTTTTTTACTGTTTTTGATGCTTTTTTATTGTCGTAAGCACCAGTCGTTTGAGCAATTCAATGGCGGTAAATTGCCCATTAACGCCATAACGGTAATTCCCCGCTTTAAGCAAAAGCTAATCTCCTTGCTGTTTTTTGTTATCTTGATCATGACAGTTTTGGGCATTTGGGGCTTTACCGACATTTTTTACTATTTGCATACCGTGGTATTTCCAGAGAATCATCAATGGTTTTTTTATTATAAAGATTCCTTGATGGCGACAATTATGAAGGCACCTGATATCTTTGCTGCTATTGCCGTGCAACTTGTGGCGGTGGCATTACTAATAGCCGTAGGGATCGATGCCACCGTGAGTCGTTATCAGCGTCAATAGTCCTATTGAGCGCTGAATAAAGAGGTTTACTTACGGATTAACTTTACTCGTTAAGGTTGGTGAGCTCTTCGATACGGTCTTGTGTCAGGGTGATATAACATTTCTTAAACGCTGCTGCGGCACCTGTACCTGGTGAAACTGCCAAATATTGCCAGCGGCAGTTGTTTTCACGATAACTAATAAAGTTACGTTGCGAGCGCTTAAACATATTAAGTGCGGCGCGTCGGCCAGTAGTTGCTGATAACTCTTCTAAGATAAATGATTGGTTATTCACCCAAGTTTGTAATTCACGATCTTTTTTTGCTTTTACACCATCTAAACACCTTGAAAACTCAGGTGTTGTCGACATTTCTTCTTCACATATTTCAATGGTGTTTTTTGCTAATGCGGTATTGGAAAGCATTAAAAACAGTGGTAAAAAATATTTTATATGGGTCGGTTTAATCATTATAAATAACGGTTCTTTTGTCTGTTGAAATTGATGTTTATGTTTAGGCCGGAAGCACTTTCTTGTATGGTTTAACCGTTACATTTTTATAAACACCTGCCGCTATGTATGGGTCTTGATCCGCCCAACTTTGCGCATCGGTTAAGCTGCTAAATTCGGCGACAATAAGTGAACCGGTAAAGCCGGCATCACCAGGATTTTCTGAATCAATTGCTGGGCATGGACCGGCAATCAGTAAACGCCCCTGTGCTTGTAAGTCTTGCAAGCGTGCTAAATGGTGTTCACGTACACTCATACGAAGCGCTAGGCTGTTTTCTACATCTTCACTATAAATAAGATAAAACATTCAATTTCCAATAGGGTTCTTGTATTAATACGATTAACTGAGCCTTAGCCCATTATTCCTTTTTCTCTTCTTCTGGATCATCAGGCATGTATTTGTATAAAGACATAACTGAGCCGATGGCAAAAACAAAGGTTAATGCGGTTAAACCGAATACTTTAAAGTTAACCCAAGTTTCCAAGCTAAAGTTAAAGGCAATATACCAATTCAGTAGACCGCAAGTGGCGAAGAATATTGCCCAAGAAAGGTTTAATTTATTCCAAATATCTTCAGGTAAGGTTAATGCTTCACCTAAAAATTGTTTAATTATGTTTTTGTTAAATATTTTTTGACTAACGATTAGTGCGATGGCAAAAAAGGCTTGAATAATAGTGACTTTCCACTTAAGAAAGGTGTCGTCGTGTAAATAGATTGTTAGACCACCAAAAACGGCAATCAGACCAAAGAATACTAAATTGCGCTTCGGTACGGGTTGTTTTGTTATTAAGTAATATGAAATTTGAATGGCTGACGCAACAATCAATGAGCCTGTTGCCCAATAAATATCGGCAAATTTATAAAAAACAAAGAAAATTATTAACGGAATATATTCTAAAATAGCGTGCATAGGCTCAATATCAAAAATTACAGTGTTGGGATTCTATCCAAAGCTGAGTCATACGCCAATCTATTTAATGATGAAAATTGTAATAGTTTTTAAAAGTCAGAGTAAAAATGCTGTTAAACCCTGACTTTTATTATTTTAAATTTAACTTAAAGCTTTTGATAACCAAAGGGATCATCAATTGAATAAGAAGGCTCCGTAAACCATTTAGCGCCAGAGTCGGTCATGTAGAAGTGATCTTCTAAACGGACACCGAATTCATTCGGCAATACCAACATAGGCTCATTTGAAAAACACATACCTTTGGCTAGCGGTGTTCTGTCGCTGCGCACTAAGTATGGCCATTCATGAATATCTAGGCCAATGCCGTGACCTGTTCGGTGCGGGCAACCGGGTGTTTGATAATCTGGGCCCATAGCTTGGCTTGCCAAATAATCTCTTGCTGCAACATCAACATCACCACAAGCTACACCAATGTTGGCGGCATCAAAAGCCGCTTTTTGAGCGAGTTTTTCCACTAACCACATCTCGCGCTGGCGTTGATTCGCTTCACCAAAGACATAGGTACGGGTTATATCAGAGTTATAGCCTTCAACCTGACAACCAGTATCAATCAAGACAATGTCATTTTCTTCTAATACTTTCGGTGATTTAACCCCGTGTGGGTATGACGAATCTTCGCCAAAAAGTACGATACAAAAATATGAACCTGCGGTAGCGCCAACTTTTCGGTGTGCTTGATCAATAAAACTTGTCACTTCTTGTGTAGAAATTCCAACACGTAAAATACGGGCGACAGCTTTATGCACAGCCATGGTCATATTTTTTGCTTGCTGTAATAGCGCAATTTCATGATCCGATTTTTCTGCACGACAGCCAGCGGTTACACTTTTTGCATCAATGAGCTCAAATTCAGCGGCAACGCTTTTTATACCATCAGCGATAAAAAAGGCGGTTGATTCATCTATGGCGATTTTGCCAGAATCAATGCCATATTCATTTAGGGTATCTTTAAATAATTGATATGGACTTTCATGCTCTTGCCAGCCCTTTACTTCACCTTTAATACTCATATATTGATTTAAGGTATTCACTTCAAAAAATGGTGCAATATACTTAATTTTACCTTGTTGAGGAATAATAGCGCCAACCATACGTTCACTTGCATACCAACGGGTACCAGTAAAGTAGTACAGGTTAGTTCCAGCATTGATATATGTGGCCGCAATATCATTTTTAACCATGATTTTTTGTGCTTTAGCAATTCGCTGCTTAAATTCGCTTTCAGTTATCGCTTGCACATCTTGAGTCATATCAACTAATTTACTTAGTTCAATTTCTGCGGTAGAGCCGCCAACACCTATGGTCATATTTGATCCTTGAGAAGTACCTAAAAATTAATATGTATATTTTATACAAAAACAAATAAAAAGTAAGTATAAAATTTATTTACCGTATCATTTGGAAATTTATCTTATCAGCTCTCGGTCACTTAGTAGACTTGATAGTTTAGTAAGGAACATTTATGCGCGAGAAAGTTGAATTTGTCAGTGGTAACAATAAGCTCAGTGGCTTACTGGAACGGCCTGAATCAGAGGTTAAGTTTTATGCCTTGTTTGCTCACTGCTTTACCTGTGGAAAAGATATTGCTGCAGCGTCGCGCATTAGTCGAGCCTTGGTAAGTAAAGGTATTGCGGTTCTAAGATTTGATTTTACTGGTTTAGGGAATAGTGATGGTGACTTTGCCAATAGTAATTTTTCCTCCAATATCCAGGATTTGGTTGCCGCCGCCGACTTTCTTCGAACAGAATATCAAGCACCACGATTGTTAATAGGCCATAGTTTAGGCGGTGCAGCGGTACTTGGCGTTGCACAACATGTTGATGAGGCAATGGCGGTAGTCACTATAGGTGCACCAGCTGACGCCGCACATGTAGCGCATAACTTTGCGCTTCATCTTGATGAAATTGAGCAATACGGTAAAGCTGAAGTGAACTTAGCAGGGCGTGTATTTACCATTGAGAAGCAGTTTTTGGAGGATTTAAAGCGCTACGATACCAGCCACATAAGTCAATTGAGAAAAGCATTGCTTGTGATGCACTCGCCGATAGATAGCACGGTAAAAATTACTGAAGCAGAAAAAATTTATCAAGCAGCCTTACACCCGAAAAGTTTTGTGAGTTTAGATGATGCCGATCACTTGCTGACTAATAAACGTGATGCGGAATATGCTGCTGATGTTATTGCAGCATGGGCAGGGCGTTATATTAACGCTCAAGCGGATGATAATATCTTAGCAAATACTAAGGATGAACAATCTAATGTCGCAAAAGGTCATGTGCTGGTAGAAGAGAAAAACCATAAATTTACCCAACATATAAGTACCAATAGTCACTATTGGCTTGCCGATGAACCGACCAATGTTGGCGGTAACAATATGGGCCCAGATCCCTATGAACATTTATTGGCCGGGTTAGGAGCCTGTACCGCAATGACCTTGCGCATGTACGCCGTACGAAAAAGCTTACCAATTAAGCACATAAAGGTGGAGCTCAGCCATAGTCGAGACTACCAACAAGATTGCCAGCAATGCGAAAACCAAAGTCATGGCATTGAGGCCATTATCCGAAAAATTAGTTTTGTTGGTGAACTAGATCAGGCTCAGCAAGCGAGGTTTTTGGCAATAGCAGATAAATGCCCAGTGCATAAAACCCTGCACAACAATGTAACAGTGATAAGTCAGTTGGTTGGTTAAGGTGTAGATGCAGGTTTAGTGAAACGATAAGGTTTAACAGCCAAAGTATTCGAAGACTACGGCTGTCATTATTTACTTAACATTAACTATCTTGATGATTACTTAGCGATGCCGCCCATGCAAAGGTATTTAATTTCTAAGTAATCATCTAAGCCATATTTTGAGCCCTCTCTGCCGCTACCTGATTGTTTTACACCACCGAAGGGCGCGGCAACATTTGAAATAATGCTTTCATTAATCCCTACCATGCCATATTCAAGTGCTTCGGCAACTCGCCAAACACGGCCAATGTCTCGTGCATAAAAATAAGCGGCTAAGCCATATTCGGTATCGTTTGCCATTTTGATGGCCTCATCTTCATTATCAAATGAGATAATAGGTGAGACAGGGCCAAATATTTCATTGCTTGCGATTGGCATGTCCGTGGTCACGTTCGTTAATATTGTGGGTTGGAAAAAGTGACTGCCAGCGTGATGGCGTTCACCACCTGCGGCTAATACCGCGCCTTGAGCTATGGATTCATTAACCAGCTTCGCGACTCCATCAACCGCGGCGCTGGAAATCATTGGGCCTATTTGGTTGTGAGCATCAATGCCATTACCAACTTGTAAATCATTAACCGCGGCGACAAATTTTTCCGTGAAACTAGCGAGCACATCCTTTTGAACGAAAATACGATTGGTACAAACACAGGTTTGGCCAGCGTTTCTATATTTAGAAATTATTGCCCCTTTAACTGCTTCATCAATATTTGCATCATTAAAAACGATAAATGGTGCATTTCCGCCTAGCTCCATTGAAACTTTTTTAACCGTTGAGGCACACTGTTTAATAAGAATTTTTCCGACTGCGGTTGAACCGGTAAAGGTAAATTTAGCAATGTCAGGATGAGTGGTAAGAACTTGACCTATGCCTGCCGCGTCTTCACCAATAATAACGTTAAAAACACCTGCGGGGATGCCGGCTCTTTCAGCTAATTCTGCTATTGCTAGTGCCGACAGTGGTGTTTGTGTAGCAGGACGCACAACAAAAGTACAACCCGCAGCTAAAGCCGCAGCTGCTTTGCGGGTGATCATGGCATTTGGAAAATTCCAAGGCGTTATCGAGGCAACAACACCAACCGCTTGTTTTACGACGATAACTTTTTGATTTGATGACAAACTCGGTATGGTATCGCCATACACGCGTTTACCTTCTTCGGCAAACCATTCAATAAAACCTGCACCATAAGCAATTTCACCTTTTGCTTCTGCTAGTGGTTTACCTTGTTCAAGGGTGAGTATGCGGGCAAGGTCATCTTGGTGCTCCATCATGAGATTAAACCAATTTCGTAACGATGTAGCGCGTTGGTGTGCAGGCATACTCGACCAAGATTTAAGCGCTTTTTTTGCCGCTTGTACCGCTAGTGTTGTATCATCGCTATTAGCGTCGTGCAGCTGCGTAATTATCTCATTCGTTGCTGGGTTGTAGACATCAAATTTTGCCTGACTACTATGCCATTTTCCGTTGATATATGAGGCGGTTTTAATTAATGCTGGATCGTTAATATTGTGCAAAATAGGCTCCTTCATTTTGCTACTGGTAAAGTCTTAAAATTATTTATCACCAGTAGCTGACATTAATCGCTTTGACGTGATTAAAGCTGTTTTATTCGTTAACGATAAATTATCATAAATAAATCAGTTGCATCATAATTTTTATTCATATGGTATACAATATAAAATCAAAGGTTTGTCAATGTCTGAAGCGCTAAAAGGTATTAAAGTTGTTGATTTAAGCCGAATTTTGGCTGGGCCTTGGGCTTCACAAATGTTGGCAGATATGGGCGCTGAAGTGATAAAGGTCGAGCGACCGAAAAAAGGTGATGATACCCGCCATTGGGGCCCGCCATTTATTAAGCCTGCAGAAAATGAACAGCCAGCACAAGCCGCTTATTTCCACAGTGCCAATCGCAATAAGCAGTCTATTGCTATTGATATAACAAAACCTGACGGCCAACAAGTGATCAAAGATATGATCGCTAATGCTGATGTTTTACTCGAAAATTATAAAGTAGGTGGCCTTGAAAAATATGGCCTAAGTTATCAGCAGGTAAAAGCAATTAACCCTAGATTGGTGTACTGCTCAATTACAGGTTTTGGTCAAAATGGTCCTTTTGCCCATAAAGCTGGCTATGATGCGATGATCCAAGGAGAGGGCGGTTTAATGAGCTTAACCGGTCATACTGACGGCGAGCCAATGAAAGTCGGCGTAGCGGTTGTAGATGTGATGACTGGGTTATATAGTGCTAATGCAATTTTGGCTGCGCTAATGGCGAGAACACATACGGAGCAGGGGCAACATATAGATATTGCCTTGCTTGATGTGCAAGTTGCCACACTGGCAAACCAAGCGATGAACTATTTGGCGACAGATGAAAATCCAACACGTTTAGGTAATGGTCATCCGAACATAGTGCCATATCAAACCTTTGCCACCAATGACGGTAGCTTAATTCTGGCGATTGGCAATGATCAGCAATTTAATAAGTTTTGTCAGGCTGCTAATTGCCCTGAACTTGCAAGTAATATTCTTTTTCAAACTAATCAAGCGCGGGTTGAAAACCGAACCCAATTAATACCGATTTTAGCGAGTATTATTGCGAATAATAATACCCATTATTGGGTGAATACATTAGAAGCAATCGCAGTACCTTGTGGGCCAGTAAATACCTTAGAACAAGTCTTTCATCATCCTCAAATTCAGCACCGTAAAATGGTAAAGCAAGTACCGGATAAAAATGGCAAGTTGATAAAAACAGTCGCTTCGCCAATTAATCTTTCTGACACACCGCTGCAATATAAACATGCTGCACCGAATATTGGCGAACATAGTCGGCAGGTGCTGTCGCAATTTTTGCAATATGATGAAAATAAAATAAAGCACTTGCTGAACAACGTTATTGTCGAATAACCGCCAATGTATCGCCAAGACATTCAACTGCAACAAAAATACCGATAGGCTTATTTATGAATATAGAAGTCATTTTAGTTAATTCGTTTACAACTCGTGGTAAAGGTGGCAACCCTGCTGGCGTTGTTTTTAACGCTGATGAACTGACCTCGGTTCAAAAATTAAAAATAGCACAAATCATAGGCTACTCAGAAACCGCATTCGTCGCTCATGATGTTGACGCCGATTTCGCCGTATCATTTTTTACCACAACCAACGAAGTGGACTTTTGTGGTCACGCGACATTAGCAACCTTCTCTGTCATGCACCATTTAGGGATACTAGATGCTGGCAGCTATGTGCAGCGAACTAAAGCCGGACTACTGCCTGTCGTGATCTATGCCGACGGAACTGTGATCATGGAGCAGAAGCTGCCAGAAAAGTTAGGTTCTTTTTGCTATCAAGAGGTTGCAGGTATTATCGGACTTGATAGCCAAGTGCTAAAAAGTACCGGATTACCCATTGAAGCGGTGTCGACTGGATTAGTGGATTTAATGGTCGCGGTACCTAGCGGTTATTTAGATATCATCGAGCCTAATGATGATGCTATAGCTGCATTTTGTCAGCAACATAAGCTTGTTGGTTTGCATGTTTTTGAACTTTGTGACGAAAGCAGTGAATACACGGCAAGTTGTCGTAATTTTGCCCCGTTGGTCGGGATTTCTGAAGAGTCAGCTACTGGCAGTGCCTGCGGTGCTTTAGCGAGTTTTTTAACTGAGCACACGGAGTTAGGCCATGAATACGTTTTTGAGCAAGGTCGGGCGATGAATTGTCCATCAAGCATCACAGCGTCAGTGGCTGTTATTGATGAAAATATCACAAGTATAAAAGTCGGTGGGTTTGCCGACATCATACGTAAAGTGAACATCACTATTTAGGAAGAATATGCAAAATAGCTGATGTATTGGTATAAGGAGATGTTATAGAAGGCGCCTTCCTTGGCAATAAAGAGATAATTAACGAGTCGGCGCTACCGTTAGCCAAATTTTCTGATCAGTTTATGAGTATGTTTGCTTGTGGATTTTTAGCGCTAAGGGTGAATTTTTGCTCTTTACCGTCAGCTTTTTTTGTTGCCGTTATTTCTAACAACTGCTCTGGCGGTGTTGTACCAAACAAATTAATTTTGTACTGCAATGCACTTTTGAGCTCGGCTAAAGTGAATCGCCCCATAACAATAATTTGTGACGCCGGCGATTTTGGTGAATGATGTGGCGTTACCGGTGACAGCATTAAGCCGTGTAGACTTAAGTTTTCATTGTTATCAATTAACAGGACATTGGTTAATACACTCTTAGCAATAGCTGGACGATGGCGACTAAATTCGGTTTGCGAAAGTTTGCCATCGTTATCGTCGTCTATGCCTGAAAATGCTGATACGGGCAGAGATAGCACCATATATACACCATCTTCTGCAATATTTAATGTGCCATGTTGAGCGACCATAATATGAGCAATGGATTGCTGAGCAAATAGCAAGTTCAATAAGACAACTAAGGTTGTGACCGTCATTTTGTATTTACAACTCATTTCTTAACTCCAGTATTTTTCATTCGTAATTACTCGTTATCTGACTTTGCTTATAATTCACCTTTTACACAACGCTGAAAAAATGGGTAACTATCGGTAGCGTAATAATGATATATGCCGTCCGGAAATTCAGGTGTGACACCAACACGTCCGTTACATTCATCTAAATCTCCAGAGCCAGCAACGTATTCCCAATCTTGAGAAAAAGTACCTAAAGGGTATATGTCAGTAGAAGGGCGGGAGCTACTAACTGTGCTAACCAATTGATAGCTGCCGGTAATTAATTTAATTTCCGAGCTAGCATCACTGGCGATGCTATATCCGTAACGAGCATAAATCGGAAAACCGTCTGCAGCCCAACCGATAATGGTCATTGTTGTAGTACTGCCACCTTGTTTGGTGATAAATCCTTCTGGCATACCATGATAATGATAAGCGCCGCCCGGTTGCACATGGGCATTGTTATCGTCAGTGCCAAAGTTAAAGCTAGTTTGTCCCAAGGCTTCGATACTCCAATTACCACTATTACCCGCTAAGCTACAGTCATTGCCTGAATCGTCACAACTTCCAGCCGTATCGGCATCAATTTTCACGCCATTTAGCACATAACCTGTTGCGCCTCTAGGACCTCCTAGCATAGTTGCGGTAGTTGATTCTTCCGGCAGTAATGTAAAGTTGTCAGCGACGGTTTGCTCTGAAATAGTATTGGGGTTGTTTGTGTTTGGGAATGTACCCACCTCGTGATCGGGAATACCATTAGCACTTAGTGCACGTGTTTCACCTGAACAACTCCATTGCACTGTGCTGGTATAAGCAACGGAAGGGGAGTCGTTGTATGCACTATAATTGTAATCACATAAAACCCCATCTGTTGAACCCGCAGCCACTGCTGACGCGATAATTTCTACGCTGTCTGCATTGCTATTTATAATGCCGTCATCAACAATCAAGCTTACGACATAGCTACCGGCAATATCGGCGATAAAAGTTGGATTAACCTCAGACTCACTAGATAATGTTGCTGTACTGCCTGTTGGCAGTGTTGATAAGCTCCAAGAATAGTTAAGAGGATCGTTGTCAGCATCGTTACTTTGCTCGCCGTTTAAGGTTACCGTGCTGCCAACAAATATTGCTTGATCTGCTCCAGCATTAGCCGTTGGTGTACTATTGCCACTGGTGGTATTACTCACTAAGATATCGACGCTATCGCTAGCAGTGGCGCCGTCGTTATCGGTAACCGTTAGGGTAAATGTTAAGGTTTCATTCGTATTTAGAGATGGTGCGGTAAAACTTGCATTTGCTGAGGTGTCGTTATTAATCGCAACGGATGTGCCACTGCTCTGCAACCATTGATAGCTTGCTATTGTACCGTCATCATCACTGGCTACACCCGACAAGTTTACGTCGGCTTCCTCATCGACTGATTGATCCGTGCCAGCGTCAACTGTCGGAGAGGTATTTGTGGTAGCGCTACTGTCGTCACTATTATCAGTGCTTGTCTCACTGCCACCACTACCGCCACAGGCTGCAAGTGAGCCAGCAAGAACTAAGCTGAGTAAGACAGAGGCGTAATTTATTCTATGGCCTAATTTTTCATTCATGGTTAAGTTTCCTTTAGAGCTATATGACAAAGTGACATACCGTTAGCTTAAAAGGTAAATGTGCAAGCAATGTGCAAATATTGAGGAATGATTAAGGATAGAAAATTGTAGGTAAAATATGGTAATAAAAAGGACTGTCTTTGTTCAATAAAAAGTCCCTTCTATGTGTGGTATTGTTCTTAAAGTATTGAGTATTAGATGTTTTATTTACTTATGTTAAGCAGTAGTGTTGATGCTCGACTTACTTTCTTCCAGCTCATATTTTTCAAATACTTTGGTTAATATTGCTTGTTTATCTTCTTCGCTTAGGCTGCTGTTATTATTAGCGACTAACTTTTCTTCTAACAATTGCGTTAAATAATCAACAATGGAAGTTATTTCTTCTGTGCTTTGTCGTGGTGGTGGGCTTTTTTTAGGTTCAGAAGTATTGGCAAGTTCGCCGATTTGTTTGGCATCAAAGCCTAAGTTCGACATCTCCTTTCCCAATGCTGCACTTGGTTTTATGCCGGCTTGGGATAAGGTATCAACGATGCTGAGTGCATCAGCTTCAGATAAATTATCAGCGTCAAAGGTTGATAAAGTATCTGAAATAAGTGATTGCTGCTCTGGCGTTAAAATTTGTTCAGCGTAGGGCATTGGTGGCATTACTATGCCAGAGTCTATGGTCTTAATCATTTTGGCTATCCTTGCGTGATTTTCTCTGTGGTGGTTTGTGATCCTTAAATTCTTGCTGGCTGATCTCACCATTATCATCACTATCAAAGTTGGCAAATACAGTTTCGTGTTTGCCTCTGGGCAGTTGGTGAGCAGAGAATTCCTCAAAATTAATGACACCGTCAGAATTAGTATCTAATGATGAAAAACACGGACGAGGTTTTAATTTTTGGCTATATTCTTGACTTTCCTTCGCTTGAACTGGATTTAGTAGAGAGAATAATAGTGCGGTGAATATTATCTTTGATTGAGTTTTCATCAATTGTTCCTGCTAGTGACATTGAATGTATAGCAAGCTTAACAATGTTATTTGCAAAAAATGGTCAAGCATTGTGCAAGAAAAAAGGAAGATGAAAATAAAACACTGGAAAATTAATGCCAGGGTCGATATCTCTAGTTAATTTGGCTGAATATTATTCGACTTCGATACTAATATCTGTGGTTGGAATACAGCAACAAGGCAAAATTTCGTCGTCACCAACAAAGGCTAATGGCTCACCTTGTGGGTAGTTTATTTCACCACTTTTCAGTGCTACGCGACAAGCACCACAAAAACCATCACGGCAGTGGTAGTGTACTTCTACGTTTGATGATTCTAAGCATTCTAATAAGTTACGATGAGAATCTAAGTAGATAATTTCTTGGTTGGCAACTGAGATTTTAATGACGGGTTTTTCTTTCTTGGCTAAATCTGGTGTTGTTTTATTAGCGCTATCCACACTTTTCGACATAATAAATTATCCGATAAATGTAGATAGGCTAATAATCATATGTTTGATAAACGATTATAAATCGAAGTCGTCAAAGTCATCACTGGATACTGAAGAATCTACCTGACCGACAAGATAGCTAGAAATTTCAGTTTCTTGCGGTGCAACTTGCACGTTATCGCTAACAAGGTATGCATTCATCCAAGGTAATGGATTACTCTTAATATCAAACGGTGCTTCAAAACCAATAGCTGTTAAACGTTGATTACTAATGTATTCAATGTATTGATTTAAAATTTGTGCGTTAAGTCCGATCATTGAGCCGTCTTTAAATAAGTATTGTGCCCATTCTTTTTCTTGGTCAACAACGTCCATAAAGATTTGCTTACCTTCTTCACGTAACTCGGTGGCGATTTCTTGCATTTCTGGATCGTCTTTACCTGACATCCAATTATTTAAAATATGTTGGGTGCCCGTTAAGTGTAGTGCTTCATCACGAGCAATTAGCTTGATGATTTTTGCATTACCTTCTAATAATTCACGTTCAGCAAAAGCAAATGAACAGGCGAAACTGACATAGAAACGAATAGCTTCTAAAGCATTAACAGAACATATAGCTAAAAATAAACGCTCTTTTAATTTACGCTCACTCACTTCAATGGTTTCACCATCGACTTCGTAGCTACCAGGGCCTTGAGATTGTAACAGTTGCGTGGTGATAATAACGGCGTCAAAATATTTTGCGATGCTTGAAGCACGTTTTAATATCGCTGGGTTCACCATGATATCGTCAAATACTTCACTTGGGTCGGTAAATAAATTACGCAAAATATGGGTGTATGAACGCGAGTGAATGGTTTCACTAAAGGCCCAAGTTTCAACCCAAGTTTCAACTTCTGGTAATGATACTAATGGCAATAATACCGCGTTAACAGAGCGGGCTGCCATTGAGTCGAGTAGGGTTTGGTATTTCAAATTAGAAATGAAAATATGCTTTTCAGATGCAGTTAAGCTCTGCCAATCGGCACGGTCTTTTGAGACATCAATTTCTTCTGGACGCCAAAAGAAAGATAACTGCTTTTCAATCAATTTTTCAAAGGCAACAAAACGTTGTTGATCGTATCGTGCAACATTAACACTGTTTCCCAAAAACATTGGCTCTAACAAAGCGTTGTTAGGTGTTTGGTTAAACGTAGTGTACGACATTTATATCTCCTAGAAATACTGCGATTGTTGGCAATATTTCATTACTTAGTGGTTATTGAGCTAATTGTTATAATTTTTTATGTTTGTAACATGATGCAAAAAAAGAGGAAAACTAGCTGTTTTCCTCTTTGCTGACGTTATATTTTACAAGCGCCGCCTGCACAGCCATCATCTTCTACTTCAACTTGGCTATCGTCTGCACCATCACGTGTGTTGTGGTAGTACATGGTTTTAACACCTAATTTGTAGGCTGTTAAAATATCTTTTAGTACTTGTTTAATCGGTACTTTGCCACCTTCAAAACGTGCTGGGTCGTAGTTGGTATTGGCAGATATAGTTTGATCAATAAATTTCTGCATTATACCCACTAATTGCAAGTAACCTTCATTACTTGGAATGTTCCAAAGTAATTCGTAATTATCTTTTAATCGTTGATATTCAGGTACTACTTGCTTCAAAACACCATCTTTACTGGCTTTAATACTGATCAAACCACGAGGTGGCTCAATACCGTTTGTTGCATTGGAAATTTGTGATGATGTTTCTGACGGCATCAATGCTGATACTGTTGAGTTTCTAACGCCGTGTTCTTTAATGCTAGCGCGTAGTGATTCCCAATCTAAATGTAGTTGTTCACCGGTAATATTATCGATTTCTTTTTTATAGGTATCGATAGGTAAAATACCTTGAGATAAACGTGTTTCATTAAATTTAGGACAAGCACCTTGTTCAATAGCTAACTGGTTTGACGCTTTTAATAAATAATATTGAATCGCTTCAAAAGTTCTATGCGTTAAGTTGTTGGCACTGCCGTTTGAATAGAACACGCCATTTTTCGCTAAGTAGTAAGCGTAGTTAATAACCCCTATACCTAGCGTACGACGTCCCATGGTGGCAGTGTATGCTGCCGGTACTGGGTAGTCTTGATAATCTAATAAGCTGTCTAAGGCACGTACCGCTAAATCAGCTAAGCCGTCTAATTCATCTAGGCTATCGATAGCCCCTAAGTTAAAGGCTGACAGTGTACATAAGGCAATTTCACCGGTCGGATCATTGACATCTTCCATCGGCTTAGTTGGTAAGGCAATTTCCAAACACAAGTTACTTTGGCGAATGGGAGCAACCGTTGGCTCAAATGGCGAGTGAGTATTACAGTGATCAACGTTTTGTAAGTAAATACGGCCAGTACTGGCACGCTCTTGTGCAAACAAAGTAAATAGTTCAATAGCCTTAATACGTTTTTTACGAATAGAATCATCGGCTTCGTATTTAACGTAAAGTTCTTCAAACTTGTCTTGATCTTCAAAGAATGCGTCGTATAAACCCGGTACGTCGCTTGGGCTAAACAAAGTGATAGATTCACCTTTGATCAGGCGTTGGTACATTAATTTGTTAAATTGTACGCCGTAATCTAAGTGACGAACACGGTTCTCTTCAACACCACGGTTATTTTTAAGTACTAATAAGCTTTCAACTTCTAAATGCCAAAGTGGGTAGAATAGAGTAGCTGCACCACCACGAACGCCACCTTGTGAACAACTTTTAACTGCGGTTTGAAAGAGTTTATAAAATGGAATACAACCGGTATGGAATGCTTCACCGTTACGAATTGTGCTGCCTAATGCGCGAATACGACCGGCATTGATACCAATACCTGCACGTTGCGAAACATATTTAACAATTGAGCTTGATGTCGCATTAATTGAATCTAAGCTGTCACCACATTCAATGAGTACACAAGAAGAGAATTGACGTGTTGGTGTACGTACACCGGCCATAATTGGTGTTGGCAGAGAAAGCTTGAAGGTTGAAATAGCGTTATAAAAACCTTTCACATAGTCTAAACGTGTTTCTTTTGGATATTTAGCGAATAAGCACGCGGCCACCAAAATATATAAGAATTGGGCGCTTTCATAAATTTCACCGGTTACACGGTTTTGTACAAGGTATTTACCTTCTAACTGTTTTACTGCCGCGTAACTAAAGTCTAAATCACGTCGGTGATCTAGAAAGCTTTCCATGGCTTCAAATTCTTCAACCGTGTAATCGCTTAACAAATGTTGATCGTATTTACCGGCTTCAACTAAATTCACTACATGTGGATAAAGCTTAGGTGGCTCAAATTGGCCATAAGCCTTTTTGCGCAGATGGAAAATAGCTAGTCGTGCAGATAAGTATTGATAATCTGGTGTTTCTTCTGAAATTAAATCTGCAGCAGATTTAATAATGGTTTCATGAATGTCAGCGGTTTTAATGCCATCATAAAACTGAATATGAGATTTCAGTTCAACTTGAGATACCGAGACATTGTCTAGGCCTTCAGCAGCCCAAGCAATTACTTGATGGATTTTTTCTAAGTCGATGGGTTCTTTTGAGCCATTGCGCTTTGTAACAAAAAGGTTGTTATTCATGAAAGACCTGTAAATCTATTTATTGTTTTAATCACCTAAAATAGGTGTTTATATTGTTAATAACCGCAAAATGTCATCCATACGAGAAAAATCGTATGTCAGCCAATAGGCGACTGAATGAAAAATGCACTATATCTTGGGGTTTTTAAAAAACTAATCACAAGATAGTGAGGTTTTCATGACAATGCAAGCGATAAAAATTGTTGAATTTTAGTTGATTTTTTTAGAGTAAAAGTTCTGTTAGTAACAACTAACTTAGTAGCGCTTTTTAATTTTGATTTTTCTAAAACGCAACGCTTATTTTTATTTTTTTTTTCACGCTAAATTATTTTAAGTTAATTTTTAGGCTTTATATGACTAAAGGGTATATAAAAAATATAATCATTATAATTCAATTGTTTATGTTTTTAGTTTAATTCTCGACCGATCGAATTGACGAGTGATTATTTTATCGTCATTTAAAGATCAACTTAGGATCGCTGCTACAGTAGAGTTACTCTATTTAGCAAGTTTTTTACCGATAGAAGTTAAATTTACGTTAACAAAATTAGCGGCTACTTAATTGGCCGCTATTATTAGCGTTTAATGGCATCATTTTATTAACCAATAACGGCTCTATTTTTTGACGGTATTTGTACTATTTTATAAAAGCCAGTAAATCGGTTGGCGTGCTAATAATATGATCTGCTTGCCATGCCTGATAATTTTCATCAGCCAGAATATAGCCCCATTTGGCAATAAAGGTTTTCATTAAGGCACTATTACCCGCTTGAATATCACGTAGAGCGTCACCGACATAAAAACACTGTTGGTTGTTAACCTTAATTTGCTGACAAGCATGCAATATAGGCTCAGGATCAGGCTTACGTTTTGCTAGGGTATCGCCACCGACCATTACTGCACAGTTGGCAAATTCAGCATAATGAGGCAGCAATTTCTCTGTTAAACCTTCAGGTTTATTAGTAATAATGCCCCAAGGGATATTATTACTTTCTAGCTGCTGCAATAACTGTGCAACACCTGGGTAAAGGCAGGTATGCGTGGCGATATTGTTCTCGTAATAATCTAAAAATTGCTGACGTAAGTGTTCATAGTCATATTGCTTAATCCCTTCACCAAAACCTAGATTCAATAATCCTAATGCACCGTCTGAGGCGATTGGTCGGTAAGCTTCAGCGGCAATTGCTGGTTTTCCATATTTTGCCAAGACATGATTTAACGCCGCGCCTAAATCATCAGCGGTATCTAATAATGTGCCATCTAAATCGAAAAGTACCGCGGCAATGGGATTTGCTGAATTATTATAAATTGGCATTATTGAGCTCTATTGAATTAGTGTTTTTTAATGGAAAAGGCGCCGATACACTTTTAGCTTATTTCGGCGCGACAGTAGTACTTAGTTAAGGTGCTTAAATACGTTTACAGCAGAGGATATAATTAACATCCAATGAAGTGGTTAATTTATGATTTTCTGTCAATGGGTTGTAGTGAATGCCAGCGGCATCAATACATTTTAAATCAACTGACTCTGCCCATGAAATAAGGGTGGAAGGGCGAATAAAACTTTTATGATCATGGGTGCCGTCTGGCACAAGTTTAAATATTTTTTCAGCAGCCACTATCGCTAATAGGTAAGCTTTTAATGATTTATTCAACGTTGAAAAGAATACGTAGCCGCCCGGTTTAACCATCTGCGCACAAGCTTGAATAATAGAGGCAGGATCTGGCACATGCTCCAACATTTCCATACAGGTAACCACATCATATTGCTGCGGATGGTGTTGTGCTTGCTCTTCAGCGGTAATTTTTTGGTAATTAACCTCAATGCCTGCTTCTAGTGCATGTAGCTTTGCTACGTTTAATGGTTCTTGTCCCATATCGATACCAGTAACCTTGGCGCCAAGTTGTGCAAGGCTCTCGGCTAAAATGCCACCGCCACAACCGACATCGATAATCTCTTTATCGAAAATATCGCCAACGTGCTGGCAAATAAATTGTCGACGTAAAGGGTTTATTTGATGCAATGGCTTGAAGTCACCGTCAAGCTCCCACCATTGGCTGGCAACTTGTTCAAATTTAGCTATTTCGTCTTGGTTAACATTTAAAGGCTTGGACATGGCATTATCATTATTTGTCGTATTTGATGTTGGCGATTCTAAACCAATAATTACAGCAAGCCTAGCGTGAAAATTGATTCAACTTAAATAAAAGCCAAATGCAAAGAGAATTTTGGTGTTCTTTTTATTGTTACCTATATATAAGCAACGCTTTGCTATGCGTAAATAGGGTTTGAAGGAAAAATTATGTTGATAAAATAAGCGCTTTAGCCTGACATGTGTTTAAAATGCGAACAATGACTTTTTGGTAAGATATTTTTTATCCGATTTCAAGACATAAAAGTCCAGAAAAACAGTAATATAGCTACCAATAATGTTAATGCAAACAGGCACTTGAAACTTTACCTTTTTAACGGCAAAATGAAGTAATATAAAGCGGTAGGGCATGACAATGTTTTATGTTAGTATGCCGTGTTAATTAAAAATAATAATTTCGAAATTTTCTGAATTAGATTTACGTTAAGGGATACCATCAATTTATGACCGATTTGGCGAATAATATTGCTCCTGTCAATATTGAGGATGAGCTAAAAAGCTCCTATTTAGATTACGCAATGAGTGTAATCGTAGGTCGTGCATTACCAGATGTGCGTGATGGCTTAAAACCAGTACATCGTCGCGTACTTTTTGCGATGAATGTTTTAGGTAACGACTTTAACAAGCCGTATAAAAAATCAGCACGTGTTGTTGGTGATGTAATAGGTAAGTATCACCCGCATGGTGATACAGCAGTTTACGATACGATTGTTCGTATGGCGCAGCCATTTTCATTACGCTATATGCTTGTTGACGGCCAAGGTAACTTTGGTTCTGTTGATGGCGATTCAGCGGCGGCAATGCGTTATACCGAAATTAGAATGGCAAAAATTGCCCATTCAATTTTAGCCGACTTAGATAAAGAAACTGTCGATTATGTTGCCAACTATGATGGCACAGAAATGATCCCAGCGGTTATGCCTACTCGCATTCCAAACTTACTTGTTAATGGTACGTCTGGTATTGCTGTTGGTATGGCAACCAATATTCCACCACATAACCTGACTGAAGTTATTAATGGCTGTTTAGCGATTATTGATAACGAAGACATTGGTTTTGAAGAATTACTAGACTATATTCCAGGCCCTGATTTCCCAACAGCGGGTATTATTAGCGGTCGTGCCGGTATTCAAGAAGCTTATAAAACTGGCCGTGGCAAAATTAAAATTCGTGCCCGAGCAGAAATTGAAGTTGATGAAAAATCTGGTAAAGAAACCATCGTGGTTCATGAACTGCCATACCAAGTTAACAAGGCCCGTTTAATTGAAAAAATGGCTGACTTGGTAAAAGAGAAACGCCTTGAAGGTATTTCTGCTTTACGTGATGAGTCCGATAAAGACGGCATGCGCATGGTTATCGAAGTTAAGCGCGGTGAAGTTGGTGAAGTTATTCTCAATAACTTATATAAGCTAACACAAATGCAAGTGTCGTTCGGTTTGAATATGGTGGCACTAACTAATGGTCAGCCGAAATTATTCAATTTACGTGAAATGCTCGATGCCTTTATATTGCACCGTCGTGAAGTGGTTACTCGTAGAACCATTTTCGAATTACGTAAAGCCCGTGAGCGTGCACATTTACTTGAAGGTTTATCAATCGCGTTAGCGAATATTGACCCTATCATAGAGTTAATTAAAAACTCGCCGACACCAAGTGAAGCAAAAGAGCAGTTACTTGCTCGCGGTTGGGATCTTGGTCATGTTGCTGAGATGCTTAGCGCCGCTGGTGATGATGCCGCTCGACCTGAATGGGTTGAAGAAGAATTTGGCATTCGTGATGGACAATACTTCTTAACAGCACAACAAGCACAAGCAATCCTTGATTTACGCTTGCACAAGTTAACCGGTTTAGAACACGAGAAAATTCTTAACGAATACAAAGCATTATTAGATGTTATTGCTGAGTTGTTGCACATTCTGGCAAGTCCAGGGCGTTTAATGGAAGTTATTCGTGAAGAGTTAGAAGTTATTCGTGAAGACTTTGGTGATGAGCGTCGTACCGAAATTACCAATGCCTCACATGACTTGGCATTAGAAGATTTAATCAACGAAGAAGATGTTGTGGTAACGCTTTCTCATGAAGGTTACGTTAAGTACCAAGTATTATCCGATTACGAAGCGCAGCGTCGTGGCGGTAAAGGTAAAGCGGCCACTAAGATGAAAGATGAAGATTTCATTGAACGTCTGTTAGTGGCGAATACCCATGATACTATTTTGTGTTTCTCTAATCGTGGTAAATTGTATTGGTTGAAAGTTTACCAATTGCCATTAGCAAGTCGTACTGCTCGTGGTCGTCCAATTGTTAATTTACTACCATTAGAAGCTGACGAACGTATTACCGCTATTTTACCTGTACGTGAATATGAAGAAGACAAGTTCATCATCATGGCAACGGCATCTGGTACCGTGAAGAAAACAGCGCTTACGGCATATAAGAACCAACGTGCAAACGGCATTATTGCCTTGAACCTTCGCGACGACGATACCTTAATTGGTGTTGATATTACTAACGGTGAAAATGACATCATGTTGTTCTCAGACGCCGGTAAAGTAGTACGTTTTAACGAGAAGAGACGCGACAGTGAAACGGGTGAGATTAAAATTGATCCTGAAACTGGCGAACAACAATGGGCGTTGAAACCTATTGGTCGTACCGGTACTGGTGTTCGTGGTATTAAGTTAGAAGGCGAGCAAAAAGTTGTTTCACTTATTGTGCCTAAAAATGATGGTCCAATTCTAACCATTACTGAAAATGGCTTTGGTAAACGTACAGCGCTTGACGAATACCCAGCGAAGAGCCGAGCAACCAAAGGTGTTGTTTCAATTAAGGTGAGTGAACGTAACGGCCCGGTTGTTGGTGCGGTGCAAGTTGAAGATCAAGATGAGATTATGCTGATCACAGATAACGGTACATTAGTTCGTACGCGTGTGAATGAAGTTAGTGTTATTGGTCGTAATACTCAAGGTGTTCGTATTATTCGTACTGTTGAAGGCGAACATGTGGTTGCCTTACAACGTATTGATGAAATTGAAGAGCCAGAAGTATTTGAAGAAGCCGAAGATGGCGAACAAGCATCAACGCCAGTTGAAGGTGAGAAAGTTGAAACACCAGATACCGACGGTGGCGATGAAGGTTCATCACTCGAAAATGACGATACTGCAGAGTAACCGTTGTTAACATAATAAAAAGGCGGTATTTACCGCCTTTTTTTATGGCTGAATTTTACGCCAAGTGTAAAATTTCAATTTAATGAAAAAAGTTATATCAAAGTTAAATTAAGAATTGATGCTAGGCGCCAAAACGGTATGCTAGCTGTAGTTTTAAAAAGCCAAGAAAGATAATAAAAATATCTTGGTAGTGTGAATTGTTAAATAGTCAGTGTTCCGTGTTAGAGAGCTCAAAGGCTGTTGCTCGCTAATATGCAGTGAAAGCCAACTTATCAAGTCAATTGAAGAAGGGTGTAGAGTTAAATGTCTAGTGTTTATAATTTTTGCGCAGGTCCGGCCATGTTACCTGTTGATGTTATGAAGAAAGCGCAAAGTGAGTTTTTAAATTTCGCTGATACCGGTAGCTCAGTGATGGAACTCAGCCATCGTAGTAAAGAATTTATTGCTGTTGCCGAAAAAGCGGAAGCAAACTTGCGTGACCTCATGGCGATCCCTGAAAATTATAAAGTGTTGTTTTGTCATGGTGGTGGTCGTGGTCAATTCTCTGCCGTGGCATTGAACTTATTGGGCGAAGCAAAGAAAGCGGATTATATCGTCACCGGTGCTTGGTCAAAATCAGCCGCAGAAGAAGCAAGCCATTATGGCGAAATCAACATTATCAATGCTATTGAAAATATTGATGGTAAGCAAAGCGTAAAGCCAAGCAGTGACTGGCCTATTAGTGATGATGCCGCCTATGTTCACTATTGTCCAAATGAGACGGTTGATGGTGTTGAAATTTTTCAAGTACCTAATACCGGCGATATTCCTCTTATTGCTGATATGTCATCAACGATTTTGTCACGAGTATTTGATGTCAGTCAGTTTGGTCTTATTTATGCTGGTGCGCAAAAAAATATTGGCCCATCAGGTTTAACCTTAGTGATTGTTCGTGATGATTTATTAGGTAAAGCGCACATTGATACACCGTCAATTATGAATTATCAGGTGTTGGCAAAAAATGGCTCTATGTATAATACGCCTCCTACTTACGCATGGTATTTAGCTGGGCTAGTTTTTGACTGGTTATTAGCGAAAGGTGGTGTTGATGCTATTGCCAAAATTAATGCGGAAAAAGCGCAGTTATTGTATGACTATATTGATGGAAGTAATTTCTATCAAAATTCGATTGTTCCGGAAAACAGAAGCCTAATGAACGTACCATTTTGGCTAATAGATGATGCCTTGTCTGCTGACTTTCTCGCACAGGCACAAGAGCGTGGCCTAACGGCACTAAAAGGCCACCGAATGGTCGGCGGCATGCGCGCAAGTATTTATAACGCTATGCCAATAGAAGGTGTGCAAGCGTTAGTTGATTTTATGAAAGAATTCGCTCAAGGAGCTAAATAATATGGAGCAATTAACCTTAAATCCCATTAATAAAATTAATGGTGAAGTGTTCTTACCTGGCTCAAAAAGTTTATCTAATCGTGCCTTGTTAATAGCCGCATTGGCAAATGGTGAAACCAAAATCACCAATTTACTGGTCAGTGATGATATCAACCATATGCTCGATGCCTTGAAAATTCTAGGCGTGCAATATGCTTTAAGTGACTGCGGCACTGAATGTACGGTTGTGGGTAATAATGGCTTTTTTAGTAGCAATGAAACCTTAGAGCTATACCTAGGCAATGCCGGTACTGCAATGCGACCTTTATGTGCGGCACTTGCTGCCAGTGAAGGGGAGTTCGTTTTAACTGGCGAGCCAAGAATGAAAGAAAGACCCATAGGCCACTTAGTTGACGCTTTAGCACAACTTAATGCTGATATCGAATATTTGGAAAATAAAGATTATCCGCCAGTAAAAATAAACGGTAAAGCTTTAACAGGCAGCACAGTCAAAATTGATGGTTCAATTTCAAGTCAATTTCTAACCGCTATTTTAATGGTGTCACCATTGTTGAAAACTGACACGCAAATCATTATTGAAGGTGAGTTAGTTTCGAAACCTTATATTGATATTACCCTTGATATTATGGCGAGGTTTGGCGTTAACGTGCAAAACAATGACTATCAATCATTTTCGGTTACAGGCAATCAAAGTTATCAGGCCGTCGAAAAGTATATGGTAGAAGGGGATGCCTCTTCTGCGTCGTACTTTTTAGCGGCAGGCGCCATTAAGGGCGGAGAGGTTACTGTCCATGGTGTTGGAAAATTGAGTGTACAAGGTGATAAACACTTTGCCGATGTGCTTGAAAAAATGGGGGCAGACGTTATTTGGCATGATGAGTCAATCACCGTTGTTGGTAAGCCATTAAATGCAGTAGATATGGACATGAACCATATACCTGATGCTGCTATGACGATTGCCACTACGGCACTTTTTGCTAAAGGCACAACGACTATCCGCAATATCTACAACTGGCGAGTAAAAGAAACTGACCGTTTGGCTGCAATGGCAACTGAGTTAAGAAAAGTTGGTGCTGAAGTTATTGAAGGTGAAGATTACATTTCAGTAACGCCTCCAACATCGTTAAAACATGCAGATATTGATACTTATAATGATCATCGAGTTGCCATGTGCTTTTCTCTTGTGGCACTAAGTGATACTGCTGTGACGATTAATGATCCTAAGTGTACCGCGAAAACATTCCCTGATTATTTTGATAAATTAGCCCAAGTCTCAAGTTAGGGACTGTTGTCCTTTCAATTTATAGTTCTGTTGTGCTTGAAAAATGTTAACCGAGGCGCTTAAAGTAATGTTTGGTTATTCCAAATGCACTTTAAGCAAAGAGTAACGCTTTTTCAAGACAACCCATGGGCTACGGCTAATTTTCAACCTAGCATCGTTGGAAAAAATTAAAGTAGAATAACTACATAGCACTAGTTCCGCCTTGTTATTTTGAAAATTAGTCTGTAGCAGAGGCTAAAATGAGAGAACAACAACCCCTAAATATGTTACAGAATAATTTTTTACGCGATTTTGTCATACAAATCTCGTATAATGCCGCCGATTTTCGACTTTAGGAGGAAGATGTATGCAGGAAAACGTTCCAGTTATTACTATTGATGGACCAAGTGGAGCAGGTAAGGGAACCGTTGCACGCATTGTGGCAGAACAGTTAGGATGGCACTTATTAGATAGTGGTGCTATTTATCGTGTTTTAGCTGTTGCTGCAGAACATCATAATATTGCTGCCGATGACGAAGAGTCATTATTGCCGGTGGCCGCACATTTAGATGTGCAGTTTCAAATCTGCAGTGAAGGTGAAGGTAAAGTTATTTTAGAAGGTGAGGATGTTTCCAACGCAATTCGTACCGAAGAAGTTGGTGCATTAGCATCTCAAGTCGCTGCTTTTCCTCGTGTACGAGAAGCGTTACTGCGCCGCCAACGCGCATTTAAAGTTGCCCCCGGTTTAGTGGCTGATGGCCGTGATATGGGAACTGTTGTCTTTATTGATGCACCGGTAAAAGTTTTTTTAACGGCAAGTGCAGAAGAAAGAGCGCAAAGACGATTTAATCAGTTGAAAGAAAAGGGCTTTGATGTTAAAATCGGGCGCCTTTTGGATGACATACGTCAAAGAGATGAGCGAGATCAAAACCGTAAGGTGGCGCCGCTTGTTCCTGCAGAAGGTGCATTAGTTATTGATTCTACTGAGCTTTCTATTGATGAAGTGGTCAGTAAAATCCTTTCATTTAGTAATGAAAAACTAATATAAACCAAGCAATAATGCTTAAAAATAACCTAAGGTAAGGATGCGTTAGGTCTTATTAACAACCCCATGAAACATGTATGTTGATTGGATTAAAACTCTGAGCTCATAGACAAATTATGACTGAAAATTTTGCACAACTTTTTGAAGAAAGTTTAAAAACAATCGAAACACGCCCTGGTTCAATCATTAAAGGGACTGTAGTTGCCGTAAACAAAGATAATGTTTTAGTTGACGCTGGCTTAAAATCTGAATCTGTTATTTCTATTGACCAATTTAAAAGTGTTACTGGTGAAGTAGAAGTAAGTGTTGGTGATGAAATTGACGTAGCGTTAGACGCGACTGATGATGGTTTCGGTGAGACTATTCTTTCTCGTGAAAAAGCAAAACGTCATGAAGCATGGCAAGTGCTTGAAAAAGCATACGAAGAAAAAGAAACTATTATCGGTGTTATCAACGGTAAAGTTAAAGGTGGTTTCACAGTTGAAGTTAGCAACATCCGTGCTTTCTTACCTGGTTCATTAGTAGATGTACGTCCTATTCGTGACACTACTCACCTTGAAGGTAAAGATTTAGAATTCAAAGTTATTAAGCTTGACCAAAAGCGTAATAACGTAGTTGTATCTCGTCGTGCTGTTATCGAATCAGAAAGCAGTGTTGAACGTGATGAGCTATTAGCTTCTCTTGCTGAAGGCATTGAAGTTAAAGGTATCGTTAAGAACCTTACTGACTACGGTGCATTCGTAGACTTAGGTGGTATTGACGGTCTACTACACATCACTGATATGGCTTGGAAACGTGTTAAGCACCCAAGTGAAATCGTAAATGTTGGTGATGAAATCCAAGTTAAAGTATTGAAATTCGACCGTGAGCGTACTCGTGTATCTCTAGGTATGAAGCAATTAGGCGAAGATCCATGGGTAGCTATCGCTAAGCGTTACCCTGAAGGTGCTAAACTTTCTGGTCGCGTAACTAACTTAACTGACTACGGTTGTTTCGTTGAAATCCAAGAAGGCGTTGAAGGTCTTGTTCACGTTTCTGAAATGGATTGGACTAACAAAAACATCCACCCATCTAAAGTTGTTAACTTGGGTGACACTGTTGAAGTTATGGTTCTTGAAATTGACGAAGAACGTCGTCGTATTTCTCTTGGTCTTAAGCAATGTATCCCGAACCCTTGGGAAGAGTTTGCTAAGAACTTCAACAAAGGTGACAAAGTATCAGGTAAGATCAAGTCAATTACTGACTTTGGTATCTTCATTGGTCTTGACGGTGGCATTGACGGTCTTGTTCACTTATCTGACATTTCATGGGCTGGCGGCGAAGAAGCTGTTCGTGAATACAAGAAAGGTGATGAAATCTCAGCTGTTGTACTTCAAGTTGACCCAGAGCGTGAGCGTATCTCTTTAGGTGTTAAACAAACTGAAGATGATCCGTTTAATCAATACCTTGCAGATAACAAAAAAGGTGCTATTGTTACAGGTAAGGTTATTGAAGTAGACGCGAAAGGGGCTAAAATTGAATTAGCTGACGGCGTTGAAGGTTACCTTCGTGTTGCTGATATTTCACGTGAGCGTATCGAAGATGCGACGACTGAATTATCTGTTGATGACAGCGTTGAAACTAAGTTTGTTGGTGTTGATCGTAAGAACCGCACTATCAGCTTATCAATCAAAGCGAAAGATCAAGCAGATGAGCGTGAAGCTATGGATAACTTGAACCAAGCTGCAGAAGATACTTCTGGCTTGAGTGCAATGGCAGAAGCGTTTAAAAACGCTAAAAGCTAAATCCTAGCAATACCAAGTGAAGAAGAACTGCAAAGTGCAGTTCTTCTTAAATGTTTAAATCCGATGGCGCGAAGCTATAGTGAACACTGGAGGTCAAATGACCAAATCAGAACTCATTGAAAGATTAGCAGAAAAATTAAATCATTTAGCTGCGAAAGATGTAGAACAAGCTATTAAAGAAATTCTTGAAATGATGGCGCAAACCTTGTCAAAAGGTGAACGTATTGAAATTAGAGGTTTTGGCAGCTTTTCGTTGCATTATCGTGCTCCTCGCGTGGGACGGAACCCAAAAACTGGCGAGTCTGTAGAGCTTGACGGTAAATATGTTCCGCATTTTAAACCTGGTAAAGAGTTACGTGAGAGAGTAAACCTTTCACTCGCGTAATTGCAGAATTTGTGAATAAACGGCATGCTATCAGCATGCCTTTTTTTTGTGTTGTTTTGGATGAACTACCATGCGCCTTTATATAACTGTTATTCTATTTCTTATCTTTCTTGCCATTGCCTTTGTATTCGGCAGTCAAAATGATCAAGTGCTGACGCTTAATTATTTAATTGCAAAAACGAACCTTTCGGTGGCCGCTGCGGTGAGCTTATTTACCTCGATAGGCTTTGTGCTTGGTTTATTGTTTGCACTATTTTGGAAGTTCTTTGCCACGATAAAGAAAGCTAAGAATTCAGCATTAGTTACAGCGAAGAAATCATAAGATGTTAGGGTTACTCTTTTTGTTGCTACCTGTTGCGATGGGCTACGGCTGGTTTATGGGGCGTAATAGTGTCAAACAAAACGACCATAGTGCTAAGCAAGAACTCTCGATTAAATACTCTACCGGCTTAAATTATTTATTATCAAACCAACAAGATAAAGCGATAGATTATTTACTGGAAGCGTTAAAAGTAGAAGATGATACGGTAGAAGCTCATTTTGCCATGGCAAACCTCTTTAGGCGTCGTGGTGAGCTCGATAGAGCGCTGAAAGTACACGAGCATTTAGTACGCCAAAAGCACTTACCTAATAGTGCAAAACAGCAGGCGGTATTTGAATTAGCTAAAGATTTTTTCAGTGCCGGTTTATATGATCGCGCTGAAACTATGTTTCATAAGTTACTCAGATCGAAGATTTATGGTTTGAAGTCGTTAAGTGCGTTAATGCAAATTTATCAATCCACCAAAGATTGGCAGCAAGGTATTACCTTAAAGAAAGCAATTGTCAAAACTCGTGATAAAAAACTTTTGCACACTTTAGCTAATTTTTATTGTGAATTGGCATCAACAGCATTAGAAAAAGATGAATTTATTGCTGTCATTGAATTGTTAGAACATGCCTTAAGCCGCGATCCAAACTCATCACGAGCCAATTGGTTAATGGCACAAATCTATGAAAACCATCAACAATACAATGAAGCATGTCAGTGTTATAAAGCGATTTATGAGCAAGACAAAGAATTTTTCCCAGACGTTATTGAAAAAATGTTCACTTGTTATCAAGCACTTGATGCTGAAGATGAGTTTTTTCAGTTTATCAAGAAAGTGTATGACGAAACCGGTAGTACTAGCGCATTAATTAAGTATTTAAGCCATGTTGAGAGCGCAAAAGGTGTTAGTCAGGCGAAAGTCTTTATTCTATCGGCGTTAAAGCGTCGACCAACGATTCGAGGCTTTAAGCATTTTGTGAAAATGCAAATGACTGACAGTGAATCTGAGAATACTTCAGAGAATTTAGAAGTGATCCGCGAGCTAGTCTCGGCTTATTTGAATGTTAAGCATCGTTATAGTTGCAGAACTTGTGGCTTTAATTCAGGTACCCATTATTGGTCTTGCCCATCTTGTCATGACTGGGAGCAACTTAAGCCAGTACGGGGTTTAGATGGCGAGTAAAACTAGGTTATAGTGTGGAGATTTTTTGTATCTTTTGATGATACTAAATATCTGAATTTATTTTATTTCGCGCAAAAATGGCGCAAAAAATTATTGTTAAAATTTTTACCTATTGAGGAAAACAGCATGAGAGATGCAAAAGTTGTCGTGGCCTTAGATTTTGATAACAAAGATGAGGCATTATCTTTTGTAGATAAAATTCAACCAAATGAATGTCGCTTAAAAGTAGGCAAAGAAATGTTCACTCACTTTGGTCCTGAGTTTGTGAAAGAGTTGGTTCAGCGTGATTTTGATGTTTTTCTTGATTTAAAATTTCATGATATCCCTAATACGGTGGCGAAAGCGGTAACTGCAGCGGCTGAACTAGGTGTTTGGATGGTGAATGTGCACGCTTCTGGTGGCCTTAAAATGATGGAAAAAGCTAAAGAAGCGTTAGTACCTTACGGTGATAAAGCACCATTACTGATTGCCGTTACCGTTTTAACCAGTATGGGAGAAGAAGATCTTGCTGGATTAGGGATCACTAAATCACCAGCAGAACAAGTAAAACATTTAGCCTCTTTAACTAAACAAGCAGGTTTAGACGGTGTGGTTTGCTCGGCAATGGAAGCCGAATCATTAAAGCAATTATTAGGTAAAGACTTTAATCTTGTTACGCCTGGTATACGTCCAGCAGGTGCTAGTGCCGATGATCAAAAACGCATCATGACACCACAAAAAGCCGTTGATGTTGGTGTTGATTATTTAGTGATTGGTCGTCCTATTACTCAAGCAGAAAATCCACATGCGGTCTTGCAGGAAATTAACCAATCTATTGGCTAGTTGATGGCAAAAATAGTTATTTTTTTGTGCTATCTAGTTGACAATTATTATCTAGACTTCTAAACCTAATGGAGCGAATTACCTAATACAGTAATTCGCCTATATGGATATTAACTATTAGAAGGAAGGTACAATGAACAAACACATCTGTTATTTTCTCGTCATTTTATTTACTCTAGTGTCGTTAACACTTCATGCAACAGACGTTAATGAAACGCCAGGCGTTATTGTGACGGAAGAAATGCAAGTGGTTGATATTAATAAAGCTGATATTGAAACCTTATCTTTATTAAAAGGTGTAGGAGAAAAAAGAGCAAAAGCTATCGTCGCTTATCGCGAGCTACATGGTGAATTTAATTCACTCGATGATTTACTCAATGTTAAAGGCATAGGTGAGCAGATGCTACAACACAATAAAGAACGAATTAAATTGTAGGTTTATAGTTATAAGTTGTAGAAGTTTAGTGATAAAAAAGCCAGTCATTCGACTGGCTTTTTTACGATGGCAGTTTGCTAACTTATAACAAGCTATCCAATGTTAATTCCATCATACCTTTGAAAGTTGTTTCGCGCTCATCGGCGGTTGTTTGCTCGCCGGTTTTAATATGGTCACTTACTGTTAATACCGTTAAGGCTTTTTTACCATACTCTGCGGCAACGCCGTATAGGCCTGCAGCTTCCATTTCAACCGCTAAAATGCCGTATTTTTCCATTAATGCAAACATTTCAGGTTGTGGCGTGTAAAATAAGTCAGCAGTAAAAATATTACCAACATGTACTTCCTTACCTGTTTTTTCTGCTGTTTTTACCACTTTATGTAGTAAATCAAAATCAGCGGTCGCGGCAAAGTCGTAGCCATTCAAACGTGAACGGTTAACATTCGAGTCAGTACTCGCTGCCATACCAATAACGATGTCACGTATTTTTATATCGTCGCGTACTGCGCCACAAGAGCCAATACGTATAATATTTTCCACACCGTAATCTTTATATAATTCTGTCGCATAGATAGAAATGGAAGGTACGCCCATTCCTGAGCCCATCACTGAAACGGGTTTACCTTTATAAGTGCCCGTGTAACCGAACATGTTACGAACGCGTGTGACACATTTTGCGTCATCAAGAAAAGTTTCTGCGATATATTTTGCACGTAATGGATCGCCCGGCATAAGAACCGTTTTTGCGAAATCACCTGTGTTTGCTTCTATATGTGCTGTTGCCATGAGTGTTAACCTTTGTTAGTGGTGTTCAATCACAGTAAGTTTCTAGCCGTTGCCGAAATAACTTCAGCCGCTATCAAGGGTGTTTTACTGATATGTCTTTTAATTTTTTACTGTGGAATTCTAACTGAAAAAGCGTTCGATGATCCAGTTATAACCAATGCCACCTAAATAAATGCCGAAAATACCAGCAATACCCGATAAAACCGGTGGTGCGGGCATGGGCAATTTCAATAATGAAAATACCAAGCCGACAAGAATTCCCGTTATTGTCGCAATAATAACCTCGATTTCATTTACTCCTAGTTGTTAGTTAATCAACTATTTTAACCTAATATTAACAAGGAGCTCTAGCGGTTATTTACCACTGTTTGCTTTAACGCTAATTTTTCACTGTCAGATAAAAAGCAAGCTTTTAACGAGTTTTCTTGTAACTGCTGAATATCCTTATCAGTAAAGCCTAGCGTATTGCGGGCAACACTGTATTCATGTTTTAGTTCTACACCTTGTACGCCAGGATCATCGGTATTGAGACAAACTAATAAACCTCGAGCAAGGAAGTTTTTGATCGGGTGTTGTGACAAATCTTTGATGGTGCCGGTTTGATAGTTAGAAGTTAAGCAAGACTCAATGGCAATATCATGCTGTTGCATGTAGTCCATTAATTTTTCATCTTTAAAGCAGGCAACACCATGCCCGATACGTTGTGCGTGTAATTGCTCAATTGCTTGCCAAATACTTTCAGGCCCTGCAGCTTCGCCGGCATGTATTGTAACGTTTAGTTCTGCTTGTTGTACTTGCTTAAAATGTTCGATGAACAACTCACCCGGGAAGTTATACTCATCACCCGCTAAATCTATGGCAATAAGGTGTTGCTTATGTGCCAGTAGGGCATCGAGTTCTGCTTGACATTTCTCAACACCAAAAGTACGGCTTAAAATGCCGATAAGATTAATTTTTACATCATAAATTTTACAAGCGGCATTGACGCCATCAATAACGGCAGCAACCACATCAGCAACCACTAAATTATTTTTCATCGCCATATAATAGGGAGAAAAACGCAACTCAGCATAATGAATACCGGCATTAAAAGCATCTTCCACGTTTTCAAAAGCGATACGTTTACAATCGTCTAAGCTTTTAAGTACCGCAACGCCCCAATCAAGTTTGCTAAGAAAAGCGAGTAAGTCACTTTCACTTTCTTGAATTTGCACATGAGGAATAAAGGCCTCGAAGTTAGTTTCAGGTAAAGCAATGTTATGCTCATGGGCTAATGCCCAAATAGTTTTAGGGCGAATATTGCCATCTAAATGACGGTGTAAATCGATTAACGGTAAAGAAGAGTGAGTCATGCGGCACCTTATATGTCTAATGAAAATACGACCAAAGCACTATAGATTTTGTTTATTTATGTTTCTTTGATGTCGAATAATTTTATTATACCGCTTTTTTCGTATTTTATGTTGCTATTAGCGTGATAACACTGATAAATTAACTGCGGGACTAATCATCTAGGTGTCTAGACGTAAATATTAAATAGAAATTACTAGCAGTATAAAGAGAAAACATTATGGTTTACCAAACCGACGACGTTCGTATTAATAAAATCAAAGAGCTTTTACCTCCTATCGCATTACTTGAGCGATTTCCTTCATCAGAACAAGCTACAAAGTCGGTTTTTGCTGGCAGACAAGCCATCAGTAAGATTTTTAATAATCAAGATGATCGCTTACTCGTCGTGATTGGCCCATGCTCTATTCATGATCCTAAAGCCGCGTTAGAGTATGGTGAGCGCTTAGTAAAAATGCGTGAAAAATATCAAGACACGCTAGAAATTGTGATGCGAGTTTATTTTGAAAAGCCAAGAACAACCGTTGGTTGGAAAGGGCTTATCAATGACCCTTATATGGATAACAGCTTTAAGCTCAATGATGGTTTACGCATTGGACGTAAATTGTTGCTTGATTTGAACAATCTTGGCCTACCTACTGCAGGTGAGTTCTTAGATATGATCACACCACAGTACATGGCTGATTTTATGTGTTGGGGCGCTATTGGTGCGCGCACCACAGAAAGCCAAGTACATCGCGAATTAGCCTCGGGCTTGTCATGTCCTGTTGGTTTTAAAAACGGTACTGATGGCACCATTAAAGTGGCAATTGACGCTATTGGCGCCGCCAGTGCATCACACCACTTTCTATCCGTAACAAAATATGGTCATTCAGCAATAGTTGAAACCGCAGGCAATGAAGATTGTCATATTATTTTACGGGGCGGCAAAACAACAAATTTTGATGCTGATAGCGTTAAAAGCGTTACCGAACAGCTAGATAAGTCAGGGTTAAATACCAACATCATGATTGACTTTAGCCATGCTAACAGTAGTAAGAAATTTGAAAATCAAATGTTAGTTTGTCGCGATGTTTGCCAGCAAATGAGTCAAGGTAACCAAAATATTTTTGGTGTTATGGTAGAAAGTCACTTAATTGAAGGTCGACAGGATTTAGTTGATGGTCAAGCTGCAACTTATGGACAAAGTATTACTGATGCTTGTATCGGTTGGCAAGATACTGAAACTCTACTGGCAGAGCTTGAGCAAGCAGTAATTCAACGCCGAGCAAAATAAGGCATAAAGCCATGTATAGATAAAAAAGCAGGCACTAGCCTGCTTTTTTATTATTTAAAACTTTATTTGTTATCAAATATCTAGCGAAATATTCATCAATAATATTAATGTACGGTCGATTTTTCTGTTTTGTTACCTTGTTAATTTATCACCATATAACTATACTGTATGAAAATACAGTATAGTTATGGTTGTGTGACTACAATGAATAAAATGCTTAAACAATTACATCATCAAGGAAAAATTTGGCCAGCAGATCAAGTTAGCAATGTTGTTGAAAATATTGATAGTGGTTACCAAGAATTAAACCAACACCTAGATGGTGGCTTGCCTCGTCAAGGCGTGATAGAAGTACAAACTATTAATGGTATTGGTGAATTACGATTATTTCTTCCCTATTTGCTTAATTTATTACAAGCAGAATTAGCACAGCATAATCAAAGTCGGCAAATTGTTTTTATTGCACCGCCAGCGCAAGTGAATGCTCTAATGCTATTGCAAGCATCCATCCCCCTAGAGAATTTACTGATTATATCTTCACAGAAGCCTGAACAATCATTATGGGCGGCAGAGCAATGCTTGAAAAGTGGTTGTTGTTTTGCGGTGTTGTTATGGCAACAGTTACTAGCTGTACATCAAGTTAAACGTTTAAAACAGGCCGCAGTCACTGGTAATGCAGTACAGATTATTTTTCGCTCACCACATAGTGTTGATTTAGCCTTACCTGTTTCATTATCAGTGGCATTAGAACCTCGGCCAACAGGAATAAAAGTAAAAGTTAAAAAACAGCTTGGTGGCTGGCCTTGTAAGCCTTTTGTTGTCAACATGCATAAACAATGGCCAAGTTTAGTAAAAAACGGCGCTATAGATAATGCCAGTGATGCCGTGATAAGCAATGTTGTAGTACCACTATCGAGTCAGCAACGAGTCAGTCATAAGCTAAAAACTTCTATTGCTCAGCACCTTAACACCAATTAACCGTTGTTGTTGTTCACTCTTAAACTTTACTGATGCTGTGGTTATATATTAATTTTCCATCTTTACAGCTTGATTGCTTGCAGGCTAACCGGCCTATATCTGCAATAAAAGAGCAAGATAATGTCAATGATCAGGCTGTTGTTATTGTTGATAGTAGAAAAAACTCTCTTGTGCAATTGAATGAAAGCGCCAAAGCAAAAGGTATTCAGTTGGGCATGGGGTTAGGTATGGCGGCATCTTTGGCTCATGATCTTTGTGTTGTGCCATACCAAGGAGTAGAAGAAGAGGCATACTTACTGACCATTGCAGAGCAACTATATAGTGTTACAGCCAATATAGCGCTATTTCCACCACATGGCTTAGCGCTTAAAGTTGGAGATATGTTGCAGCTTTATCAGCACTTGTCAGCCTACGTCGAAGCAATCAATGTGGTGCTAAAACCTTTTAATATTAATGCAAACTTTGCTTGTGGTTATAGTGTTATGTCTGCGCAGGCATTGGCTTGTTCGGGTATTAATTTGCTTGCAACAGAAACAGATATCATTGCAAAAGCAAGTGCCAGATTGGGTATTGAGCAGCTATTTATTACTGATAAAGCGAAAAACTCGCTGGCGCGTTTAGGCATTAAAACCTTAGCTCAACTGCAGGCGTTGCCAGTAAAAGAGTTTGCTAAGCGCTTAGACAGTAAAACTATCGAGTACTTAGCACAATTGACGGGCCAAATTGATAAATCTTTGACGTTTTATCAACCTAAGTGTTTTTTTGAGCACAGTACTGAATTGTTATATGAAATAACCCATGTTGAAGTTTTATTGCAGCCGATTAAGCAATTACTGCAATTGTTGGAAGCATTTTTGCTACGTCGTGATTCTATTTGTTTACAGCTTGAGTTTCGTTTATATCAGCGAACTGACGACCTTCGCCATGTGTTACAGCAATCATTAGTGATCAGTAGTGCCACAGGTGAATACTTAGCGGCACAGTGGTTAAATTTAGTTAATTTAAAACTCACTCGTATCAAATTGCTTGCTCCCATCACTAAGGTTGCTTTACTCGTGCAGCAGTTTCAGGCCAACACGGGCGAGATAGGTGACATTTTCAGTGGCAAGCAAGGGCAATTGTCATTAGCACAATTGGCGTCGTTACTCGTCAATAAATTAGGTGATGAAAAAGTGCTACGTCTGCAGCCAGGTAACGACCATAGAGTGGAGTTAGCTTGTTGTTACACTCCCTTTATTGAGCAACTAATCAATAATGCTGATGATCAAAGCAATGGTATTAAAACTAGGCAAGGAAAATTAGCCGAAACTATGCAGAAAAATGTCTGTGCTAGTAATGCATTGCATGAAAGCAGCCCTTTAAGACCAAGTTTTATTCTCGCTGAGCCAGAGCCTTTACTGTCAAATATTAGTATTTTACATGGCCCTGAACGTATAACTACAGCATGGTGGGAGCAAGCGGCAGTTCAAGAAACAACGCAAAATATTAATACAACTTCAACGATCAATAATGCGAGAACAGAGCCTCAGTATCAACGCGACTATTTTGTGGCGATAAACCTTCAAGGGCAATGCTGTTGGGTATATAGAGAAGCCAATAGTCAGTGGTACATGCATGGCTACTTCTCGTAATGCAAGAAAGAGCGCAATTAATGAGTTATGCTGAACTATATTGCCAATCTAATTTTTCTTTTCTACAGGGGGCTTCTCATCCTGAAGAGCTTGTCTTGCAAGCTACTAAACTGGGGTATAGCGCACTTGCTATCACCGATGAATGTTCGGTAGCTGGGGTTGTTCGTGCCTATCGAGAGATAAAAGAGAAACAATTAGCTATTAAGCTTATTGTTGGCGCAAAGTTTCAGCTAGAAGATGGACTAAAGCTTATATTACTATCGCCAAATCGTCAGGGCTATGCAGAACTATGTCGTGTGATCACCAACGCTCGACGACGTTGCAATAAGGGACATTATCAATTCACTTACTGGGATTTACACTCCATTAAGCACTGCTTTGTGCTTTGGCTACCTAGTGGGGAACTGGCAAAAGATCAGCATGATATCTCCGTATTATTACGTTACCACAGAGCAAGATTGTCACTCGCATATACGCGATTTTTACATGCGAACGAAATTGTTTTCAAGCAACATTGTCAAGCGTTAGCTGAGCAACATCAGCTAACTATTATCGCTTGTGGCGGGGTATTAATGCACATTGCTCAGCGGCAGAAACTACAAGATATATTAACCACAATACGCCATGGTAAAATGCTAAAAGACATGGGGACTTTACTTGAGCAAAACGCTGAAAAGTCTCTTAGACCTATCAAAAAGTTACTTAAACTTTACCCCGATGACTATATTATTGCTGGCATTGAGTTAGCAAATCAATGTCAGTTCTGTTTATCAAGTTTACAATACGAATATCCTGCAGAGCTTATTCCTAAAGACTTTTCGGCTATTGGCTATCTAAAATTGTTAGTTGAAAAAGGTATCGCGTTACGTTTTAAAGGCAGAATAACAAGCGAGATCCAAGCCGTTATTGATAAAGAACTGATACTAATTGAAGAACAAGGCTACGAATACTTTTTTTTGACCATATACGACATAGTTCAGTACGCGAAATCGCAACATATTCTTTATCAGGGCCGAGGCTCTGCCGCCAATTCTATTGTCTGCTATTGTTTAGAAATTACTTCAGTAGACCCGAGACAAATATCGGTATTATTCGAGCGCTTTATTTCAAAAGAAAGAAATGAGCCGCCTGATATTGATGTCGACTTTGAACATCAACGCCGAGAAGAAATTTTTCAGTATATTTATCAAAAGTATGGCCGTGAACATGCGGCGTTAGCAGCGACAGTTATTACTTATCGATTAAAGAGTGCTATTCGAGAAGTCGGTAAAGCCTTTGGCTTTCATGACACTCAATTGAGTTTTTTTATTAAAAACATTAATCGTCGCCATAGTAAAGTTAGTTGGCGAGAACAGGTTATTGAGTTAGGTTTAGATAAAAATAGCCATCAAGCGCAATTGTTTATCCAATTGGTAGACGAGATTATCGGCTTTCCACGGCATTTATCGCAGCATGTTGGTGGTTTTATTATTTCATCAGGGCCGTTATATGAACTTGTGCCTGTAGAAAATGCTGCTATGGCCGAGCGTACTGTTATTCAATGGGATAAAAGTGATTTAGAAACGCTAGGGTTATTAAAAGTTGATGTTTTGGCTTTGGGCATGTTAACGGCAATTCGACGTGCTTTTAGCTATATAAAGCAACACTATAAGCAACAGCTGACCATCGCTGATATCACGCGCTTACCTGAAGATCCTCAAGTGTATAAAATGCTGCAGCAGGCAGACACCGTCGGCATTTTTCAAATCGAGTCGCGTGCGCAAATGAGCATGTTACCCAGACTTAAGCCCAAATGTTATTACGATTTAGTAGTGCAAATTGCCATTGTCCGACCTGGGCCTATCCAAGGGGATATGGTGCATCCGTACTTGCGGCGAAGAGCAGGACTTGAGCCGGTAGATTATCCATCAGAAGCGATTAAAGAGGTCTTAAGCCGGACATTGGGTGTGCCAATATTTCAAGAGCAAGTGATCAAAGTTGCTATGGTGGCCGCAGGCTTTAGTGGTGGTGAAGCCGATCAATTACGTCGCGCTATGGCGAAATGGCAACGAAATGGTGAGTTAATACAGTTTCGTGAGAAATTAATCTCGGGAATGAAAGCTCGAGGCTACCAAGAAAGCTTTGCTGAACGTATTTATCAACAAATTTGTGGTTTTGGTGAGTATGGTTTTCCTGAGTCACATTCAGCAAGTTTTGCCGTATTAGCTTATGTTTCTGCTTGGTTAAAGTATTATTATCCGGCCGCTTTTTATACCGGCCTACTTAATAGTTATCCGATGGGTTTTTATTCCCGATCACAATTAATACAAGATGCTCAGCGTCATGGCATTACCATTAGTGAAATAGACATTAACCATTCCTCCTTTGAACATCAGCTAGCATACGAGCAAACATCAAATGCTTATGGTATCCAACTCGGTTTGAATATGGTGAAAGGTTTATCAGATAAAAGTGCCAAGCAATTGCTTACGCAGAGACCAAAACAAGGTTATCAAGATTTTACTACTTTAATGAAAAAAGCCTTAAGGCGTGATGACATAAATTTGCTGGCGAGTGCAAATGCCTTAAAGTCGTTAGCTGATAACCGTTACCAAGCTCGTTGGCAATTAATGGACACTGAAAACACTTTACCTTTGTGGCAAGCCGCTAATAACAATATGCCGGAGGCGCCAGAACAAAGTGAATTTTTTTTTACACCAAGCGCCATGGATAATTTAATTGAGGATTATGCTAGTACTGGAGTGAGTGTAAATCAGCACCCGATAGCATTACTGCTTGCTGATGAACAACAACGAATGTTTATTGGTCGCTGTATTTTGGCTAGAGACTTAGCCAATATTCCAGGACAAAGTGTGGTGACTATTATTGGTTTAGTTACGGGACGGCAAAGTCCTGGCACGGCATCAGGGGTGACCTTTGTCACGCTAGAAGATCACACGGGCAATAGCAATGTCGTGGTATGGCAAGCCACAGCCAACGCACAAAAAAAAGCCTTTTTAACCGCGAAAATATTAAAAGTCACAGGAATTTTGGAACGAGAGGGTGATGTTATTCATATTATCGCAGGGCGTTTATTAGACTTAACGGATCGTATTGAAGGTTTACATTGTCAATCTAGAAACTTTCATTAGTTGCTGTTCTTGTTGGTAAAGTTACCATTAATCGCGAAAATACCGCCATTCATCGTAGCAAATAAAAACTAATGTAAAACAGTGTAAATAACATTGTTTGCCCCAAAACCGAGCCATACTATAGTTAATCTAATTATAGTTTTGTCTGTGGGGAAGGTTTTGAAAGTTCGTGCAAGTAAACATAGTGGTATCAGCGAGCTAGGTAACGTAAGGAAGCTTAAACGAATATTACCAAGCGTACCGTTAAAGGCACATAATCTTGCTGTTATTACCATGGCAGTGCTCATCAGTGCTTGTAGTACGCCTAGTGGTATGTCATCTAAAAATCCTAGTTTGGATATTGAACATAATAGCCCGAAAAATTGGCAAACAAAGCAAACTCAAAATAGTTCAAAGAGCATAGTTGTTGATGACTGGTTAAGAAGCTTTAATAATCAGACGCTTGAGCAAATGGTTGCTTATGCATTAGTAAATAATTATCAATTACGCGCCGATAGCATTAATCTTGAAATTGCCAAAGAACGTTTGCAAGTCAGTGCAGCCACAGATTTTCCAGAATTGTCATTAGCCATTAGTAACGCTAGGCGTAAGCAAGTGACTAACGACACAAGCAGCTATCAAACCGACGCCGATATTAGTGTTGATTTAAGTTATGAAATCGACCTTTGGGGTAAGCTCTCTGATGAGCAAAATCAAAACCGTTTAAGTTATGCCGCCGCCCAAGCTAATTATCAGCAAAGTAAACTGACGTTAGTGGCAAATATTTCTAAAGCGTGGTTTGATTTAACGCAAGCACAACAATTACTTAATTTGTATCAAGAGCGTGCCGATAATTTACAACGCAATTTAGTGATGATCCAATCATCATATCAATTAGGTTTGAATGATGCGCTTGATGTTTATTTAACTAAAAATGATGTTAACCAAGAGCTTGCGAGGGTAGCTCAACAAGAGCAAACCTTAAAATTACAAAGTAGAGCTTTAGAACTGCTGCTGGGTGATTACCCTTATGCGAAGAAAGTAGCTGAACAAGAACTTCCCTTTATTGCCACGGATATTGATTTGGGTTTACCAGCGCAATTGTTGACGCGCCGAGCAGACATTCAAGCCAGCTGGTTAGAACTCTTGGCGTTAGACGCGGGCCTAGCTGTCGCACATAAACAGCGCTTCCCTAGTTTTAACTTAAACGCTAGCGTTAGTGATAATGCAACAGAGTTAAATAATTTACTTGATGGTGGCGCATTAGCTTGGTCACTATTGGGTAATATAACAACTCCTTTGTTTAATGCCGGACGTTTACAATCATTAGAGCAGCAAGCAAAGTTGGCCGTTGAGCAAAAAGAGCAACAATACTTACAACAGGTTTACCAAGCATTTGCTGATGTAGAAAATAGTATTAGCGAACGAGAGTCGTTAGCACAACGTTATCGTTATTACCTTAAAGCACAAGAAAATGCCTTGGCCGCGGAAAAGTTATCATTTGATCAGTATTTGCGTGGGTTAGTAACTTATACCACTGTACTCGAGTCACAACGCCGCTCTTTTGATGCACAAACTACTGTGATCCAACTAACTAATCAGCTATTACAAAATCGTATTGAAATTTATAGCGCATTAGGTGGTGATTATCTTAGTGTTGATAACCAAATGGCGATCAACTCCGCAACCAGTTTAGCAACAAATTCAATAAAACAATCACAAAGCTTAACGCCAATGTCGTTAACTCACAGCACAAGTTTGGAAAAATAATGTCAGTCAAAATAAAAAGAATTCTTCCCATTATTGTTTTATCGTTACTGGTGTTTGTTGCCTATATAGTGAGTAGTAATCCACCATCAACAAAACGAGCTCGTCCTAGTACGGCACCGCAATTGAATGTGCAAGTGCAAAAATTAACTCGTGCCGATCTTGCTGTAACGATTAGCAGTTATGGCACTATTAAACCGCGCACTCAAAGCATACTTCTCCCACAAGTTTCTGGGCAAATTATTAGCATTAGTCCGAAATTTCGAGCCGGAGGTTTTTTCGAGCAAGGTGAAGTGCTAGTACAATTAGATCAACGAGATTTGTTAGCGGAAGTAAAAATTGCCCAAGCAAGTTTATTTACGGCTAAGCAAAATTTAAGTGAAGAGCAAGCGCGGGTCGCGCAAGCAGAGCAAGACTGGCAGCGCTTAGGAAACAGTAAACAAGCGCCGGATCTTGTTTTACGTAAACCACAATTAATGGCAGCACAAGCAACGGTTTATTCAGCAGAAGCTGGTTTAGCAAAGGCAGAGCTGGCATTAGAGCGGAGCAATATCATTGCCCCATATACCGGCCGTGTTTTAAGTAAGTCGGTTGATGTGGGTCAGGTAGTCAGTGTTGGTACTGAGCTTGCAGAAATTTATGCGGTAGATTATGTCGAAATTCGCCTACCTTTGAAAAATAAAGACTTACCTTACATGGTGTTACCAGAAAACAGTCGTTTTCAGGATGAAAATATTCATCAGCAACCGGCGGTCACTATTCATTCTGACTTAGCCACACGTCAAAGTTGGTTTGGTAAAGTGGTACGTACCGAAGGGGCCTTTGATGAAGAATCACAACAGTTGTTTGTTGTCGCACAAATTGATGATCCTTATGGTAAAAATGAAGGTAATAGTTTGCCACTAAAAATTGGCCAATATGTTAGTGCGAAAATAAACGGCAAAATTATAGAGCAAGCGTTAACAATCCCCAACAAAGCTATTTATCAAGGCAGCTACGTTTATGTTGTAGAAGACAATATGCTGAAACGTAAAAATATTAGTATTGCTTGGCAAAATGATGATGTTGCAGTGATAAAAACAGGTTTAGACGCGCAAGAATTACTGGTGTTAACGCCACTAGGACAAGTAACTTCTGGCACTATCGTCAGCATTAGCAGTATTGACGGCAAAGCGGTAATGGCAAAAACTTCGGGCAAAAAAAACTTTAAGAAAGGTAACGTCAAGGCAGGTAAAGACGCTAAACAAGGTAAGCCGCGTAAGCCAATCAATGGCGACAAAGTAAAAGATTCAAACCCCGCTAATAAAAAAGGAGTTGAGTCATGATCGCTTGGTTTGCTAAAAATCATGTCGCTGCTAATTTATTAATGATCACCATTTTATTAGCCGGCATATTTTCAATAAAAAGTAGCATCCCCCTAGAGGTTTTTCCGTCGTTCGAATCGGAAATTGTCAATGTTACTGTGGCATTACGAGGTTCAACTCCAGAAGATGCCGAGCAAGGTGTCGCTATTCGAATAGAGGAAGCGGTGCAAGACTTACAAGGTATTGAAAAAATTACCAGTATCTCGGTTGAAGGGGCTGCGACTGTTCGCATTGAAGCTGACTCAGCCACCGATGTCCGTGATCTCTTGGCCGACATCAAAAGTCGAGTCGATGCCATTAATACTTTCCCGGTTGATGCTGAAAAGCCTGTTATCGCCATTGCTCAACGTATTCGCGATGTTATTTCAGTGACTATTGCCTCTGAATATGGTGAAAAAGAAATTCGTGAATTTGCTGAACAAGTACGCGATGACTTATTGCGTTTACCGCAAGTTACGCAAGTATCGTTAGATGCGGTGCGTGATTACGAAATTAGTATTGAAGTCAATCAAAGTAAGCTTGAACAGTACCAATTAACGTTAACTGAAATTTCAACGGCGATCAGCAATAGCTCGGTGGATATTTCTGCGGGTAATGTTCGCACTGAAGGTGGTGATGTTTTAGTGCGTAATATTGGTCAAGCTTATCGTCGTGATGAATTTGAAAAGGTAGTGATCAAAACCAATACCGATGGCACTTTCCTTTACTTAGAAGATGTTGCACAAGTAAACGATGGCTTTGAGGAAACGCCATTACGCGCGCGCTTTAATGGCCAACAAGGGGCACTAATTGATGTTTTTCGTATTGGCAATCAAAGTGCAATAGATGTCGCCGATGCCGTAAAAAATTATATTGACCAACGTCAAGACACTTTACCTAAAGGCTTTGTGTTAAGTTACTGGGATGATGACTCTGAAATCGTCAAGAGCCGGTTAAATACATTAACCACCAATGCCTTACAAGGTGGCTTTCTCGTTTTACTTTTGCTGACATTGTTCTTACGACCATCCATCGCATTTTGGGTTTCTATTGGCATTCCTGTTAGTTTTATGGGCGCATTTATCGTTATGCCATTTTTTGATATTTCAATTAATATCATGAGCTTATTTGGCTTCATCTTAGTGCTCGGGATAGTGGTTGATGATGCCATTGTCACTGGCGAAAATATTTACCGCCATACCCAAACCGCCTCTAGTGGTATTGAAGCGGCCATTAAGGGTACCCAAGAAGTGGCAACTCCAGTTACTTTTGGAATTTTAACCACAGTAGCGGCCTTTTTGCCATTGGCCTTTATTGAAGGGCAGCGGGGGGCATTGTTTGCGCAAATTCCGGTTATTGTTATTCCCGTGCTGCTATTTAGCTTAATCGAGTCTAAATTTGTTTTACCTTCGCATTTAAAGAACCTGCGCTTGCGCAGCGAAAGTACCAAGCAATCAAAATTTAGCGCTTGGCAACAACGTTTTGCTGACGGTTTTGAAGCCTCCATTTTACGTTATTATAATCCACTATTGTCGTTAGCTATTCGTAATCGTTTAACGACAATTGCCTTATTTGTCGGCGTGTTTATTTTGATTTTAGCTTTTATTACCAGTGGTTGGACACGATTTGTATTTTTCCCTCGTATTGCCAGTGAAACCGCACGAGGTAACGTGACTATGCCGGTGGGAAGCAGCTTTGATGTGGTTGATGCTTATGTTGAAAAAATGTCTAATGCGGCAAAAACACTGCAAGATAAATATCGTGATGATGAAGGCAATAGTATTATTTTAAATACTTTAGCGATCACCAGTGAAGAAAAAGGTCGAGTGCGCTTTGAAATTGTCCCAGCAGATAAAAATGAAAGCGGTATCGGCACGTCGCAGTTAGTTAAAGAGTGGCGTGAGCTTATTGGCCCGTTACCGGGCGCAGAAAGCCTTACTTTTAGAGCCGAAATTGGTCGAGGTGGCGACCCCATTGATATTCAGCTGTCAGCAACAGATCTGCAAACCTTGGAACAAGCGGCCGATGAAGTTAAAGCAAGAGTACGTACTTATCCGACCGCATTTGAAATTGCCGATAGTTTATCTGATGGCAAGGAGGAGCTACAAATAGAACTGACCGAGCAAGGTTATGCTATGGGTATGAGTAATTCATGGATAACACGGCAGGTTAGAGATGCCTACTTTGGCGCGCAAATTCAACGTATTCAGCGCGGTCGCGACGACGTTCGGGTAATGTTACGTTTTCCTTTGGCTGAACGTCAGTCGGTAGCTAAGCTTAATGATATGTTGATCAACACGCCTACAGGCGGCAAAGTTCCGCTATCACACGTGGCGACATTAACGCCAGGTAAGAGTCCATCAGCAATCAAGCGCATAGATAGATATCGCACGGTGAATGTTACTGCTGATGTTGATAAAGATGCGACCAATATGACCACACTCAATGCTGATCTTAATCAGTTTTTAAAGGAGTTGATGAGTAAATATCCTGGCTTGTCATATACCTTTGAAGGAGAAGCTCGTGAACAGGCAGAATCTTTCAATAGTCTTGCTTGGGGGCTATTGTTTGTTTTCTTTATTATTTATTGTTTATTAGCAATACCGTTTAAGTCCTATCTGCAACCGGTTATTGTTATGTCGGTCATTCCGTTTGGCGCAATAGGGGCAATTATTGGCCATTGGATCATGGGTATGGACCTGACCATTATGAGTTTACTCGGCTTAATGGCGTTAATTGGTGTGGTAGTTAATGACAGCTTAGTCTTAGTTGATTTTATTAATGCTAAAGTTCGCGCCGGAGATAAGGTGTTCAATGCTGTGCTAATTGCCGCGCAATCGCGCTTTCGTCCGGTGATGCTAACGTCATTAACCACCTTTATTGGCTTAATGCCATTATTGTTTGAAAAGGCGACCCAAGCCCAGTTTTTGATCCCAATGGCGGTATCGCTTGGCTTTGGTATTATCTTTGCGACTTTTATTACCTTAATACTGGTACCGGTAAATTACTTATTAATTGAAGATGTCAAAAGGTATGCCGCAAAAGGTAAGCAAAGGTTAGTTAGCCAGTTAAGTTAGTGTATTTTAGACTCAGCCCTTTGGGCAATGACTATTTTTAACGCTAGCAGCATTAGAATCTCACTTATTTGGAACAACCAAACATCGTTCATTCTGCTTTGCTAGTGTTAAAAACAACCTATTGCTGAAAATATAAACAAAGATCAACAGCCCCTAATACTTATTAGCTAAGCGAATGATATTTTACGTTGTCATTCGCTTAGCAATCGTTAAACTATTAAGCAAATACCAATTAAAGGCTAAATCATGGCTGGTAACAACACTCCTGAAGAAACCATATTTTCGAAAATTATTCGCCAAGAAATTCCAACACCATTACTTTTTCAAGATGAGCTTGTTAGCGCTTTTCGCGATATTACCCCACAAGCGAAAAGCCATATCTTGATTGTTCCCAATAAACTCATCCCCACAGTAAATGATATTGAACAAGAAGATGAACTGACCATTGGCCGTATGTTTACTGTTGCTAAAAAACTCGCTAAAGAAGAGGGCATTGCAGAAGATGGTTATCGCTTGATCATGAACTGTAATCAACATGGTGGCCAAGAGGTTTACCATATTCATATGCACTTAGTCGGCGGTCAACCATTAGGACGTATGTTAAACCCGAGGTAATACAGCTATAGGATAATAAAATATAGCGTAAAATAAGGCATTTACACTGTACTTTTAAATAAATATTGTTAGTATGCACACCGAACCAAGGGGTGCCCTTAAATTGGTAACGATTTAAAAGGCTGAGATGCGCTGTCATTACATAATATGGCATAGCGAACCCTTAGAACCTGAACCGGATAGTACCGGCGTAGGAATGGTTACGCTAATCGCATACCATTCTGTAAAATTGTATTTTGCCGTTTAGCGTATGCTTATGCAGGCAATGACAATTCTACAGTTTGCTAGTGAACAGTTATTTAACTTCTCCATGCCGGATCCCATAACGTATTCTTAATAGAATTTATGAGATCATAATGAAATTTACAAAATCACCTATTGCTTTAGCTATTTTTACTAGCCTTGTTACTTCAACAACTTTTGCTGCTGACAATTCCACCAAAACAGACCAACAAGCAATAGAGGTTATCACCATCAATGGTGATTTTCGTTCGACATCGCTGCAAAAAACAGCAAGTTCTCTATCTGTTATCGCTAGTGACGAAATTGACGCTCGCAATGCACAGAATTTAGAAGAAATCATTGCCCGTACACCAAACGTTAACTTTTCTAGTGGCACTCAGCGTGCTCGATATTATCAAATTCGTGGTATTGGTGAGCGTAGTCAATTTAAAGAGCCTATTAACCCTTCCGTTGGCTTAGTGATTGATGGCATTGATTTTTCAGGTATTGGCAGCATAGCCTCAACTTTCGATGTTGAACAAGTTGAAGTATATCGTGGCCCACAAGGTACACGCTTTGGTGCTAACGCCATGGCAGGTATGATCAATATTACTTCAGCAGCGCCTACCGATAACTTCGAAGGTAAAGTAAGACTTTCTGCAGGTAATTACGATAGCTACAGCGCTGGTTTGGTTTTATCAGGCCCAGCAACTGAAAAGGTCAACTATCGTTTAGCCGTTGAACAATACAAAAGTGATGGCTTTATCGAAAATGACTTTCTTAATCGTGATGATACTAATAATCGTGATGAGTTAACGCTACGTGGTAAATTAACCATCGCAGCAAGTAAAGACTTAATTATTGATATTACAACGTTTGTTGCTGATTTTGATAACGGCTATGATGCCTTCTCGCTTGATAATAGCCGCCATACCTTATCAGACCAACCGGGTTTTGATCGCCAAGAGACTAAAGCACTAGCGACTAAGTTTACCTATCAAGGTTTTAATAACTTTACCATTGAAAGTATCGTCAGCTATGCCGATTCTGCGTTAGATTATGGCTATGACGAAGATTGGGCGTATGTCGGTATTCGTCCTGATTGGGAATACAGCTCTACAGATCATTACTTTCGTGATAAATCTTCAGCAACATTTGAATTAAGAGCTGTTTCAGCGCCTGGTGGTGAAATTTTCAATGGTAGCACTGCTTGGGTGACAGGGCTTTATTATAAGCAAGAAGATGAAGACTTATTACGTCAATACACCTATTTATCTAGTGATTACAACTCAACATTTGATACTGACAATATTGCGGCATTTGTTCAGTTTGATAGCCAGCTAAATGAAAAGTTAAGTTTAACCACTGGTTTACGAGTTGAACGTAGAAATTCAGATTACAGCGATTCAGAGCAAATAAACTTTGATCCGAGTGATACTATGGTTGGTGGTAAGCTTGTATTGTCGTATCAAATGGATGAAAGCAATTTATTCTATGGCTCTGTTAATCGCGGTTATAAAGCCGGTGGTGCAAATACTGATGGTAGTTTACCGAGCAATTTACGTGAATTTTCACCAGAATATCTTTGGAATTATGAATTAGGTTACAAAGTTAGTTTGTTAGACAATCAAGCTTATGTCCGTAGTGCGGTATTTTATATGGACAGGGATGATATGCAGGTACGTACCTCTTATCTAGAAGAGCGAGATGATGGCAGTACTGACTTTGTTTCTTATTTAGGCAATGCTGCAACTGGCACTAATTTTGGTCTTGAACTTGAAGCCGGCTGGCAAGCAACGACTGAACTTGAAATTTATGGCTCTGTAGGTTTGTTAGATACCGAATACGATGGTTTTATTGATGCCGATGGTAATGATAAGTCTGGTGACGAGCAAGCACATGCGCCTAGCTACCAATTTAATGTTGGTTTGAACTATCAGTTGTCTGATAATTTACTCGTCAACATTTCTGTTGATGGCAAAGATGAATTTTTCTTCTCTGATAGCCACCAAGAAAAATCAGAATCAATAGAAGTGGTGAATATGTCGGTGAGCTATTCAGAAGATGACTGGCAAGTAAAACTATGGGCGCGTAACTTATTTGATGAAGAATATGCGACTCGTGGCTTCTACTTCGGCAATGATCCAAGAGACGAATATACCGCAAAAGCCTATTATCAATTAGCGGAGCCAGCTGTTTTTGGCGCAACATTTGACTATTCTTTTTAAGATGAGTGGTAAACATTTCCAAAATTAATAACTGTAGTACATTGAGCATGTTAGGGTTTATCTCTAACATGCTATCTTTAAAGAAAATGACACATAAGTTAAAAGACATGAAAATCTCAATTGAAATTAGTTTGTATCCACTAGCAGAAGAAAAATTTAAAACGGAAATTTGGGCCTTTATTAAACGTTTACGTTTAGTTGAAGGCTTGAATGTTGTGACTAACGGTATGAGTACGCAAGTTTTTGGTGATTATGACTTAGCTACAAGCCATGTGATGGCTGAAATTAAACACGTACATCAAACCCTAAATGCCGCTGTTTTTGTTTGTAAATTTATTGGTGGTGATCGCTCAGTTGTAGAAGCTGAAAGCTAATGGCGAACTCTATCAGCGCTACCGCTGAAATCGTTACTTATTTTACTACTTTGCCGGTGTTAGAACTGATCGCCGTTGTGGCGTCCTTGCTCTATGTAGTGTTAGCGGCAAAAGGTAATATTTGGTGTTGGCCAGCGGCAATCTTAAGTACTGTGTTATACACCGTTATTTTTTATGATGTTTATCTATGGATGGACAGTGTATTACAGCTTTATTACTTGTTGATGGCAGTATATGGCTGGCTTTGCTGGCGAAAACAAAATAATGAGAATACATCTCAAACGAAAACCTTGTTATATAGCCAATGGTCATTGCAACGCCACACTGTGGTGATTATTGCACTAACATTGTTATCTTTAGCTTTAGGCTGGTTAATGGCTAGTTATACACCGACTCATTTTCCTTACCTTGATAGTGCCACAACGGTATTTGCCGTATTTGCAACCTATTTAATAACGCAGAAAGTATTGGAAAATTGGCTGTACTTTATCGTGATTGATTTTGTTTCTATATATCTTTATATCGAAAAGGCTTTGATCCCAACGGCTGCTTTATTTGCTTGTTATGTGATACTAGCTAGCTATGGTTATTGGCAGTGGCGTAAACTTTATCAACAGCAAAACCAGGGCGGAGTGAACGACAGAGATATTTCGCCCGCGCTGGGCTAAAACATATAAAGTATTTAGTGAGTAATATGTGAACATTAATGATGGGGCATTTGTTGGTGCAACAAATGGCGAAGGGACGAATTTAACTGCTGGTGTTAAAGAACCATATAAACGGCTAGTCAATGAGTTATGTTTATTACCTTGTTTTGCTCAGCAAATAATTCAGAGTGTTACGGCTCTCGAAACAGGGTTAAGTCAACCCTGTTTTCGTGTACAAACTAACAAACATGATTATTTTGCCAAATATCTAGCAAATAGCGGTGTAGAACTCGTCGCAAATAAACTGGCGACTGAATTCGGTATTGCACCTAAACTTATCTACGGTGCAGGCCAATGGTTGGTCACAGACTTTATAACGGGGGAGTTGTTGGTTGATTGTCATTTAAGTGAAGATGAAAAATTAGCTACCACGCTTGCTTTACTTGCTCAATGCCATCGTCTACCTAAATCCTCAATTAACCGCCAAATCGGGCAACAGTCTTCATCTCACAATAATGCTCTAACAATTCCTTACTTGGCGATTGAAGAAACACTCGCTCAGTTATTTCAAGCGCTTTTACCTCAACAGCCATCATCAGTAAATGAGCAATTGTTGTTATCTCAACTTAACCGTGTAATGGCCATTGCTAAATCAGTGCTGCAAGAACTTGCTCAAGCAAGAACTGAAGTAGGGCATAGCAATGAGGTATTTTGTCATGGTGATGCCAATTTCACTAATGTGATTAAGCTTGCAAATGCTACAAAAGCTGATGATGAATTACAGTATCAATTAATTGATTTTGAGTGTGCCTGCATCGCACCAATTGAGTATGACATTGCCATGTTGATGGCGGTGAATGAAATTGAAAGTAATAAAATAGCACAGGTTATAGCACTTTATTCTCAGCATAATGCTCAACAAATTCTACCGCAGCAGTTAGGGCCATTAATGTCTAGAAACCATGCTGACAAAGCAGTTAAAATTGTCGACAATCTGCCGTTTATGACCAAAAACATAGGTAACATATGTAAATGCCTCGTTACGCGTTACTATTGTTTGTCTTTAATTATTAATGGTTTATGGTATCTTTCACAATATCAGCAACGGAATGAGGAAAAGTATAAAAAACTGGCCAACAAACAGTTTTTACTACTAGCAAATCGCTACCCTGAGACATATATTGTTATAGACTAAATGAGATAAGGTGCTGAAATCTTACGATTAGTGGTAGTGCGAGAATAGCTTGCATAGCGCATAATTATACTAACCTTGTTTGTTGGCCGTCTTGTGTGAATTGGAAAGAATTTATAGAAAATAGAAACCGCTTATTTTGGCTAGTGCATACCGCTGGCTGGTGTGGTTTTGCCTTAGTACATTACTTAGGTTCATTACTTCACGATTTACGTGATATCTTTTTAGTGATCATTTTACTGAATGCTTATGCCGGTTGGTTGTTCACTATCCCTCTAAGATATATCTATCGTCGCATTTGGAACTTCACGCCGTTAAAAATTGCCATTGTGGTGATATTAACGTCGTATTGTACTGGTGTACTTTGGCAAATTGTAAAAAATATTAATTACTGGGAAATATACAAACACGGCTATCGTCCTGATTTTCTTCTTTACTACACCAAAAATAGCTTGTTATCATTTTTCATTATTTTGAGTTGGAGTGGTTTGTATTTTGGTACTAAGTATTACCAAATGCTGCAAAAGGAAAAACAAAATGTATTGCGTGCCAATACGGTGGCACATCAAGCACAATTGAAAATGTTGCGCTATCAGCTAAATCCGCACTTTTTGTTTAATACCTTAAACGCGATATCAACACTTATTCTGGTCAAAGAAAACAAAACTGCCAATGGCATGGTAACCAAGCTCAGTGAATTTCTGCGCTATTCTTTGGATAAAGATCCGATGAAGCGGGTAACACTAGAAAGTGAGTTACATGCCTTAAAATTGTACTTAGATATTGAAAGAGTGCGTTTTGAAGAGCGTTTACAAGTTAGCTTTGATATTGCCGCTGATTGTAATTTAGCGCTAGTGCCCAGCATGATACTGCAACCTTTAGCCGAAAACTCTATAAAGCACGCTATCGCAGTACAAGAGCAAGGTGGAGAGATCAATGTTTCGGTACATCGATTTGGTAATGACTTACTGGTTGAATTGTCTGATAATGGCCCTGGCGCAGAAATTAAAAATGGTAACTTGTTTCGAGAAAATGGTGTTGGCTTAGCGAATACCCGAGAACGATTACAAGCACTGTATAAGAATGATTTTTCTTTAGTTGTTGCCAACAATACACCAACTGGTGTTAAAATCAGTATACGAATTCCCTATGAAGTTGGCAGTCGAGTATGAGCAAGAAGCTCTCCACAATAATTGTTGATGATGAGCCGTTAGCCCGAAAAGGTCTTGCGGTTCGTTTAGAAGATCATAAAGACATCGAAGTGATCGCCCAATGTACCAATGGTCGAGAAGCTTTAGAGGCGGTGCGTGCTTATCAACCGGATTTGATTTTTTTAGATATTCAAATGCCCGGCTTAACCGGTTTTGAGGTGGTTGAGGCTATTATTGAACAAGGATTGCATTTACCTATGGTGGTTTTTGTCACCGCTTTTGATCAATATGCCATGCAAGCGTTTGAAGTTCATGCACAAGACTATTTACTCAAACCGGCCGATGAACAACGCCTAGCCCAAACCTTAGATAAAATTCGCCAGAGTATCAGTAGCGAGGTGAATGCTATTCATAAATCTAAGCTAGTGCGTTTAGTCAGTGACGTTACCGGTAATGATTGTGAAAAAATCCTACAAGAGTTGGATAACAACGAACCGGTCAGTATTTCTAGCTATTCAGATGTGCTGGCGATTAAAGATGCCGGCGAAGTTAGCCGAGTACCGGTAAAAGATATTTTATGGATTGACGCTGCAGGCGATTACATGTGTGTACATACCGAAAGTAATACCCATATTTTGCGTAAAACCATGAAGCAGCTTGAAGAAATTTTAGATCCAAAACAATTCTTGCGCAGTCACCGCTCAACGATAGTGAATAAAAATTACATCGATAAATTCTGTAGCCAGCTTAATGGTGAATATTATTTAGTGATGTCTAATGGCAAAGAGTTGAAGGTCAGTCGTAGTTACAAAGATAAAGTTAAAAAAGCCGTTGTTGCTTAATGCTTTATAACTATTACTAACTAAATCTATAGCGGTAAAAATAAAAAGGTAAACAATATTTTGTTTACCTTTTTTCATCGTGACGTTAAATTAATGGCTATTTTACTAATTCAAGTGGCCCAACTTCAACCACAAGCTTACCAAAGTTTTCACCTTGTAATAAGCCGATAAAAGCGTTTGCTGCTTGCTCTAGCCCGAGCACCTTATCTTCGCGGTAACTAATTTTCCCTTGTGCAAGCCATTGTCCCATGGCTTGGCTAAATTCGTTATAACGATGGCCATAATCATCAAATACGATAAAACCTTGCATTTTGATGCGCTTAACCAGTAATAACCCCATCAGTTGTGACATTCTGTCTGGTCCTGACGGTAACTCAGTGGCATTGTACTGTGAAATTAAGCCACATAACGGCACACGGGCACTGGCGTTTAGTAATGGCATTACAGCGTCAAATACTGCACCACCAACGTTTTCAAAATAAACATCAATACCATTTGGGCATTGCTCAGCTAATTGTTGAGCTAAGTTTTCATCTTTATGGTTTAGGCAAGCATCAAAGCCTAAAGTGTCAGTTACGTAGCTGCATTTTTCACTGCTGCCGGCAATACCAACAACGCGACAACCTTGCAACTTAGCTATTTGGCCAACTAAACTGCCGACAGCACCACTTGCTGCGGCGACAACAACGGTTTCACCGGCTTTAGGCTGACCAATATCCAATAAGCCCATATAGGCGGTTAAACCTGGCATCCCCAATACGCCAAGCGCGTAGGATGGCAAGGCTAATTCCTTAGGTAGTTTTAATAACTCGTCGCCGTTGGAAAGTGCATAATCTTGCCAACCGGTATAAGCAACGACTAAATCGCCAACTTGAAAGTCATCATTAAGCGATTGTTCAACACGACAAACCGCACCACCAACCATCACTTCATCAATGGCTACCGGCTCTGCATAGGATTTTGCATCACTCATTCGACCACGTATGTATGGATCTAGTGATAAATATACCGTTCGCAGTAATACTTCGCCTTCACCTGGTGTCGGTATTTCTGTCGTGATTAAATTAAAGTTCTCTACCGTTGGGGCGCCAACAGGGCGAGAGGCCAAGGTAAATTGACGGTTTTGCTGTCTATTTTGTGGTAACTTTGCGTTATCAGTATTTATGTTTAATGTCATTGCTCTTTCCAAACATCCATTTAGTCGTCTTTAAAGATAGCAGAAGCCGAGTAAATATTAGCCTCTGCTCAGTAGGTTATTTTTCGCTAATTTGCTTTGGCTAAGATAGTTGCTTGATTAAGCGACTAGCGGCTTCGCTTGAACTGGCAGGGTTTTGGCCACTGATGATATTGCCGTCTTCAACAACGAATGGTGCCCAGTCTTGAGCTTTTTGATAGTCTGCACCTTGCTTAATCAGCTCGTCTTCTAGTAAAAACGGTACTATGTTAGTGAGTTGTACGGCATCTTCTTCACTGTTAGTGAATCCGGTAATTTTCTTGCCTTTTACCACTGCATTACCATTACTATCTTTGACATTAAGTAGTACGGATGTTGCATGGCAAACTACAGCGACAGGTTTGCTTTGTTTAACAAATTCTGTGATCAGGTTAATTGAGTCTTGGTTGTCGGTTAAATCCCAAAGCGGCCCATGACCACCTGGATAAAAAACCGCGCCATATTCATTGGCATTAATTGAACTTAGCTTTTTTGTTGTTGCTAATACGCCTTGACTAACTTGATCTTGTTCAAAGCGACGAGTTGCATCGGTTTGAAAGTCGGCTTTGGCGCTTTTAGGATCTAATGGTGGTTGTCCACCTAATGGTGAAGCGAGTGTTACAGAAAATCCAGCGTCAATTAATTGATAATAGGGCGCGGCAAACTCTTCCAACCAAAATCCAGTTTTCTCACCCGTATCACCTAATTTGTCGTGCGAGGTTAATACCATTAATACGTCTTTATTCTGTGTTTTATTTGTCTCGGTAACCATTTTATCTTCCTATGCTGATTTTGATTTGTGCCACTGCTTGCTGACATCAATCTATGGTTAGCAGTATATGCTCATCTGTTTTTAATACAATGCAGATTAATTTGATAACTTTGTTCTAATTATTGATACAATAAACCATGTAATGAATTCAATTGACGATATTTTGTTTATTAAGGTGATTAAGTGGACATTTCTTTCGAACAGCTAAAAAGCATGGTGGTGTTTTCACATGTGGTTGAACAAGGAAGCTTTAGCGCTGCAGCCAAACATATTGGGCTTTCTCGTGCGGTGGTGAGTTATCATATTAAAAAGCTTGAGCAGCAATTAGGTATAACTCTATTAAATCGTTCAACGCGATCTATTATGCTGACACAAGCGGGTAGTGATTATTATCAGCGCTGTCGTATCATTGCTCAGCAGGCAAGTGCGGCAAATCAGCAAATTGAAAATGTTAAAAATGAACCCGAAGGCTTATTAAAAATTACCTGTCCGGTCAGTGTTGGTTTGCACACTATAGTGCCAGCATTAGATAAGTTTCGAAAACAGTATCCAAAAATTGAACTCGACCTGATGTTAACGGATGAAGTGGTTAATATTGTTAAAGAGGGCATAGATCTCGCTATACGTGGCGCACCATTAGCAGATTCAGCTTTACAGGCTAGAAAGCTGGCGGTGTTAGAAACATGTTTATGTGGTTCGCCTGAATATTTTGAACGTTACGGCAGGCCGACTAAACCGAGTGAGTTGTTAGATCATACTTGGGTTATCTATAAACTTACCAGCAATAAAATTAGCTTAGAAAAAGCAGGCCGTTCTCATACAATTGAAGTTAATGGCAGGATAGCAACCAATAATGCCTCGGCACGAACGGCATTTGTCGAAGGAGGACAAGGTTTAGGGCGTATTCCAACCTATGATGCTTGGCCAAAAATTAAAGCAGGGCGTTTACAGTCAATTTTAGATGATTACAAATTACCGGCTATTAATGTTTATGGTGTTTTTCCGCCTGGCGCTGCCAGTTCAAAAAAGCTACGTTTATTAATCGATTTTCTGATTCAGTTCTTTCAACACCAGCAAGTTAAATTAGCCGATAAACCTTATTAGCATTGGTGTTGAGCAGTTAACGCTAAAATATTGTCTTGTGCTGCAACTAAGCTTTCATTAACCCCTTGTTGATGTTGGATGGCTATAGTTAATGGTACATAGGCAATGGTGTTATTACATTCGGCAATCATGATCTTAGATTCTTGCGCGATTAATGCCTGTATAGCTGCTACGCCCATTTTGGTTGCCAAAATACGATCTTTGGCAACCGGTGAGCCGCCACGCTGAATATGCCCAAGAATACATGCGGTGCAGTCAATCCCCGCCACTGATTGTAGCTGTTGGGCTAAACTTGCCGCGCCACCTTGCCATAAGTTTTCTGCAATCACGATAATATAACTGGCATGTCGGTCTGCTTGTGCTTGTTTAATCTCCTGAGCAAGCACTTTAAGTTTGTTTGTCTCATTATCGATGGCGCTACCTTGCGATGGAAAATTTTCAAAGGAAATAACCTGTTCAGCAGCACAAGCAATACCAACATTAAAGGTAATATGGCCACTATGTCGGCCCATCAACTCAACAATAAAAATGCGCTCGAATGCTTCTGCGGTATCACGTATTTTGTCAATGGCTTCAATAGCGGTATTAATCGCTGTTGAAAACCCTATGGTGAAATCGGTACCGTCGACATCGTTATCAATGGTGCCCGGAATACCGATCACTTGTCCTTGCCAGTGTTTATTGAGGGCAAGTAAGCCAGTAAAGGAGCCGTCACCGCCTATAGCAATAAGTGCATCTATTTTATTCTTTAATAATGTTGTTGCGGCTTGCTCCAAACCTAGCGGCGTTTTCATTGCAGCGCAGCGGGCACTTTTTAAAATAGTGCCGCCTTTATGAATGATATTTTCTACACTTTTAACCGTAAGGGGTATCGCATCATCATCAATTAAACCATTAAAGCCTGCAATAAACCCCGTAACCTCTATATTATAGTGCTGTGCGGCAATGACTATCGCTCTAATGGCTGCGTTCATGCCAGGAGCGTCACCGCCGCTGGTTAAAATAGCAATTTTTTTGATGGCTTTTTTGTCATCCATGTGCATATATGCCTCGCGCACTAATTAAAGTATTCTGGAACTATTACCTAAATTAACAGTCATTTAACAAGAGATAAACGACTTTGCTTGATAAGCCCGATAATTTTAATATAGATCAATTATGATAAGGGTTTTCCATGATTTTTATCAAAGATCGATTTACCACCACTAATAATAAAGGTGAACAATGATTAGCACAAAAAACTCACTATTGGTGATACTGCTGGCGATAATGGTTTCTGGTTGCAGTTTTCGCTTCGTTTATAATCATCTTGATTGGTGGACTAACTGGTATCTTGATGATTATGTAGAATTAACTAAGCAACAACAGCAGATTTTTGATGAAGAATTTGAAAAGTTACATTTGTGGCATCGAGAAACTCAATTACCTTTATATAGCCAACAATTAAAGGCGTTAAAACTCGCAATTAATAATGATATTAACGAAGAAATAATTACTGAAAACTTAGCGATATTTGTTGAGCATTGGCAAAACTTTTTAATAGCCGCAGAGCCAAAATTACAGCCGTTAGCGTTTAGTCTTAGCGCGGAGCAGAAAAAACAATTACTGCAGGCACTAGCAGAAAATAATCAAGAAAGATTAGATGATTATGAACAATTGTCTGAGCAAGAATGGTTTGAAGAAAGAGCCGAAGATCAGCAAGAGCAACTAAAAGAATGGTTTGGTAAATTAACCAAAGTACAGAAAGCTCAGGTAGCAAAAATGAGCCAAAACTTTCAGCGTTCATTTGAACCTTGGATCAACTATCGTCAACGTTGGACAACGCAATTTTCAGAGCTATTAAATGGTGATTTACCAGATCATCAATTTAAGTTTGAATTTTATCGTTTGTTTGTTAATGGCCGAAGTTTACGAAGTGATGAATTTAATGAAATTACTGCTAATAACAACCAAGTTTTCGCTAATATTTTTGTTTATATGGTTACCAATGCGACCGATAAACAACGTAAGCGTATTAATAAAAATCTCAATAAAGTGATTGGTGATTTAGAGTATTTAGCTAAAGATGAATAAACGATTCTAAAAATAATCAACAGATTCTGGTGGAAATAAAAAAAGGTAGCTTATAGCTACCTTTTTAAATTGAACTGTGCTTGTTTTTACGCGCTATGCAAAGTGCTTTTTAGCTAAGGTTAATACTTTCAAAGTATTAGTTGCACCAACAGTTTCCATTAAATCACCGTGGGTAAACATAACTTTATCGCCAATACTTAATTCAGAGTCTTTTGCTACCGCAACTAAAACATCTTGTGCCATGGCTTCGGCATTGTCACATCCTGTTGAGTCAAAAGATACTGGGTAGACACCACGATAGATAGCGGTTTTGGTTAGTGTTTTAGTATGGCGAGATAACGAATAAATCGGCAAACCTGAAGAAATACGCGACATGATTTTACTGGTATGCCCAGACTCTGTTAAGGCAATAATCGCTTTAACGCCATCTAAGTGATTGGCGGCGTACATGGCCGACATAGCAATGGTTTCAGACACTTCAGCAAAGGTCATTTCAACTCGGTGCTTTGAGGTCGTAACTGAGCTTTGTTGCTCGGCGCCAATACAAACACTTGCCATCGCTTTAACCGTTTCAACCGGGTATTTACCTGCCGCAGTTTCTGCGGAAAGCATCACGGCATCAGTACCATCAAGTACCGCGTTTGCAACATCCATGACTTCTGCACGTGTTGGCATAGGCTGCTCAATCATAGTTTCCATCATTTGAGTTGCGGTAATAACCACACGATTTAATTGACGACTACGTGCAATTATATGCTTTTGCTTGCCAACTAATGCGGCATCACCAATTTCAACACCTAAATCACCACGTGCCACCATAACAACATCAGATGCGAGAATAATACCATCTAAAACTTTATCGTCATTTACCGCTTCAGCGCGCTCAATTTTTGACACTAAACGAGCATCACAGCCAGCTTCTTGCGCTAATAAACGTGCTTCGCGCATATCTGCCGCATCACGTGGGAAGGATACAGCAAGAAAATCAACATTGATTTTCGCAGCCAGTTTAATATCTTCTTTGTCTTTAGCGGTAAGTGCAGGAGCTGTTAAGCCGCCGCCTTGGCGATTAATGCCCTTGTTGTTTGATAGTGGACCACCAACAGTGACTTCAGTAAAAACGGATTGTCCTTCCGTCTTAAGCACTCGCAGTTGAACACGACCATCGTCAAGTAATAAAATATCACCAGGGCTGACATCTTGTGGCAGTTTTTTATAATCTATCCCAACTTTTTCTTGGCAACCTTCGCCTTTCGCTAAATTAGCGTCGAGCTCAAACTTATCACCAATCGCTAATTTTATCGGACCATTTTTAAAGGTAGAAACACGGATTTTAGGCCCTTGTAAATCACCTAAGATACCAACATATATGCCAAGCTCTTTCGCCAATTCTCGTACGGTAGTGGCGCGGTCAATATGATCTTGAGGATTACCATGGGAGAAATTTAATCTAACAACATTGACACCCGCTGCTAATACTTGTTTTAGTTTCGCTCTATCATCAGTTGCCGGCCCTAAGGTGGCGACAATTTTCGTTCTTCTAGGCATTGTAATCCTTAAAATTTATTCAATTTTCTATTATGTGACTATCAACTACGGGTTATTGCACCGGTAATTAATTATTAATCTTTTCGCTCAAAACGTGAGCTGCGTAAGCTGTCTTTCACCTTTTTCAGGTTATCTCTAAATTTAGTGCCTCGGCGCAGGGTAAAGCCGGTTGCCAAACAATCAATTAATGTTAGCTGAGCGATACGTGAAGCCATTGGCATATATAAGTCCGTGTCTTCGGCAACATCGACTGACAGCACAATATTGCATTCTTTAGCCAGTGGCGTGCCGGCCGTGGTAATACCGATAACAGTAGCGTCATTTTCGCGCGCTAAACTAGCAACATCGACTAATGACTTTGTTCTACCAGTATGAGAGATCAAAACAACCACATCACCTTGTTGACTATTTATAGCACTCATACGTTGCATTAATATGTCATCGAAATAAACGACTGGAACATTGAAGCGGAAAAACTTGTTTTGCGCGTCATGGGCAACAACAGCTGAAGCACCTAAACCAAAAAATGAAATTTTATTGGCTTGGGTGAGTAAATCGACTGAACGATTTATCGTTGAAGTGTCTAAACTTTTACGTGCTAGCTCGAGATTCGCCATGGTCGATTCAAAAATTTTTGCGGTATATTCATCCGCAGAATCATTTTCATCAACATGTCGGTTAACATAAGGAGTACCGTTAGCTAAGCTTTGTGCAAGATGCAGTTTAAAGTCAGGGTAGCCTTTAGTGTCTAAGCGTCGACAAAAGCGGTTGACGGTAGGTTCACTAATGTTTGCTTGCTTTGCTAATGCAGCGATACTGGCATGGATCACGGTTCCAGGTGACGATAATATAACTTCTGCCACCTTACGTTCAGATTTACTGAAAGTATCTAACTCGTTGGCGATCTTTTCTAATATGTTCATTACGTTTAAGCCCTAGGACGTTGTTTAATTGGTTTTATTAGCACCAAATTAAGCATTGTTGTAATTTATTTTCTGTAAAAATACAGGATTTATGAAAATTTATTTCATATTTTACGCTAATATAAAACAAAAGGCGTTAATTTTGCAAACCTTTAATACTTTTTTAAGTTAAAGTCGCCTTGTAGAAGCTATATCTAATTAATTTGCAGAAAATGTAGTAATATTACAGAAAGTACTTTACTGATGACGCTAGAGCAGATAAATTAGCTCTAAATGTAGTTTAGTTTCATTGTGACTAATTAAAAAATAATTGAGTAGATAAGATATGAATAACATCGATTGCCAAGCTGCTAGTGAAATTGTTATTTTTGGAGCCTTGGGTGATTTATCGCGCCGTAAACTTTTGCCGTCATTATATCAATTAGATTTAGCAGGCTTGTTAGGTGATGAAGCGCGTATAGTTTGTGTTGCTCGAAATGACATAACGTTAGAACAATTTACACAACAGATAAATGAAGGTTTAAACGAGTTTATAGCAGAAGCGCTAGATGTTAACGCCGTCAGTAAATTTTTAGCACGATTAGTTTACCAACAACTCGACTTTAAAAATATCAAGGCTTATGGTGAACTTGCTGCAACATTAGCATCAAAGCAAAGCCCACGTGTTTATTATTTTTCAACGCCTCCAGCTATTTATGGCGACATCAGTGAAGGTTTAAAATCAGCCAAGCTGATTAAAGACAACGACCGTGTTGTCATGGAAAAGCCAATTGGCCATTGTTTAGAATCATCAAAAGTGATTAATGACCAAGTATCGCGCTACTTTAACGAAAATCAAATTTATCGCATTGATCATTATTTAGGTAAAGAGACGGTACTTAACTTATTGGTATTACGTTTTGCTAATTCTTTGTTTACTAATAACTGGGATCGTAATTGTATTGACCATGTCCAAATAACCGTGGCAGAAAGTGTTGGCATTGAAGGCCGATGGGGCTTTTATGATGAAGCCGGTCAAATGCGCGATATGGTACAAAACCACCTGTTACAAATATTATCTTTATTGGCCATGGAGCCACCAGCCGACTTAAGTGCAGATAGTGTTCGTGATGAAAAGTTAAAAGTCATAAAAGCGTTAAAGCCAATCACCCGTCAAAACGTAAAAGAAAAAACCGTACGTGGCCAATATGCTGATGGCTATCTTAATGGCGTTGCCGTGCCCGGTTATTTAAATGAAGAAGGGGCCAAGGCGAACAGCGGCACTGAAACCTTTGTCGCTATTAAAGCTGAAATAGATAACTGGCGTTGGGCAGGAGTACCATTTTATTTGCGCACTGGTAAACGTATGCCGAAAAAGCACAGTGAAATCGTCGTTCATTTTAAGCAACAACCACATAATATCTTTAGCGAAAGCTATGCTGATTTACCATCAAATAAGCTAACTATTCGACTGCAGCCTGATGAAGGCGTTGAATTGGAAATGATGAACAAAATTCCAGGCATTGCTTCGCAAATGCAGATTCATGAGAACAAACTGGATTTAAGTTTTTCTGAGGCCTATGACAATCAACGTGTGGTTGATGCCTATGAGCGTTTATTGCTGGAAGTGGTTAAGGGTGATCAATCATTGTTTGTTCGTCGTGATGAAGTCGAAGCGGCGTGGCAGTGGGCTGACAGTATTATTGCCGCGTGGCAATCAACGAATGAAACGCCGAAACCTTATGCTGCAGGCTCTTGGGGACCAGTTTCTTCTATCTCTTTAATTGCACGTGATGATCGTCAGTGGGTGGAATAATGTATCAAATTAACGAATTCGAACAGCGCCAAGCACTAGATCAGGCCTTGGCTGATAATGTTGCGAGCATACTTGCTAACGCCGTGAAGCAAAAGGGTAAAGCAAGTATTGCCGTTTCAGGTGGTTCAACACCGAAAGGTTTTTTTCATGCTTTATCGAAAAAGAAATTACCATGGCAATCTATAACGATAACACTTGCCGATGAGCGCTGGGTAGATATTGACTCTAACGACAGCAACACCAAACTCGTACATGAGAATTTGCTACAAAACGAAGCAGTAAAAGCTAAGTTTTTTCATTTAAAGCAAGGTGATGCATTAAGCACTGAAACCTTAGCGGACTTAAATATAGCGGCAAACCAGCAGTTGTTGCCACTAGATGTACTTATTTTAGGTATGGGTGAAGACGGTCACACTGCGTCATTGTTTCCATGTAGTACTGAAATAGAGCAATGCTTAGCGTTAGATAGTCCGTCATTATTAAAGGTTGTGCCAAAAACAGCACCACACCAACGTATTACTTTTAGCTTTGCTGCATTAGCACAAAGCAAAAATACCATTTTGCATATTAGTAGTCGCAGTAAAAAGCTGGTATTGGAAAATGCCATTGCCGGACAGAATGTTAAGGAAATGCCTATCAGGGCGTTTTTACACGCTGCGAAAATTAACACACAAGTTTATTGGGCCGAGTAAATTATGAAAAAAGAAATATTACAGATCACTGAGCGGATCATTGAAAGAAGTAAAGGTACACGTAAAGCTTACCTAGAAAAAATCTCTGCCGCGAAATCAACAACTGTGCATCGCGCAAGTTTATCATGTGGTAATTTAGCCCATGGTTTTGCTGCTTGTGGCAAAGATGACAAAGCGGCTCTACGTGGTGTTAACCATTCTGACGTTGCGATTGTTTCTGCCTACAATGATATGCTTTCCGCTCATCAACCATACCAAACCTATCCTGATATCATTAAAGCGGCGGTTAAAGAAGCTGGCGGTGTTGCACAATTTGCTGGTGGTGTGCCTGCCATGTGTGACGGTGTTACGCAGGGGCAACCTGGCATGGACTTAAGCTTGATGAGTCGTGACGTTATTGCCATGGCCAGTGCCGTTGGCTTATCGCATAACATGTTTGACGGCGCATTAATGCTGGGTATTTGCGATAAAATCGTTCCTGGATTAATGATCGCTAGCATGACCTTTGGCCATTTACCGACAGTGTTTGTTCCAGCAGGGCCAATGCCATCAGGTATTCCAAACAAAGAAAAAGCCCGTGTTCGCCAACAATTTGCTAAAGGTGAAATTGGTGAAGATGAGCTATTAGAAGCTGAGTCTGCCTCTTACCATAGTGCCGGTACTTGTACCTTCTTTGGTACGGCCAACTCGAATCAGCTGGTTGTTGAAGTGATGGGCTTACATTTACCCGGTGCATCGTTTATTGCTCCTAATACGCCATTACGCGAAGCGTTGACTAAAGCGGCAGCTCGCCAAGTAACACGCTTAACGCAACAATCCGGTAACTATACTCCGGTTGGTAAAATGGTTGACGAACGCTCAATCGTTAATGCCATTGTTGCTCTATTGGCAACAGGCGGCTCAACAAATTTAACCATGCATATTATCGCGTTTGCTAAAGCAGCGGGGATTATTGTTAACTTCCAGGACTTTAATGATCTGTCAGACGCAGTACCGTTATTAACACGCATTTATCCAAATGGTCATGCCGATATTAACCACTTTCAAGAAGCCGGTGGTATGGCGTTATTGTTCAAAGAATTAATCAATGCTGGCTTAGTTCATGAAGATGTTGAAACTATTTGTGGCCGTGGTTTAACCCGTTACACGCAAAAACCAATACTAGAAAATGGTGAGTTGAAATGGGTTGACGGTGCAACGGTTTCAGGTGATCCAGAAGTTATTACAACTGTTGAACAACCGTTTAAAGCCGATGGCGGTTTAAAAGTATTGAAAGGTAATTTAGGTATTTCAGTATTAAAAACATCATCGTTACGTGAAGGGAGCTTTGTAATTAAAGCGCCTGCTGTAGTATTTGAAGATCAACACGAGCTCGAAACGGCTTTCCATGCTGGTGAGTTAGAGAAAGATTTTGTTGCGGTTGTTCGTTTTCAAGGTCCCAAAGCACGTGGTATGCCTGAACTGCATAAATTAACGCCACCACTAGGCGTGTTACAAGATAAAGGTTTTAAAGTGGCCTTAGTGACTGATGGCCGAATGTCTGGCGCATCCGGTAAAGTGCCTGCGGCAATTCATTTGTGTCCGGAAGCGTTAGACGGAGGTTTGATCTCGAAAATACAAACCGGTGATATGATTTTACTCGATGGTGAAAGTGGCGAGCTAACCTTATTGGTTGATGAAAGCGAACTAGCACAGCGTGAAAATTCAATTTTCAACGTAAATGGTCATCATCAAGGTATGGGACGTGAGTTATTTGGCTTTATGCGACGCAACTTAAGCTCGGCAGAAACCGGCGCTTGTTCATTATTCGCAGACCAAGATGATGACGGCATTGAAGGAGAGCTTTAACAATGACGGCTAATGAAATTAACATTATTGCTGACATTGGTGGCACCAATATGCGTGTTGCGCAAGCCGATGAAGATGGTAATATTTCTAATATCGAAATTTATGCTTGTGCTGACTACGCCGGTTTGGCTGACGTATTATCAAACTTTTTAGCGCGTCATCAATTACAAGATAAAAAAATTAATGCCTGCTTAGCGATTGCTTGTCCGGTTGATAAAGACTTAATTGTTATGACGAACTTGCCTTGGCAATTCTCTCAACAAGCACTAAAAGCAGAGTTACAATTAAATGAGCTGGTTTTGATCAATGACTTTACTGCCATTGCTCATGCTATACCACAACTAACTGATAGCCAAAAAGTACAAATTGGTAGCGGCCAAACAATTGCGGGTAAACCCATTTCAATTTGTGGACCTGGCACAGGTTTAGGGGTTGCCAATTTAGTCGCGTTAAATCAGGGCTGGCTGAGCTTAAGTGGTGAAGGTGGGCATGTAGATTTTGCGCCTGTAGACCAACAAGAAATTGCGATTTTGAATTTTTTACTAACTAAATATGCTCGTGTTTCTTACGAACAGTTATTATCGGGTTTGGGCTTAGAACAAATTTACCAAGCATTGAGTTTTATCAAAAATGGTATCGCTTCAGAATTGCCGGCCAAAGAAATCACCACTCGGGCATTAGCTAATTCATGCGATTTATGTGCAGAAACCCTAGCACAATTTTGTCGTGTCTTAGGCAGCTTTGCCGGCAATTTAGCCTTAACCCTTAGCAGTTATGGCGGTGTGTATATTGCTGGCGGCATCGTCCCGCGCTTTATTAACTATTTTGAAAACAGTGACTTTAGAGCAAGGTTTGAAGCCAAAGGACGGATGTCAGGTTTTAACCAGCCGATGGCAACTTTCGTTGTTACCGAAGAGCAACCGGGTTTAATTGGCGCATCAGCGTACTTAAGACAATTAACATCAATTGAAAATATTGCAACTAGCACGACAGAGTATTAAGAGGAATTATGACGTTATCAAATAATTGGCAAGTTCAACCTAGAGATCTTTTTGCCATGGGTCCAATTGTACCAGTGTTAGTGATTAAAGATGTTAAAGATGCTTTACCGATCGCAGAAGCGCTGTTAGCAGCAGACATAAAAGTATTAGAAGTGACGTTGCGCACACCAGCAGCGCTTGAAGTGATCAGTACCATTGCAAAACATTTACCTGAAGCCGTTGTTGGTGCGGGTACTGTGACTAACCGAGAATTATTACAACGCTCTTCAGATGCGGGGGCAAAATTCGCTATTAGCCCAGGCTTAACGCAAGATTTGTTGCAAGCAGGCAAAGAGGGAAATACCGCTTTGATCCCTGGTATTTCTTCAATTTCAGAGTTAATGGACGGTATTGATTGTGGTTACGATCATTTAAAGTTTTTTCCAGCGGAAGCGTCTGGTGGTGTCAAGGCTATCCAATCTATTGGTGGACCTTTTCCTGACATTAAGTTCTGCCCAACTGGTGGTATTAACTTAAATAACGTACGTGATTACTTAGCGTTACCAAACGTTGCTTGTTGTGGCGGCTCATGGTTAGTATCGGATGACATTGTTAAAAATAGTAATTGGCAAGAAATTACTCGTTTAGCGAAGCAAGTATTAAATCATGTAAAGTAGTCAAGAAGGATTTAACTATCGACTAAAAATCAGGCGCTTGCCTGATTTTTTGTTTCTGTTATTACCCTTTAATATTAAGCATTAAACGAATGCGGATAATTAATTAAGATTGGTTGCTAAGTAACATGTAACTCAGCTTTGCTTTTCTGTAGCTTTCTTTCATAAAAACCACAAAACAATTATTTTTATATCATTTATCTGTCATTAACATTTATCGTAGCCATAAAAAAACCAGAAATTAATCTGGCTTTTTTGATGTTTACTCGCTGTTATCGCGAATAAAATAGAATATTACTGGGCTGAAACATAACTCGCTAAATCAAGTATCTTATTAGAATAGCCAATTTCATTATCATACCAAGAAACAACTTTAACAAAAGAGTCGGTTAGGGCGATACCGGCGGTTGCATCAAACACTGAAGTACAACGTTCGCCAATAAAGTCGTTAGAAACCACAGCATCTTCTGTATAACCCAAAATGCCTTTTAGCTCGCCTTCTGAAGCGCTTTTCATTGCATCACAAATTTCTTGATAACTCGCTGGTTTTTCAAGATTAACGGTTAAGTCAACCACTGAAACATTCGGTGTTGGTACGCGAAACGCCATACCGGTAAGTTTGCCATTAAGCGCCGGAATAACTTTACCTACCGCTTTAGCAGCACCAGTAGATGATGGAATAATGTTTTGTCCAGCACCACGGCCACCACGCCAATCTTTCGCAGATGGGCTATCAACCGTTTTTTGTGTCGCTGTTGTTGCATGCACTGTGGTCATTAAACCGTCTTTAATCCCCCAGTTGTCATTTAATACTTTGGCAACCGGCGCTAAACAGTTAGTGGTACAAGAGGCATTAGATACTATATCTTGTCCTGCGTATTCCGTGTGGTTTACACCCATAACAAACATTGGCGTATCGTCTTTAGACGGGGCTGAAAGTACAACTTTCTTAGCACCAGCAACAATGTGTTTACGGGCAGAATCGTCAGTTAAGAATAAACCGGTCGATTCAACTACTACGTCAACTTCAACCTCATTCCATTTTAAGTTCAATGGATCACGCTCGGCCGTTACACGAACATTTTTACCATTAACAACTAAATGGCCTTCAACAACGTCAACTGTGCCATTAAAGCGGCCATGAGTGGAGTCATACTTAAGCATATAAGCAATGTAATCTACATCAATAAGATCGTTAATTGCGACGACTTCAACATCAGCTCTGGCAAATGCCTCTCTAAATACGAATCGGCCGATACGACCAAAACCGTTAATTCCTACTCTAATTGTCATAATCAAACCTCAAATATAATTATGTAGTAAAATTACATCATTTTTCGTAAATTACAAGTAATAAATCCACGTAAGCGAATAAATATTGATTTAACCCTTGTTTTATTACGTATTGTTACTAAAATACCGGCTATTAAATTATATCGTTTAAAAATGTTGATATACTGACATTTTAATTACGCATTTATTCGCTGTCGTTAGGCTTGAATAATGTGCACTTTACCTTTTTAAATGTGGATCCTTTATGACGAAGAACAACAGTTTATGTGACATTGGCTTTATTGGTTTAGGTGTCATGGGCAAAAACTTGGTGCTGAACTTAGCCGATAATGGCTTTAGTATTGCCGCATTTGATCTCGATAATGCCAAAGTTGAAGATGCTATTACACAAGATAAAACGGAAAGTGGTGCTTCAACTGCGCGTGTTTTTGGTTGTTCTTCATATACTGAACTGTTGTCATGCTTAAAGCCGCCGCATTTAATTGTGCTATCTGTTCCTGCCGGTGCGCCAGTAGATCAAGTTTGCGAGAACTTGATCGGCGCAGGTATTCAACCGGATGATATCGTTATCGATACCGGTAACAGTTTGTGGGTTGATACCGTTGCTCGTGAGAAAAAATATAAAAACAATTTTATTCTTTTTTCGTCGGCAGTTTCTGGTGGCGAAGTCGGGGCTCGATTTGGTCCGGCATTAATGCCAAGTGGTTCGCCTTATGCGTGGACAAGAATTAAACCTATTTGGCAAGCGATTGCTGCTAAGGTTGATGGTGAAACTGGTAAGCCGATTGAACGTACTAAACCTGGTGATGTGGTCACTACCGGTGAGCCTTGTGCTGCTTATATTGGCCCGGCAGGAGCCGGACATTACGTAAAAATGGTTCATAACGGTATTGAATATGCTGATATGCAAATTATTTGTGAAGCGTATCAAATGTTGCGTGACGGTCTTGGTTTAGCAAGTACTGAAATTGCTGATATATTCGAACAGTGGAATAATGGGCCATTAGACAGCTACTTAATGGAAATATCGGTAGAAGTTTTACGTCATCAAGTTGGTGATAATAATACACCGTTAGTGGATTTAATCTTAGATAAAGCAGGGCAAAAGGGCACTGGCTTATGGACTGCCATGAGCAGTCTTGAGTTAGGCACACCAGCACCTACTATCGCACAAGCGGTTTATGCTCGCTCTATTTCTTCATTTAAAGACTTACGTGTGCAGGCTTCTTCAGTATTGTTAGGCCCAGAAGCAATAAGTTTTAGCGAGCAAGAAAAAGCAGACTTTGTTGACCAGCTACAAGACGCAATATATTGCGCAAAAATTTGTGCGTATGCTCAAGGCTTCCAATTAATGAAGTTAGCGGAAAAAGAACATCACTGGCAGTTAGATTTTGCTAGTATTGCCAAAATTTGGCGTGCCGGTTGTATCATTCGTGCGGTATTTTTACAGTCAATTACGCAAGCATTTGAGCGCAATCCTGAACTTGATAATTTAATGCTTGATGAGTTTTTTGCTAAACAGCTCTCTAAGCATCAATTAAATTGGCGTAAAGCGGTATCAAATTCTGCCTTGATGGGTATTCCAACCGGCGCCATTTCGTCAGCGTTATCGTATTATGACTCGATGCGTTGTGCGGTTTTACCAGCAAACTTACTGCAAGGGCAACGTGACTTCTTTGGCGCTCATACCTTTGAGCGAGTTGATAAACCAGCAGGGAAGAAGTTTCATGTTGCTTGGTCAAGTGAAAATAGGGATATAATCGAAGTGGGGTAAAACAAACTGAAGAAAGTAACATCAGTTAAGAAAAAGGCAACTAAGGCTGCCTTTATGCTATTTATCGCTAAATACTATTAATGAAATAGGTTGTTCAATTTAACTATGTGGAGAAACAAATTTCCCTGAGCTAATTTTATTGAGAGTGGTATCGGCTACTTTGTTAAGAAAATCTCCATTTAGGCCATAGCCATCAATATAGTTCTGCAAAGTTTTATCACTAATTTCAGTGTCTTCTGGATCGTATGTATGTAATATTCTTGACCATATATAAGCCTGTTTATATTCTTTTTTATCAGCAAAAATACTGGCAATAGATTTAAATATTTCCGTGTCTAGCTTAGCGTCACTAGGATATAACTCGAGTGCGTGATAAAGCAACTTGAGGGTTTTATTTGGATTTCGCTTGGCGTAATAACTGGCCAAATTCACTTGTCTACTAGGTTGTTCCAATAACTCATTGCCTTCTAGGGCAACAAATTTGTTCAGTGAATTTTCATTTAAGTAGCGCGACCAATGAAAAAACAAGAGATCCGGATGTTCAGAGTGTTCAGTAGCAAGTGAAATTGCTTTAATTTTATCACGTGCTTTTAAGACATTGTTTGTGCGTATAGTCTTCTTTACTTTAAGTTTGATATGCTCAATTTTTGACGCGTGTGCCATGCACTTCTCATAATCTTCATAGGCAATGAGTTGGTGGTACTTATTACTGTCGCTAGCTTCAAGCTTATGTTCTAAATTGGCAAAACCAACAGCTATACGTTCTCGTTTGCACCAAGTGTCTTCTTGGAATTCTTCACAGATTTCTGCATGTTGATTGCAAAGCTCAGCAAAATTTGGTCCTTGTTCACATGCCATTAACGCAACTATCGGCAAAAGGGCCGCTAATTTGTAGTAATTCATCTTTTTCTCAATTTTATCCTTGAAAACCTTTTGTAACTGGTGGCGAAATAATTCATGTTCGATTACAATATGCGCCGCATTTAGTTATTAGTAATTATACCCTTTAATTAATAATAGCTCATCGTTCAATTGACTGAAATAAAAGGTTTACGCAATGACTTCTCATCTTGAGGAACAATATCAAACTAGCTGGCAAGAACGTCAAACATTAGCTGAAAACATGCAGCCGATCATCGGACAGTTATTTAGAAATAACGGCATAGAAATTTCTATCTATGGTCGTCCATTAGTAAATGCGTCTGCTATCGACATTATTAAAGCACATAAATCAGTAGCTTTACACGAAGAAAATAAATTACGTTTACGTGAGAGTTATCCATTCGTTAAAGCGCTAGCTAATATGTCACTTGCGCCAGCGCGTATTGATGTAGGTAAGTTAGCATACCGTTATTTATTTAAAGGCGAAGCAAACGGCCTTTCAATTGAACAATTTTTAGAGAAAGAATTAAACACCATTGCTAAAGATAGCGATGTGCAAGCAGCAAAAGACGTTGTACTTTACGGTTTTGGTCGTATTGGTCGTTTATTAGCGCGTTTATTGATTGAACGTGCGGGTCCTAGCTCAAAATTAAACTTGCGTGCTATTGTTATTCGCCCAGGTAAAGACGGTGACTTAGCAAAACGTGCTAGCTTACTTCGTCGTGATTCAGTACACGGTGCTTTCAACGGTAGTATTACTATCGATGAAGAAAATAATGTAATTAAAGCTAACGGTGCTTTCATTCAAGTTATTTATGCAAAATCTCCATCAGAAATTGATTACACGTCTTACGGCATTAACAACGCGTTAGTTGTTGATAATACCGGTATCTGGAGCGATGAAGATGGTTTAGGTCAACATCTTCAATCTAAAGGTGTTGCGAAAGTATTACTTACGGCACCTGCTAAAGGCGACATCAAAAATATCGTTTACGGCGTAAACGAAGATATGATTTTGGCCGAAGATAAAATTGTTTCTGCCGCTAGCTGTACAACGAATGCGATTACACCAGTATTAAAAGCATTGAACGATGAATTTGGTATTCGCAACGGTCACGTAGAAACTGTTCATTCATATACTAACGATCAAAACTTAATTGATAACTACCATCCTGCGCCTCGTCGTGGTCGTAGTGCGCCATTAAACATGGTTATTAGTACAACGGGTGCTGCAAAAGCAGTAGCGAAAGCATTGCCAGAATTAAAAGGTTTGTTAACGGGTAATGCTATTCGTGTTCCAACGCCAAACGTTTCAATGGCGATCATGAACTTGAACTTGAAAAAAGAGACAGACAAAGCAGCATTAAATGATTACCTTCGTAACATTTCTTTGAACTCTAAACTACAAAACCAAGTTGATTACACGGCGTCAACTGAAATCGTGTCGACCGATTTAGTTGGGTCACGTTACGCAGGTGTTGTTGATTCACAAGCAACTATTGTTGACGGTGATCGCGCAGTACTTTACGTATGGTATGACAACGAATTTGGTTATAGCTGTCAGGTAGTACGTGTTATGTTAGAAATGGCAGGTATTCAAGTACCAACATTGCCACTGACCTAGCTAACCGCGCGATATGCTGCGCAGTTAAACTTTAGATTCTAAAAACGCTTACCATATAGGTAAGCGTTTTTTTATGCTTTATTTCGTGAAATACTCAAGTTAACTGAATGTTGGCCGATAAATGGGGATGAATAAAGTAGTCGCTGTAATTGAATTTACATCGTTTATTTACAGTGTTTAACGTAGGAAATATCTCTAATGTCAATCGAACTCAACACAAATAACGCCGTGTCAACAAACACTGAAACGGCGCATGCAATAAAAACAGCAAATTTAACTAAGTCACAAACTGAACTAGAAGGTGAAATGGCGTTAAACTTAATCGCCTCTGCCGCGGTTGATAACATGAGTTTACCTGTTGTAGGAAATAGCGGGCAAAATATCAATATTAAAGTTTAGCGGCTATTCGTTCTAGGAAAGCCTAACGTTAAAATATCACTCGAAAAATTAAATACATCTAGCCGGCTTAGGCAAGCCGGCATATTTAGTTGCTTGTTTAGCCGGACCTTCTTTAAAAAGGCGATATAAATAGCGACTGCTGGCTTTTTCTTCGCCAAATTCCGCTTTCATCGCTTTGGTTAACGCGCGAATAGCGGGGGACGTATTGTACGTTAAATAAAAAGTCCTAACAAAACGAATCACTTCCCAGTGAGCCTCAGAAAGTTCGATATCATCGGCATTGGCAAGCAAAACCGCAACATCTTCATTCCAGTCGTTAAAATCAAGTAAGTAGCCTTGCTTGTCAGTGGCTAAAATTTTATTTTTATAGTTAATTGTCATGACCAAGTAATTGAGTTGCTGTGGTTAAAAAGTAATTCGAGTACCTCATTTAAGGTACTTGAAATAAAGGAATTGTTACCACTGCTTTGAGCACGAGCACTGGCATGTAGGCCTATAAAATGCACTTTTAGCGTTGGCTGCTTTGTTAACGCTGTAAGTAGTAAAGGGTGATTCAAATTATAACAGCCGTCATCCATTAGTAATATACTGTCTTGCGGTAAACTCATGCTCAAACATTGCGTTAACGCATTGCTACTAAAGCCTGAACTTCTAATAATGTGTAACATTGCCATAGTAAAACTAAAACCTGTAAATCATGTTGTGTTGATGTAAACGCTGGCTAAACTCTTCCCTTGCTAACACTTGAACATTATCGACATGAAAAGTTTCAGCTAAACCGCGTTCGATTAAGGATTGTTGGCAAACATAAATATTCTCAATGTCATAAAATTCCAAGGCAGAAAATGTTTTCAAATAGTCTTTAATTTCAATAGCTGAGGCATTTTGGTCCCCGATCACCTGAAATACACCGTCACCTAGAAAAAATAATGAAGTGGCTTGTTCATACGAGCCAAATATCAGTGCTGCGTCTAATGCTTCTTTACCAATAGCTGTAGAAAAGGGCGCTTGGGTATTCACAATGGCGATGGATTTATCATCTTGTTTTGTTTTTGACATTATAGTTGTACCACGCGCTCGGCTTTACTGGTTAGTTCAACGAGTTCACCTAAACCGGAAACAGTAAAGGCTTTGTCTATATTTGAGTTTTCATTATTACCAAGTTCATCAGTTAACCCGCGCTTTTCTGCGGCAGTAATACATAAATATAATGGCACATTATGTTCGCTGTTAAGTTGCTGCCAATGACTCAATGTTTGATATTCGTCACTGGGTATCGATAAGTGCTTCGTGGCATTTAGTACTCCGTCTTGATAAAAGAAAACACCGACTACCGTGATATTGCGATTAATAGCTGCTTGAACAATATTAATCGCCGTCGCTGTTAAATTACTGTTGGGCGGAGTAGTAACCACCAGAGCCAGAGTGTTTTGCATTATGCCATGATGCCTTACATTATTTAAAAACAGGTAATAAAAAAGCCTCAATATTGAGGCTTTATATTTTATACGTAGAGTATAAACAATTACTAATCACATTTTAATGATTATTCATTGCTAATTAGTCATCGCCACCAAAAACACCTAAAAGATGTAATAAGTGCACGAAGATATTATAAATATTCAAGTATAGTGAAACTGTTGCGCGAATATAGTTTGTTTCACCACCGTGAATGATGCGGCTAGTATCAAATAAGATCAAGCCTGACATGATCATAATAATTGCGGCACTAATAGCTAATGAAAGCGCAGGAATTTGAAAGAAGAAGTTTGCGATCATTGCAATCACGGCAACAATTAAACCTACCATTAAAAAGCCACCCATAAATGAGAAGTCTTTTTTAGTTGTTAAGGCGTAGCCAGAAAGTGCAAAGAAAATTAATGCTGTGCCACCTAGTGCTTGTATAATTAATGACGCGCCATTAGGCATCGCCGCATAATAGTTAAGCATAGGGCCTAAAGATGCACCCATTAATCCAGTGAAGGCAAAAATCCAAAAAATACCACTCGCTTTATCGGCATTTTTATTAACAACAAATAATAAACCGAAAGAAACTAAGGTCATTACTAAGGCTGCCATATGAGACAAGCCCATCGCCATAGAAATACCAGCCGTTACGGCACTAAACGCCAAAGTCATCGAAAGTAACATATAAGTATTTTTCAATACCTTGTTAATTTCAATCGCTGAACTTCTACTAGCATTTAAACTAATATTTGATTGCATAAAATTTCCTCTAAGTATGCTAATTATATTTTTTAGATGTGGGCAAATGCTAAAAGTTCAAGGTTAAACCTAACATTCAACATTTGTTTTCCATTAATAGTGATAATTAATCATAAACCACAACGACATATTATGGCACGCTATTTTTTTAATTGCTATCATTAACCTTGTTGAAATTCATCAATAATTTGTGTGCGTTTGTAACAATCATGACTGTGATCGTTCACCATACCGCAGGCTTGCATATGAGCGTAACATATTGTTGAACCAACAAATTTAAAGCCACGCTTTTTCAAATCTTTGCTCCATGCGTCAGATTCTTTAGATGTAGCAGGGTACTCATCAAGCTTATGCCAATTATTAACAATAGTTTTATGGTTTACAAAGCCCCACATATAATCACTAAAACTGCCGAACTCTTTTTGAATAGCAATAAACAGTTTAGCATTATTAATTGCCGCGTTAATTTTACCTCTGTTGCGAATAATGCCGGTGTTTAGCATGAGCTCCTCAACTTTTTCCTCGGTAAACAAAGCTACTTTTTCAACTTCAAAATTCGCAAACGCTTTTCGGTAACCGTCACGACGCTTTAAAATGGTATACCAACTTAATCCTGCTTGGGCAGATTCAAGCGTTAAATACTCAAATAATTTTTGATCGTCATAAACAGGCACACCCCATTCTTCATCATGATAAGCAACGTAATCAGGTTTGGTTGTATCTAACCAGGGGCAACGACATGGGTTTTCTTCACTCACAAGCATTCCTTAAATATGAAAAACAACTTAATTTGCTCAAATAAATGACAAATTGTTGTTTTTTTTAGCAAACAAACTTTTTTATAGAATAAATCCTTTACAAGAGAATTTCGAGCCTTTAATATTCGCCTCGTTCTGAAGCAGCAATGCTTTTTAACTTCAGGTGAGATGGCTGAGTGGTCGAAAGCACCGGTCTTGAAAACCGGCAAGGGTTTGTAGCCCTTCTAGAGTTCAAATCTCTATCTCACCGCCATATTAAGAAAAGCCCGTTATATCGAAAGATATAACGGGCTTTTTGCTATTTGCAGTATAGAAAATTCTGGGTTTTTAGCACAAAACCTATTTGTAGAGTTCAAATATCTATTTCATCGCCATATTCTAAGAAACCGCAATTTTAACGAGTTGCGTTTTTTTCGTCTGTAGTTTGATAAAAAAAGGGGGGGGTAGCGTAATACCTTTTGTCGAGTTTCAATTTCGATTCTTCGACCACATTCATCAATGGTGTTTAACTCGCTAGCTCACCAAACACTAAATAACCCAATAACCGATAGGTTTGTGTATTTCCTTTGTAATTATTCAGTATTTAATTAAAAGGGAGAAGTGCAGCATTGCATTCGACTACTAAATTCACCTAACTATTACGTTCTGATAATTACAACGCCAATGAACTCTTTGTTATTTGCAATAGTTGATTAAGTTCAGCTTTAGTATTTACTTGTTCTGGGTAATTTTTATAAAAATAAAAATAAAAATTTTGGTACTGTTTATATATACATAAAGGTGCGAGTTTTCGCTTTTCTGTGGAAAGTGGGGATTATGCCCACTTTCTCCAAAGAAAGGGCGCATTAAAAAAGTGTAAACTATTGAGGTTAAAAAGAAAGAACTGTATATTTAAATGAATAATTATACATTTTTAGGAAGAGGCGCTTGGAGAAAGCGAGATTTTTTCCTTCTAATAAGCTGTTATATTTATCTCGAGGTTAGTGCTTAATAATGGATGATGAGTCTAATAATAAAATGAGTTATAAGCAGTCCACATCTCTATGGTGGTCTGTATTTTGGAGAAGCATTTTAATTGGAGTCTTTCCAATAATTTTCATAAATCTGTTACTTGTTAAAGGATTCGGCATTACAGATACATATGCAACTTTGTTAATTAATTTGCTCTGGATTCCAGTCACAATTGGTATTCAATGTAGGGTTATTAACAGCAATAAATTTAATACATTTAGCATTCACGTTTCTAATAAAACTGATAGCTAAAAATAAATATAACAAGCTGTTCAAGCGGGACAAATAACAGTTGGCTGGTTCCGCTTCGCTTCACATTTTAGCCAACTACAATTTGCCCCTTAACAGGGCGTTATGTTGCAAGGAAAGTATGGATATTGGTTCGCGAGATGAGTTAGCATTCTCAATTGGTGAAAAACAGTCTTCGACATTGCAAGTGGTCGATATTTGGCTGAACTCTGTATTAATCACTTACTTTGATAATTCAGCCTACTTACCAACTTTTGTACACTCTCTTGAGCGTGAACTAGAAGATATTGAAAGTGGTTTAATCCATCGTGATTATGTGTTTTTTGATCATGGGCCAACTACGGATGACGTAATAGCTCGTGCTAAATTAATTGGCAATCAAATTTACTTTAATTGCCAATTAGATAACGGTTCAAAAGTGGAAGCGTATTTGCCTATTGCTACCGTTGTCACCACTTACAAAGAGTGCATTAGTTTGTTGAGTGAAAATGCAACATAACAAGCTAATTAATAAGGACAAAAAACAGTTGGCTGTTTTCGTTCCTCAACATTTTAGCCAACAATTTTTTGCCCATTATTAGGGCGTTATTTGGCACCACGAAATCAAGATAAATTTTATTTGTAAAAGCGGTGTTTTAATATAGGTTTGGTGTGTGGTTCATGAGTTTTCGCCATTATCTTTTTGGTGTTAACTAGCGAAGTTCATCCTCATTTGTCCATTGAGGTTGGCAGCGTTCGCTTCAATGGTTTTTGTAGGGTGGCTCAAAATTTACTGTTTAGTGTGTCGTGGTGCTGGGCACTTTGGGTTTCTACGGTCGGGCTGCCAGTTTTGTAAAAGTTCTTGTTATCGTTGGTAGGTTTCCACTACCATCAAATAACAAGGGCATTCAATCGGACAAAAAACAGTTGGCTTTGTTCGTGCCTCACAAATTATAGCCAACTATTTTATGCCGTTTAATAGCGGCGTTATGTTTTTATTGAACTTTTGAGTTTATATCAAATTGTGGAAATTAATTTGTGGGGAATGTACTGGCGATATTTACTTTCAATTTCCATGTCATTGCTTTTTGTTACCGTTTTGAGTGAGCAACTGAATTTATTAAATCTAGTCAATAATTCTGGTTTATTACCTTCAGTTTTTTGGGGAATCATAGCGGTATTTTTTATTACAATTACGTTATTTCAAAATAAAGGTTTGCCTTATGTATTTTTAGGTAGAAGACTAGGTCTACCCAATAAGGTTTGGTGTTGGTTTAACATTATGAATATATCCCTTTTTGTAGCGTTAGTAATAATTGGCTACATAGTTAATCAAATAGCTGACAATGAAATATGGACGTTTTATAAACTATTCGGGCAACCGATCTGTTTAGTGTTTATCCCACTGTTTAACGCCTGGTTTATTACTAAGAGCGTAAAAACATAACAAGCTGTTCAAGCGGGACTGTTAAAGTTTGGCTCGGTTCCGCTTCGCTTCACATATTATCAGCCCCTTAAATGGGCGTTAGGTACTACAACGGATAGGTGAATGAATCCAGACTATACGAAATATACTCTTGTAGAGTTATATGATGTCCAAAATAACATTGATAGTGAGCTTTATCCTGAACGATATGATTTGCTGTTAAATGAAATACAAAAGCGAGAAATAATCCCAGAGAAGGAACCTGAACCTCAGAAACTTGTTAATGAAAAAGATAAAACTTACTTTAAACGTTTTTTAGCATTTCTTTGTATTCCTTTTTTTTCATGGCAATTAATTAATGCATATAAATATGGTGTAATTTACTCCAAAAATGATCATGTTCTGCATCTGAATTCAGAACCTATAGGTTTTTATGTGGTTGTGTTAATTCATGCTAGTTGCCTTGTGATAGCTTTGTGTACTGTATTTAAAGGTTTTGGGGGCAAGAATAGTACCTAACAAGCAAATTAATCAGGACAAATTACAGTTGGCTTTTGCTCCTGCGTCGCTGATTTTAACCAACTATTTTTTTGCCTCTTAATGAGGCGTTACATTTATAGGTGTATACGGATATGTCATTTATTAAACTATTTCTTTTATTGTTAATTATTGGGTTAAGTGGCTGTAGTTCTAAACCTGACAACAGGTTACCTGGTTGCAGTCCAAATAGCCCATTGGCTATCGTATGCCTAGCTTCAGTAGTAGCGACAGCAGTTGATACTGATTCATCTGAAAAATGTTCTGATATGACAGGAGATCAAAGAAAATCTTGTGAAGCGCAAGTAGAATCTTTAAAAAAGCATATCAGTGATGCAAGAAAAAAATAAATATAATAAGCTGCTCAAGCGGGACAAATAACAGTTGGCTGGTTCCGCTTCGCTTCACATTTTCGCCAACTACAATTCGCCTCTTATTGGGGCGTTAGCTGTATCTCAATTATGGAGTTTTTATGACGGATTATGAAATTGTAAATGTTGCACTGACAATCAGTGAGCAAATTGATTTTCTTTGGAATTTTTATGTGACTGCATGTGCTGTATTTTTGGGCTGGTTATTCTCTTCAAAAATTGAGTGGGATGCAGATAAACAGCGTTCAGTTACAATTTTATTTTTTATGTTTGCTGCAGTTAATTTATCAGCCATTTATAATGAGTACTTTTTATTCGAAGTTGCGTTAGAAAGTATCAATAGTAGTTTGACTCATAACGGTGACAGCTTTATAAAAGTGTTCTCAAGCTCACGAGGCATTGGTTCTATAGGAGCTGTGATTGTACACTTGGCAGGTGACTTTTTTATTTATAGCTTAATTAGAAAGTCGTTTATCAGAAAATACAGCTAACAAGCCAACAAGCCAATTAAGTAGGGACTGCTAACAGTTTGCTCGGTTCCGTTTCGCTACACACTTTAGCAAACTATTTTCAGCCCCTTAACAGGGTGTTATATGGCTATCGAGTTTATGAAATTAATATTACCTACAGTTGAATATCAAGATAGTTATATCTCCTATATTAAAGAATTAGGTGATGAGGAACGTTATCCTTTTCCTCTAGATTTTGAATACAAAGATTTTGCTGGTCTTTTAAAAAAATTAGATGGATTCGCTAATGGTTCAAGTGTTCCTGAAAATATGGTTTCAAGTTCAACATTTTGGCTTATTAAAAATAATGAAATTGTAGGGGTGACCAACCTTCGGCATTATTTAAATAAAGAAATAGAGTTTTGTGGTGGGCATATTGGGTTGGGTATTCGCCCATCATTTCGAGGTAAAGGTATTGGTAGTTTTTTAATGGCGGAATCCATTAAAAAACTGAACTCGATAGGTGTAAATATTGTTCATATTCATTGCTATAAAGACAATTTAGCATCTTCTGCAATGATCATTGCTAATGGTGGTAAGTTGATGTCTGAATTTTCAGAGCAAAATAACATTATTCAAAGGTATGTGGTAAGTACCATATAGCAAGCTGTTCAAGTGGGATATAAGCCGTTTCTTAGGGGGGAGCATATGAATCAGATTATAAATATTAGATCGGAAAGTAGTGATGACATTAATGAAATTGAAAATATCATAATTGAAGCTTTCAGAAACCATCCACATAGTAATCAAACTGAGCATAATATTGTCACTAAACTACGTGATAATGATGCTCTTGCGGTATCACTAGTTGCAATAATTAATCATACTATTGTTGGTCATATCGCTTTTTCTAAAGTTAAAATAAATAATGAATTTATTCAATGGTATGGATTAGCGCCTGTTTCAGTGAAGCCCGAATATCAGCATCAAGGTATAGGCTCTAAACTGATACGTTCGGGTTTGGAAGCTATTAAGGCATTAAACGCTAAGGGTTGTGTACTTCTTGGCGAACCTGAGTACTATAATAAATTCGGTTTTAAAGCATTTGACGGTTTAGTTTTCAAAGGTGTACCGCCAGAATATTTTCAAGCATTACGCTTGAGTGGTGAAATGCCACTCGGCAATATTGAGTATCATAGTGCTTTTGCATAAAACGGCAAACAAGGCACTCAAAAGGGCAAATAAAAATTGTTTTTGCTTCTTGGTCGCTTATTTTAACCAACTATATTTGCCTCTTAGAGAGGCCTTATATCACAATAAGGTTTTGTAGCATGAATAAAATTTTATCTCTCATTTTAGTCCTTTTGTTATCTTTTTCAGTAAATGCCAATGAAAGTTTATTTTCTGGAACGTGGGAGCTCATTTCAGGCGAATATATTGACAAAGAAGGTAGTTTAAAGGATTACGGAGCACTTAATCTACGTTCATTAAAAGTAATAACCCAAACACATTTTAGCTTTGTTACTATGTCTGGAGATAAATTTTGGAGCTCTGGAGCGGGAACCTTCACGTATACAAGTAGCGAATATATTGAAGCTCCTTTATTTACATCTTTCAATTCCCCAAAGGGAACAAAATACGTATTTAAATATAAATTCGATGGTGACAAATGGTTTAGTTCTAGATGGGAAGATGGCAAACGAATAGAGTATGAAGTCTGGAAGAAAGTTGCTGATTAGTGATATAACAAGCCATTCAAGCAAAATTTTTAACCGTTAGCTGGTTCCGCTTTCCACACACATTTCAACCAACTAAAATTGCCACTTAACAGAGCGTTTGGTTAGGAAAATAGAAGTAAAGCCTTTGTTAAAATACGAAGAAAAGATTAGGGTACCGATTTGTTGATGGCTTCTGATTTTAGGCTTATTTTTGTTTGTAACCTTTGCAATTAATGCTCGACCCAGAGGGAGTTATAAATTACAACGGAGTTGATAGCAGTGATTTTGACATTAAATTAAATTCCCTTCTTTTACCCTTATATTTATAGTTATTGGCTTAGTGTTGGTTATTATTTCCAAACATCGAATCAATAAATTACTCGTTTTGCAAACACGTATGAAGCCCTTTTTGACAAAGAGAAGAGTACACACATACCTATCAGAACAAAATCATCTAAAAATCATAAGGGCGTCAGGACTTTTACATCAGCTTTGTTAAGGTGACCACTTGTTCCATCACAATTTGATGTTTTAACTCGTTAATTTCAAATTAAGGATAAGTTATGAACCGTATTTCTATTTCAATTGTACTAATATTTTTTACGATAACTTTGAGTGGTAAAAGTTATAGTAAAGATAAACCTTCAACCGAAGTAAATCGCTATTTTGGCGAAAAGCCACCGGGCCTAATACCTAAACTTTTTGATCCTAAAATAGTTTCTCCAGATGGACGTTTTGAAGGCGGTACGTTTTCGCCTGATATGAAGGAGTTTTATTTCACTAGGAAAAATGGCAAATATAAAAAGCGGACATTTTTTGTTATTCGCTATGAAAATATTCGTTGGAGTCAGGAATCTGAGACTGATATAAGGTGGCCGCAATTCTCTATCGACGGCAATATAATGTATTTGGAAAAGGAATATAGGCAACGAATCGGCACAAGTTGGTCAAAACCCAAAGTACTAGGAGAGTTCCTAAAAGAACAGGCACATGGTTTGTCGGTTTCAGCAAATGGAACCTATTATTTTCCATTTTTTAAAAAAGAAGATAACGGACATGGCAATCTTGGCTATTCACGTTTGATAGACGGTAAATATGAAAAGCCAGTAAAATTGGGTACTGAGATTAATCAAGGAAAATACATTGCTCACCCCTATATCGCACCAGATGAATCTTATTTAATTTGGGATGTAGTACGAGAAGACGGTTACGGACAAACAGATATCTATATCAGTTTTAGGCGCAAAGATGGCTCTTGGTTACCCGCAATGAATATGGGCTCAAAAATAAACACTGAACTTCAGGAAAGCTCTCCACATGTGACACATGACGGCAAATACTTATTTTTTACTAGGGGAGAATGGAAGGTCAAAGAAGATGGAAGTCGCAATTACGTAGGAAAAAGATATTGGGTGGACGCTCAGGTGATTGAAAATCTCAGATCTAAACAATAAATTGTACTTAAAAAGCGGTTTCTTGTTGGACATTACCTTTATTTACGCAAACTTAACCTAAATATATCCATAAAGGTTAGACAGCAAAAAGCCCAGCTAATACTGGGCTTTTTGCAATATATGGTCGGAGTAGCAAGATTCGAATTACCCCTTGTGAGCCACTATAATTAAGGAGTCCCTTATGAAACCACTTAATATTGTTACCTCTATTGTTACCATGTGTTCAGGCTCTCTCTGGTCTTGAGTGGACCATCAAAAAAAATAAAAATATATTTTTAATATATATCAGGAAAACGCATTAATTTACCCCTTGTTTTTCTTGATGTCGTATGGAGAGTGAAACTTTGCATCCCGAATGCATAGTTCTGTGAGCTCAATGTCAGCGTATAATTCTCTAATTACAATATCTTTAGTTGGCCCTAAGCCGCTAAAACCATCACTGTTATATCGAGAATAATACATCTCAAATAATTCTTTTGGTTTGCTGTCAAATAGCTTTTCAATTTCCTCTCTAGCACTACTGTCGTTTTCCTTCATTGCATCCCAAATTAACAGTCCAACAGCTCTGCGTATATTACCTTTTACGTTGCTCCAGCTTTTGTTTATCTGTTTTCCTGAAATTTTCACTTCTTCATTCAGGCTTGTGATGCTCTTCTTTTGTGCCTTTGAAGCCTCTTTAATATCTCTTGAGTATTCGCCTTCTGGGTAAGGCAGGAGTGATACAGGTAATTTATTTTCATATTGCTTAAATGCCGCCATTTGTATTTTGATGATATTTGCAGCATATGAAATAGTACATTTTTTTCTTTCAATAAAAAATGCAACCTTATGATTCTTCATATTACCTAGTATTATTTGGGAGGGGGCATCCCATGCCTCTTTAAGTTTTTGCTTAACATGACTTATTTTATCATCTTCATTTACGTAAAAAGCAACATCCCAATCGATTTTTATATTTGAATCCAAGCCTTTAGCGGAAACCTCAATACCTTGTATTGCATCCTCTTTTTTGGGTAATAGAAATAAAGGTTCATCAAACTTAAATTCACTATTTAACAGCTCATCCAGTAACTCACTCATTATGCTTGGTGTGCGACATAGCTCTAGAATAAACACCCCGTGCTCATATGACATTTCATGAAGCTTTCTTATGGTGCGCTCCTCGCTAGGTGTGAGTAACTTTAAAATTCTCTGATAATTGCAGAGGTCTTCTTCAAAGCGAATATCAATAAAACCATCGTTTACAAAAGAGCGGTGCCAAGCATAAATTAGCAGATACATATTAACTTTAAACTCTTCTGAGCTTTCTGCTAGGACGCTTTCTCTCGCAAAGAACTTAGCATATATTCGGTCAACAGAGTCTAGCAACGAGTTTACATCAGCAATTCGAAACTTATGAACATACCTACTCGCATACTCACATTCCCAAAACAATCTGCTGTTAAGTTTACTCTTAGCCCTCATGAGCTCATCGACTTCTTTAGTATTTAGCTTTGATTTGATTGGTGTTTCTTGTTTTTTCAACTTATTTCCCATTTGCTTTTTAAGGCTTTGCTTTCGGGTTAGTGATTAACTAATAACGTCCTCAGCAAGACAGCGAAGACCGAAATAGAGTTTTAGATAAATAAGGAATAAATCATGAAAATTATAAGATTACCAGAAGTTTTACGTATGACTGGAAAGTCCAAGTCATCACAATACGCAATGCTAAATCCAGAATCTCCGACATATGACCCGACATTCCCAAAGTCAATAAGTATCGGCCTCAGGGCAAAAGGCTGGCTTGAGCAAGAAGTTATAGACTGGGTACAACTTAAAATGGATGCAAGAACATGATGTACTTTAGAGAGTTTTGTATACCTAGTTTCGGAGAGCCGCTAAGTCCTCCAGAGAATTGCCCTTTAACAAGAAAGCTTGCTCAAACAGTGAGCGAAAAGACGAAAGCACCAATTGAGCTTGGTTTAACGTCGATTTTATCAACATACTCAACATTATTACAAAGCATTATAGATGTAGAGAGGCCCGAGGTGGGAGTTGGGCCTGTATCCCTTTACATACTCGGAATTGCTCATTCAGGAGAGCGAAAGACAGCCATCAGTAATTATCTGATGCATACCATCCTAAAGTACCAAGAGGAGGAGGTACTGCGCTATGAATTAAATCTTGAAATATTTGAGCTTGAAATCACTGAGCATGAGCTAGAGGTAGTTTCGATAAAAAAAGAAATCTTAAAATCAACAAAAGCAAAAAAACCTACAGATGAACTTAAGGCTGAATTTAAAAGGTTATTAGAGTCAAAGCCTAAGCCGCCTAAAACACCTCAGTTTATATTAGAGGATACCTCTCCAGAAGCCTTTATTAAACATTTACATAAAGGCGAGGGGTACGCTTCGTTGTTATCCAGTGAGGGCGGAACAATTGTGAACGGTAGAGGTTTTCAAAATTTAGTGATGCTCAACAAGGCGTGGGACGGAGACATACTCACCGTTAACAGGGTAAAAGGGGAAAGTTTTACTATAAATCAACCTAGAGTTGCCATCTCTCTTATGGTGCAACCAAAGGCAATAAGCAAGTTCATACAAAAAAGAGGGGATGAATCAAAAGGGGTAGGCCTTTTGGCGCGATTCATAACTTGCTGCCCTGAATCTACACAAGGGAGTAGATTTATCCTTAAAGGAACAAAAATAGATGAGTCTGGCTATCAAGAATACTTGAGCAGAATTAATGAAATTTTAATGAAGTTAAAAGAGCGCAAAGAAGGCGACATAAAGAAAAGGACGGTTATGAGGTTTGATGGCGAAGCATCTGACTTGTGGATTTGGATATTCAACAATATCGAAGAGCAGTTATTGCAGGGAGGACGCTTTCATTTTGCACAGGACCATGGCTCTAAGCTAGCTGAAAACATAGCCAGAATAGCTGCATTGCTGACCTATATTGAACTAGGTGAAGGTAGCCTTATTACTGCAGGTATTTTGCGAGATGCAGCAAGGTTTGCCTTTTATTTTTCAGACGCATCCTTGAGGGTGTTTAACTTCTTGCCTGATGAGCAGTTAGCCTATAACGCTCTTTATGAATGGCTTCATACCGCAAGCGAGGGTGGTATGCGTTATGTTCGCAAAAATAAAATCCTTCAAAGTGGCCCTGTGCTCCTTAGGGATAAATCTCTTCTAAATAATTCCCTTAACAGGATGATACACGAAGGGCTGGTTAGTGTTCTAGTGTCAGACAAGGGAATGCATATCGTTGATTTAAGGCCGAAACTTGCTCCTGATGAGGAACGCTTGAATGAAGATATGATAATAAGGTCGAGTACCTATTAACCAAGTAATGGCTAAACGCAGATTTAAAGTTGGGCTATTTTAGATATTTGTATCTGAAATAGCTTACTTTCGTTGGTAGTGGTGGTTTAATTGCAAATTTTCGCCAGCACCCTAAATTCGTTTTTTATTGGATAATATATCTTTGAAATGAAATTCAACTCTTTTCGAAAAAGGAATGGTTTATATACGCAACATCGCTACTCTTTTTTCTTTATAACACCGTTTTGACTGCCTCAAGAAAAAAATAATTGAACATCCTTGTTATATAAGGTTTTGCAAGGTCCCATAATATTAAATTGAGACTCATACCTTGCTTTTGTGATTTCTGTCTTGTTGATTGTGTTGGTTAGGTGTTAATGAAAAAATAAAATAAAATAAAATAATGATAGTGGTAGATAGGTTATTTACTCAGTCTCATTAATGTAGACTTTAAGAGTCTACAGGATGATTTAATCTTTATAGGTTTTAGGGAAGGGCAATGCTGCTTCATTGCATGAAGCGCTATTAAAGGCTTTTTGCCCCCAAACCCCCATTTAAGAAATCATTGGGTAGTTCATATATATAAGTATAAATATGTAAAAAAACTTAAGGAGGCCTCTCCCTCCTTAAGTAGTGGTGATTAAATTTCAAGCTCAACAAAATCCTTGTCAATAACATCTTGGGTTATTCCGATGTATCTCAAAGTGACGCCTTCTGATGAGTGCCTGAGCATCTTCATTACGCGAGCTATATCGTTGGTTTTCTTGTATAGGTGAAATCCACGAGACTTGCGCATAGAGTGAGTGCCTAGCCTTATCCCTAACTCCTCACCGACAAGCATAAAGGCCTTAGTGACAGACCTCCTATTTAGTGGTTTTGGTTCTTGGTTGATGGATTGCTGATTCCTGTGTGATTGAAAGAGGTATACGTGGTTTTGATGCCTTAATTGTATGTCGTTAATTAGCATTTGAGCTTTGCTGTTTAGCTTTATCTCGGCTCTTTTGCCTGTCTTTCCTTCGAATATAATTAGCCGCCCCTCTTTGATGTCGGTAAATTTAATAGAGAGCAGGTCAGATATTCGCAATGCTAGGTTTAGCCCTATATTCCAAATGTCTGACATTTGCTTTGAGCACCTCACCTCTAAGAGGTGACTTATTAATCTCACTTTGTCTAGGTCTTTTATTGCCTCTACTTCGGCCATAATGAGCCTCCTTAGGTATGTTTTTGGGTTGCGTTCAGAGTAAGCCAAGCTCTGCCATCGAAGTTGTACCATCACCAACGATGATATGGTCTAGCACCTGAACATCAATTAACGCTAAAGCATCCTTTAATCTATTGGTGATTGCTATATCAGCTTGCGATGGCTTTGTTTCGCCCGAAGGGTGGTTATGAGTAAAAATAACTGCTGCGGCATTATCAGCAAGCACCGCTTTAACAACCTCTCTAGGGTAAACGCTGGCTGAATTTATCGTTCCAAAGAATAATTCTCGGTAATCAATAAGCTTATGCTGGCTATCAAGTAGCATGACTGCAAATACCTCGCGCTCATACTTACCTAATTTGAAACCAAGGAAGTCCTTTGTTGCTTGGCTGCTAGTGTACGGGTTACCTCTAACGTATTTGCATTCAAGTATTTCTGCTGCCTTATCTAATATCTGCTCTGTCGTCATTGGTTTGTGGGTTGCGTATTTTATTGTTTGAGGGGCGCTCATGGCGTGACTCCTGATAATGATTTAAGTATCTATTCCTTTAAGTAATATGGGTTTGATTTTATTTTGAATTTAAATTTTAAGGGCTTGCTCATGCAGGCTAGATGTCACAGGACCTCTGTGGACGCTTATTTACCCTTATCTTATTGAGTGAATCCAGCAAATATAAAACAGGAGAAGGTTATGCAAGAAAGGTTAATTAGGCTAAATGAAGTCATACGAATTACAGGGCTGAGTCGCAGTCGTATCTATCAATACATTTCTGAAGATAGGTTTCCTGATAATGTATCTCTTGGTGGTAGGTCTGTAGCGTGGGTGGAGAGCGAAGTCTTACGGTGGGTTGAAAATGTAATAGGGCGAAGATATGAAAGTGATTGATATAACCAAGGGCAAGGAAGGGGCTTTTGTTGAAGGTGGCTTAATTGCTAGGCTATAGGTGATTGAATACACAGTATTAAGTATGCAGTTAACTGTTTTTTAATACATACTGTATACAACACTGTTCAACTGTTCTTTTTTTGAGCGTGAAGTGGTATAATTACATTCGTGTTAGGAGGTGATATTGCAGGTTGCACTGTAATGCCAAGCACGACAAATTAACTATTTTAAAAGGTGAATATATGGCTACATCAAAAAGTATCAATGGAAATGCGGACGGTTCAAATGGTGAAAATCAATCTTACACTATCAATGGTAGGGGTGATGTATCACGAGCAAAATTAGTTCGTGAAGTTGACGCAGGGCTACATGATGGCGTTCATACGGTTAATGTTAACGGTACTAAATATGTCAGAGCTAACCCAAATCAAACTGCAGGGGATAACGTAGACAAGTAAACATACGGTTGAACATGGATGTTCTGTTTAATGCGAGGGTTGATATAGAGGGCTTCTTAATTGTGCTTTACTCTTGTGCCTATAAGTGTGGCAACCAAAATTTAAAGGTGGTCTTTAATTGTTATTTAATAAGCCTATAAGTTGCGGTATAGTATTAAAGTTAATAAAAATAAATACATAGGAAGTAAAATGCAATCATCAGAACGTCGCTGGGCTTATTTTTACGATTTTAACCTTAAGCCTTATCCGGAGGATGCTCCCTCGTTTGAGTTTGAAGAGGTTTTAACCAAAATAGAGCAGACATGGAAAAACGGAAAAGCGGTCCATAAGTATAGAAATAAAGAAGTTACCGTCAGGGTAAAGGACTTTAAGCTTATAAAAGATTATGCTGTTGTGCTTATTCATGTTTCAGATATAAAGGCGACTGACCCTGCATTTTCAAATACAGAGACAGGAAAGGTTCGGGTTGAGCAAAAGCAAGAGAATGAAGGGATTGGGGCTGCATGCCATATTATTTTTAGTCGAAATAATATAAAGCAGCGAAAGGGCTTTTACCTCTCTATAATAGAAGAGGTCGTAGGTATTCCTAAGTCGATTCTTGAGCAGTTTTTAACGTATTTATTTCGCGAGAGCTGCTCGACAAGCTATAAAAAGCAAGGTTCCAAGAATAAAAAAGGTAATATCTGTAGGCCTAAAGCGGTATTTAACGGTCATGCTAGCTCCACTCTAAAGCAGTCATTGGCTAATAGTGCATTGCAAGGGATTACATTGCTTAATCACAATGATGGTAAGTATATTGATGACGATAAAGAGTTGTTGATGACAGAGCAGGTGATGAGGTTAAAAGTTACGGGCAACCCATCAGGGAATCGTGCTATTGAAGTTATTAAAAAGGCTAAAAATATTGGTGTAAAACAGAATTTTGATGAGGTTCGGGTCCAGTATGCGGAGGTTGTGGCAGAAGAAACAACTAAAAATGATAAAGGTGAAAGCACAACAAGGCAAATTAAAAAGCAACGAACAATACCGTTTAGCACTAAAGAGGCTGATATCGCTAACCTCCTGTTTACTAAGTCGGAATTGATTGAGCTGACAAATGAGATAGGTCAATGTGAAAATAATGTTCATGTTGAATTGGCAAATAAAATGAAATCTTTACTCGATAATGCTATGAAATAATATGGATATATTAAGTAAGCTCGTCTCACCATTGAAATACTTACTTATTGACCATAAGCAAAAAAGGGTGGTTGATATATTTTTGCCGTTAGTGTTTTCTTTGTTTATTTGTATAGCTTATGTCTCGTTGCCTGTGCCTTTTGCGATATTGGGTGAGGCGGGTCTAATAAGTTCACTTAATGGTTTTGTTCAAATTATTTCTGGTTTTTTTATAGCTGCTTTGGGTGCTATTGCTACATTTCCAAATAAAAGCATGGACGAAGTGACCGATGGTATTCCCTTGCTACTTAAGGGGAGTAGCTTAACTCGCAGGCAGTTTTTATCTTATATGTTTGGTTATTTGGCTTTCGTCGGCTTTTTTTTGGTTTTGCTTGGTATTTTTGTTTTAGCTTTAACTCCTAGTATTGAGTTTTGGTCAGGAAGTATTTCACCTCAATATGTCTACCTTTTAAAGATTGCTTTTCTATTGATTTATTTCTTTATGTTTAATGTATTACTTCTAACTACGTTATATGGGCTTTATTATTTAACAGAAAAAATACACGAAAATAAATCTGAATTTACCAGTGGGATTGGAGATGCCTCCACTGAAGATGAGCCGGAAAACTTTTAGCGACAGCTTATTCCCCTTATAACCCATCTCAATCAGCTACTTTGGCAATTAATTGAGCTTGCAATAAAGGTGATTGAATCACACTATGGCACCTTAGTTTTTCGGGTCTGGCTATCAAGCTACATTTGAGTTTTTATGCTTGTGATGGATAGACTTCCTATTGATGCCTTGTCTATTTGCTCAGACCACCAGCACATTAAATCTCTTCTGCGTTCAAGGTAGTTAGAGCGGTTGTAAGCTCGTCTGGTTTCATTTTTATCTAAATGCGCAAGCGCTGTTTCGATGATTTCTGAGTCATGCCCTTGTTCGTGACAGGTTGTTGAGAAGAGAGCTCTTAGCCCGTGGCTAACTATCTGCCCTTTGAGGCCGTTTCTCTTCATTGCTGTGTTGACTGTTTCTCTGTTCGCGTGGCTGAGTGGGTTTTTAACGCTGGGGAATAGGAATTCCCTATGCGAGCTAATGGGCTGCATGATTTCAAGTATATCAATAACTTGTTTTGACAGTGGTATTATGTGCTCTCTATTTTTTTTCATCTTTTCAGCTGGGATGACCCATTGCCTCTCTTCTAGGTTGAACTCTTCCCAGCGAGCTGTTGCCGCCTCAACAGGTCTTACTGCGGTATGTAGCTGTAACTCAAACATGCAGCGTGTTATGCGTGAGATGTTAGCGTTAGCCATTACTTTTAATAGGTAAGGTAGCTGTTCTGGTTTTAGCGTCTTGAAGTGCTCTCTTTCAACTGTGGGGAATAATTTACTTAAATCGGAAAGGGGGTTGTATTCAATGGAACCATCAGCAACAGCTAGTCTCATTATTTGGTTGATGAAGGCGCAAAGTCTTTTAACTGTTTCGTGTTTTCCCTCTGCAATGATGGGATTCATTATTTCTAAAGCTTGTTTGGGCCTCACTTGGCTAATGGGAAGGTCTTTCAGGGTGGGTAATGCGTGCTTGGTTAAGGTTTGATAAGCTCGTCTGATTGTGGGCTCTTTAAGTTCAGCGGTTTTAATATCGCGCCATTTTTCAGCGTACTTACCAAAAGTATTTTCAAGATTGCTTTTTGCTTCTTGAGCTCTTTCTTCTCTTCTGGTTTTAGGGTCTATGTCTCGAGCTAATAATTCGCGAGCATTAAAACGTAATTTCCTAGCCTCAACTATTGAAAGGGCTGGGTATTGCCCAAAGCCAATGTTTGCTCTTTTTTTAGTGAAGGGGCGATAATAGTTAAAAATCCAGAGTTTAGAGCCGTTTGGCTTAATCCTTAAAGATAAGCCTTCACCGTCAGATAAGCTGTATTCTTTATCTTTGGGTTTTGCTTGCTTTACTTCGGTATTGGTAAGAGGTTTTGTCATTTTAGCCATGTAGCACTTCCTTTTAGCCTAATCACACCTTTATAGTAACACTGAAAATACTAGTGCGCTGTGGTGTTACTTGCAGTGTTACATTAGATGTTGGATTTTACAATACTCTACAGGACGTAGATAACCGTGGATTGTTGCTTTATGTGTTGTATTTACTGGCATTTAGGCATAAAAAAAGACGCCCTAGGACGTCTTGATTCTATAATATGGTCGGAGTAGCAAGATTCGAACTTGCGACCTCACGTCCCCCAGACGCACGCGCTACCAAGCTGCGCTATACCCCGAAACGTAAGCTTAATGGGGATAAAAGCTTACGTTGGCTATATTAATGATTTATTAACTGAATGCAATTAAATGCTTTTAAAAAGCCAACAAATCATTGCTAAGTGACTAATTATTGTGCGTTATTCGCTTGGTTACTAAATTGCTTAATAAAATGTACGCCATCTATCATCAATGGAAAGTCTGATTTTGCGGTAATAGGCGCTGCTAATTGAATTGAATAGCTTTGAAAGTTGCCATTTTGATCAACAAACATCGATTTATCTTTATTAAACACGACAATACCATCATCCATGGTATTGGCGATGATGCGATCTTTTTTCAAACGCTTCATATCATCACCGTTACTATAAGTTTTTGCATCAATACCACAATCTAACCAACGTTTAATCAGGGTTGGCTGTACGTCCATATGGCTGGTCAACTTGTCTATGGTTCTATTCTTACCTTCAGACAAAATTAGTAGTGCAGGTTTGATTGACAGAGAAGTGTCTTTTGTTGGGTTACCAATCGAGCTTATCCATAAAACATCTTTTTGCTGCTTTTTGTTTTGCGCAGACATTAAGGCATCTAAGAACAATTCAAACTGATAACTGTCTTTGCCACTAAAATAAAATACATGCAAGCCAGGAGCATAACTATTAAGTTTATCGGCAAATATTAAACTCGAAATATCAGCTAATTTCGTTGGTTTTGGAAACAATTTACTCGCCAAGTTTAGCGGCTCATTTGACATTAGCTCGCTATGACTTTCGCCAATAATGGTTAACGATTTAGCCAAATTTTTCTTATCAAGGATCTGAAATAATAGCGGAGTGGTTTCTTGTTTTAAAACAGCATCCTTATAAATGCTTGGTAAGCTATAAAATAGGTTGAACCAAGCATCTTTTGGTAACGCGTTATCAATGTGGTTGTTAAGGGAAACCTTGCCTTGCTTGGCTCGTTGCTTAATTTTATCTAATTGTTGGCTATTAAGAGTTTGATCCGTTAACACCATAAAAACAGACTGTTTTAATGCTTGGTCATTTGGACATTGTCCTTGATAACTTGGGTACGTTGGTACGACATCGGTAAAGGCCAATGGGCTCGTTCTACGCGCAATATAATCAACTTCATCAAACATACCATATTTTGTTAATAAGGTTTTTGCAGTAGAAGGGTATGACAATGGCAGCACGGTATCTTGGCGTAAAACATCATACTCCAAATTCGCATCTGCCCATATATGGACGATATGACTAAAGAAGAAAAAGGCAACTAAAGGAATAACGATAAAACGCGCAAAGATGGTTTTTTGTAATTCTTTTAGGTGTTTCCATGCATAATTAGAGGCGAGTAATTCAAATGATAAAATTACCAAACACAAAACTAAGCTGACAAACCAAAAAATTCGACTGTTTTGCTGAATTTCGTTACTGATCAATTCTAAAATAGGCGCACTAGAGGAAATATTTAAGTGATAGCCCAAACGTGAATAAATAAAAGCGTCGAGTAACAGCAGCAATAATTCCACCGTGAAAACAATGGAAGCGACAACCCGAATAAAGCGCGTTCGGGGAAATAATATGGTGATCGGGAATAAAATCAGTACAAAGCTCATAAAGGTTAAAAAGGCCATATGGCTTAGCCATGTGGTAACCAAATAAGTTTGTCCGAGCAAGGTTTCCGGCATTGCTTCATTAAATACATAAATCGACGATAATAAAATTGCCGCGATAATGTTGAAGAAGGTGAACCAGTGGCTCCAGCTAATTAGCTGCAATAGGCGCTTACTATAGGGTTTTGATTCAAATGAAACCATTGCGTCGTAATATTCTCTTATTATTGTTTATAATTGTCGCTTGTTAACTATAAGTGATACTTATACGTTTTATTTAGATTTTTGTATAGATTGTTTTAATGCGCTGGTAAAATTGTTTACTATTACTTCTCGTTGTTGCTCTGGCACATTATTATTAATAATTTCTGTCAGTGTATTTCCTAGGCACATCAGCGCTAGATCAGGGGTTGCAGACTCATTTACAAGAACATCATGCAAATCTTGAATAATTTTTTCTACACGTTCGTTGGAATACTTGGATACAATAGGCATCTTAAACACTTAATTGGTAATTGAATAAACTAGCGATAAGTTTATCAAATGCCTGAACAATATAATACTGACCTTTATCTATGAGCTTAATTATTTCGAACATTGCACTGCATTTTTTAACAAAAAAAGAAGAAACTGGTGAAGTTGTACTCAGGTTAGGGCCTGAAAGCATTGCCGCTAGCAGCAAAATAGAAAACTTTGTTGATGCCCTACATAAGATTTATAACAGTAAAGGTAGCAAAGCATACGGCCATTTTTCCTCAATGCCTGCTGAAGGCGACAGTGCTCGTTTTGTTGACATTATGGAAAGCTATTTAGGTGACGTACAAAGTTTTTACCAATTCAGTACTCAAGCAGCAAACTTATTAAAAAATGAAATTGAAAAATATGACCTTGCAGAAACCGGTTACTTAATTATTTGTCACTACGAGTATATGGGCGGCCGCTATTTATTAGCAGCAATAATTCCAATTTCTGAACATTACTCGGTAGATGGCGAACTAAACATTTCAGCTGATCAGCATTTAGATACCAATAAGTTGCAGTTAGCGGCTCGTATTGATTTATTTGATTATCAAGACAACGCCGAAGGTAATCGCTATATTTCCTTTATAAAGGGTAGAGCAGGACGCAAAGTATCAGATTTTTTCTTAGACTTTTTAAGTTGTGAAGAAGGCTTAAACTCGAAAGAGCAAACCCAAACCTTAGTGCAAGCCGTTGAAGACTATGTTGCGGTTAATCAATTTGACGCCAATGAAAAACAACAAACGCGTAAAGAGTTATTGAGCTATTGTAAAGAGCAGAAAGAATCAGCTCAAGACGTTTCCTTACAAGAGCTCGGTGATGTTATTAAGTCAGAAGAAAGTGGCTCTGACTTTTATAAATTCTGCCAAGAACAGTCTTACCCAATTGAAGAATCGTTTCCGCACGACCAAGCTGTGGTTAACAAAGTCACTAAGTATTCTGGGTATGGCAACGGCATAAGTTTGAGTTTTGAACGTAGCCACTTTGGCCAAGACGTGGTTTATAACCCAGCAAACGAAAGCATTACCATATTTAAAGTGCCGCCAAATTTAAAAGACCAATTATTAGCATTATTGGAAACTAACAAAGCCAATGAAAATGCGGCAATGCAAGCAAACGCCGAAAATAGTGAAAGTGAGTTTTAACCCCGCTGTTTGCGCAACAAATTATACGATATAAGTGCTATGCCGAGAGGCGTAACAAAAAGACAAAAGAATTTATTAGGAAAGAAAAATGACAACATTAACCATCACCCGCCCAGACGACTGGCATGTACATTTACGCGACGGCGCTTCATTAACCACCACAGTACCTGATATCAGCCGTTACTTTGGCCGCGCTATCGTTATGCCTAACTTAGTGCCACCGGTAACGAATGCTGCACTGGCAAGTGATTACCATCAACGCATTATGGCGGCGAACCCAAGTAAGCAATTTCAACCGTTAATGGTGTTATATTTAACCGATCAAACCACAGCAGAAGATATTAAAACAGCAAAAGCTTCAGGTATCGTTTACGCCGCTAAGCTTTACCCAGCCGGTGCGACAACCAATTCATCTTCAGGAGTCACTAGCGTTGACAACATTGCGCCAGTGTTGGCAGCAATGGAAGAAGAAAATATGCCCTTGTTGATCCATGGTGAAGTTACCGATCATGATATCGATATTTTTGACCGAGAAGCTGTGTTTATCGATACCATTTTGCGTCCGTTAGCCGCAAAGTATTCAACATTAAAAATTGTTTTAGAACATATCACCACTAAAAATGCTGTCGATTTCGTCAAAGAAGCGGGTACTAATGTTGCAGCCACTATTACTGTTCATCATTTATTATTTAATCGAAATGACATGCTAGTTGGTGGTATTCGCCCACATTACTTCTGCTTACCAATTTTAAAACGTAATATTCACCAGCAGGCATTAATTGAAGCAGCTACCAGCGGCAGTGAGAAATTCTTTTTAGGTACAGATTCTGCGCCACATCCTCAACATGCGAAAGAATCAGCTTGTGGCTGCGCAGGTTCATACACAGCACATGCCGCTATTGAACTTTATGCTGAAGCCTTTGAACAAGCCGGAGCGCTTGATAAGCTTGAAGCTTTTGCCAGCTTAAATGGTCCTAAGTTTTATAATTTACCGGTAAACAACGACAAAATTACCTTAGTAAAAGAAGAATGGTCAGTGCCAGCCACCATAGCATTTGGTGATGATGTTGTTGTGCCAATACGTGCCAACGACACCATTGCTTGGCAAGTTAAGTAGTAGGGGCGTTCAATGCAGTTATTTGTAAATGATTTAACCGTTATCGACTTTTCATACTGTTGCCCTGATCGCGGTATAGTCGGCGAGAGCTGGATAGTTGATGTGTTGCTTGATGGTAGTCTTAACGAAATGAGCATGGTGCTTGATTTCGCTGTCGTTAAAAAGCAAATTAAAGCGATTATTGATGAAGCCGTTGATCATAAATTATTGCTACCCATGCAAGACGACTCTATTGTGGTTAGTGACGCAGCACAACGACCTGGCCATGAATTTGTCGACTTTAATTCTAAGCAAGGTGGCTACTTTTTACAGTCACCAGCCTGCGCATTTGCAAAACTTGCCGCTAAAACTATTGATATAGAGTCAGTAACCCAGCATTTAACCGCGATAATTCTTGCTGAATTACCGAAAAACGTTCAAGGCTTAACGTTAAATTTACGTGCTGAAGTTATCGATGGTGCTTATTACCATTATACTCATGGCTTAAAATTACATGATGGTAATTGTCAGCGTATTGCCCATGGCCACCGTTCAAAAATTCAAATATTTAAAAACGGCCAACGTTCATCAGCATTAGAAGAAGTTTGGAGTTTACGCTGGCAAGACATTTACTTAGCCAGTGAAGCTGATCGCATCAGTTTAACTGATATAGAATTATCAGGTGACGCGAAAGCTAATTTGACACCCGATCACCAATTATTCTCTTACTTCGCGCCACAAGGGCGATTTGATATTGCTGTACCAGGTAAAATATTGGACGTGGTTGATTGTGACTCTACCGTTGAATTGTTAGCAGACTTTATTGTTCGGCAACTTAAAAAACAGTCCCCTAATGATGACTTCAAAGTGATTGCCTTTGAAGGGGTCGCAAAAGGAGCTATTGCTAATGGTTAAAAAGTTGCCGTTTTTCTTTAGAAGTGCTGTTTTTGTTGGTGTTGCAATACTTTCGCAAACTGTCTCAGCTCAGGAGCAACTAACCAAGCAGTTTTTTCAAGGTGCCCTGATTGTTGGTAAAACTGCGCCAGAAAACCAAGTCATGTTAAATGGCAAAGCGATTAAAGTTTCTAAAGCAGGTGATTATGCGCTAGGTTTTAGCCGCGACGAAAAAAATAATAGTGAATTAGTTATTATTAAACCCGATGGCTCTCAAGAAAAGCAGTTGTTAAAGCCGCTGAAACGTGAATACAACATTCAGAAAGTGACCGGTATCTCGAAAAAAATCATGAACCCAAACAAGAAAGCAATTTCTCGGGTTGGTGAAGATAATAAGAAAATCAGAGCAGCAAGAAAAATAGACAGTGATTTAACTGCGTTTGCTGAAGGTTTTATTGCGCCAATTGAAGGCACAATTACCGGAGTTTACGGTAGTCAACGCTATTACAACGGCGTGCCTAAAACACCACATTATGGTTTAGACTATGCCGGAAAAACCGGCGATCCGGTTAAAGCGCCGGCAGACGGAACCGTACTGATGTATGTGCCTGATATGTTTTATTCTGGTGGCACTATGATCATCGATCATGGTCACGGCGTTAGCTCAACATTTTTGCATTTGAGTGATTCTTATGTCAAAGTTGGTGATAATGTAAGCAAAGGACAGCTTGTTGCCGCCGTAGGAGCAAGCGGAAGAGCAACCGGACCACACTTAGATTGGCGCATAAATTGGTTTAATATGAGATTAGATCCCGCGCTAGTGTTAAAACTCAAGCCTTTGAAATAATATTTGAATAACTAAATTAGCAAAGGCGATAAAAGGCAATCAATGAAACGCATCCTTATCGTCTTATGCTTAATTGCAAACCTGCCAAGTTACGCAAAAGATTTACATATCGGCTGGGAATTGTGGTACCCCTATCAATATCGTAATAGTCAGCAAGAACTGCTCGGCTTAGACTTCGAAATTCTTAACACCATTCTTACCAAAGTTGGCTACTCATCTGAATATACAGAATTGCCGTGGAAACGGCATTTGCATTACATCAAAACTGGTGAAATGGACCTTGCTATGGGGGCATCTAAAAGTGAAGAGAGAGAACGTTACGCTTATTTTACCCAACCATACCGTCAGGAAGTTGTTAAGCTGTTTGTTAGAAAAGGTCAGGCAAAAAAAATAAAACTGCAAACCTTAGCTGACCTGAACGAAAGCAAATATATGATCGGAATAGAAAGTGGTTACTATTATGGTGATGAATATAAAGAATTGATGAAAACCACTGAATTTCGAGAGCATATTATCGAAGTGGTTGATATTGAAGAAAATGTTACTTTACTTTTAAAAGACCATATTGACGGCTTTTTGGTTGATCCCGCTACAATTAAATCTTTTGCTAATAAATATCAAATGATTGGTGAATTTGAACAACATCCACTTGAGGTTTATCAAGCAGATATTCACTTAATGTTTAGCAGAGAATCGGTTAAACCCGAGATGATAAAAACCGTGGATAATGCTATTAGCGAATTAAAAAAATCAGGTCAGCTCGATAGCATTATCGCTAAGTGGAGCGAGTTAAAGCGCAGGTAATTGTATAAAATGGTCGATTACTGCTGATAGATAATTTCACCATTAAAAACGGTCATAAACACTTTTGTTTGCTCAATTGAATTTTCACTTATCTCGAATAAGTTCCTATCCAAAACAACAAAGTCTGCAAATTTACCTACTTCAATACTGCCGACTTTGTCCTCCTGTCTCATTACATAAGCACCGTTGAGGGTATAAGCTTTAATTGCTTTTTCTAAAGTTAACTCTTGCGGCGCTCTGGTCACTGCATTTTGTAAACCAATAAAAGGATTAAATGAGCTAACGTTCCAATCACTACTTAAGGTAATACGTGCACCAGCCGCCTCTAATGACTTGATAGGAATGGCGTTATCTGATCTTACCGCGCCAATTAGTTCATCATTTTCGTGCCAATGTTCAGGCTTTGAAAAATCACCAGCAACCTGTGCGTCAGCAGTAACATTAAGTTGTGCAAAACGAGGAATATCAGCCGGTGCGACTATTTCTACATGCGTGATACGATGACGACCTTGCTCACTAGCAGAACTTTCAACCGCATTTAATGCTTCTTGAATGCCTCTATCGCCAATGGCATGCATATGAAAATCAAAGCCGATGGGTTCTAGTTCAGCGATGTATTTTTCAATTCTGGCTTGGCTAAAATAATTTAGACCTTTGTTGTTTTCAATACCGATCAAATCAATGTTATAAGCATCTAACATTGCAGATGTTGCATTAACAATGATGCCGTCAGAGTACAATTTAATTTGATTGAATTTCAATAAACTATCGGCATTATTTGTATAAAGTGTCTTTAATTCTTTTAGTTGTTTAATATCATTTGCCGCCGGATATGCCCAAAGTCCAACGGCAACTCTTGCTGTTAATTTATTGTTTGCTTCTGCTTTTAGCCAAGTTTTATGATCGTCCCGTTGCCAGAAGCTTCTGGCATCACTAATTGATGTAATACCGTGTTTTGCTAGCTCCGGCAGAGTGTAGTCGATTAAGCCAGCATAATCGTTTTGTAGACTCTTTGTCGTCGGTGCCATAGCCATATCCATAACTATGTTGCCAGCATTATCAATTAAAATGCCATTTAATTCATTGGTCACTTTATCACGCAATATTCTGCCACCTTCTGGATGCGGCGTATCTTTGCTAAAGCCAGCTAAAGCAAGCGCTGCTGAGTTAACCCACATCGAATGAGAGGTTTGTTCCATGATAATGACGGGACGGTTAGGCTCTGCTTCATCCAGTATATCTCTTGGTGAACGTACCGTGTTGAGTAAGGTAAAGATTGAATGGCCATAACCAATTAACCAACCAGATCCTGGAACACTCTTGGCAGCGGCCTGAATTTCAGTTATATAATTTTCAGCATCTGTTTCATCGACATCAATCGAAAAATGGGTGTTTTCTGAAGCTGACTCGATAGGATGCATATGAACATCATGAAATCCTGGCATTAGCATTTTACCCTCGAGATCAATAACTTTCGTAGCTGCACCGATATATTTTTCTATTGCTGAATTACTGCCAACAAAAATTATTTTATTACCACTTAACGCGACAGCATCTGCCCATGCTTGTTGTTCATTTACGGTATAAATTTTTGCATTTTTAAATACCTGAGTAGCAATTTGGGTAGTTGGATTTGTTGATACAGGTTCGATGACTTCTTTGCTGGTCTTACTGCCAGAGCTACCACAACCAGCCAGCAAAAGGCTAACTATCATTATTGACGAAATTAAGCTATTTAAACTTTTTATCATTGAGTTATTCTCCACGGTATTTATTCGACTATTCATAGGTACTAATGTTAAATGAAGTAAGGTAACCAAAAGGTAACCGAATAAATTTACTGCTGTGTTAACCTTAATGTATGCGGCCCTCATTGCAATTTTTGCACGATAAGTGCTGACACCGATTTTATGTAGAGAAGGTTATGTTGTGATAATACTACTGGTAGAAGATGAAACAGATCTTGCAGAGCTAACGATTGATTTTTTAGCCACATCAAATATTGAATGTGATTATGCGTTTGACGGTATTAATGCGATGAATTTATTGGTAAAAAATACATATGATGTCATTGTACTAGATGTAAACATGCCAAGACTAAATGGTTTTTCAGTTTGTGAAGAAATCAGAGCGTTAGGCATTGCCACACCAATAATTTTCCTATCTGCGCGTGACACTTTAGCAGACAAACTCAATGGTTTTGAATTAGGGGCAGACGACTATTTAACTAAACCGTTTGAATTGGAAGAATTAGCAGCAAGAATTCAAGTACTGGCAACGCGCGAAAATAAACGAGCTATCAATAACCGTTTCAATTTAGATACCTTAACAATTGATTATGTGCAGCGCAGTGTTAGTCGCTCTGGACAATTGCTTGCGCTTTCGCCAACACAATGGCAGCTTCTGAGTTTACTCGCGCAACATAGCCCACACATAGTTGATCGCATAACAATTGAAAACGAGGTATGGCCTGATCAAACGCCAAGCAAAGACATGTTAAAAACCTTGGTATTCAGGCTTCGCAGTTTAATTGATAGTAATGGCGAAACTCAATTACTGCATACTATTCGAGGCGCTGGTATTGCCTTGAAAGAAAGTAAAACAATAGCGAAGTGTGAATAAGGAATGTCGGGTGGCTTTAACTAATCAACGGGATCAATCACTCAATCGTTTTTTGAAACTAAGATATTTAGCGGTTTTAGTGCTGTTAATTATTACATTTATCATCACCATTGTCTTTATGCGCCATGGGGCGATGGACGACACGACTGACTACTATATGCATTATGATGCACAAGTTTTAAGTGAACACTATCAGTTAACTGATGATATTGCAGAATTTGATCTCGGTATTAAAGAATATTATTGGAGTACTGCTCGACTACCACAGTATTATAAAATTCTGTTGGGTATAACAGATAATACCCCGCAAAAAATGATGAATAAAACCCATGTTTATCAGCTTGATAACCAGTATATTTACATTTTACCTTATTACTCAACTGAAAAAGGTGAAGTGTTTTATGTTATTCATTTATTTGATGTTGAGCATGAAGCTGCTTTTTATCAATCTTGGCAAAATGTCTTCATTTTATTTGTTACGGTTTTACTAGCGCTTGTTATTTTTTATAGTGTGCACACTAATAGAGAAATTACCAAGCAAGTTGCTGGGTTTGATGCTTGGATTCATTCATTGAGCCAATTGAATTATCATCAGCTAAAAAGGCATCAACGACCCGATAGCATTACGTTTAATGAGTTAGTGAACAGTGCAAATACTTTACAATCAAGCTTATTAAAGCAATTTGAACTACAAGCAACAGAACAGGCATTATTAAGTAGAGAAAAATATTTTTTAAGCAGCTTAAGTCATGAACTAAGAACACCCATTTCAATAATTTCTGCGGCAAGCGCTTTACTAAATAAAAGTGAGCATATAACTGCTAAAGACAGTAAAACATTGTTAAAGCTATATACGGCCAATCTTACAATGAAGCAACTAACCAATACCTTGCTACGACTTTGGCAAGGACAACATCACTCTGATATTGGTCAAAAACATAGCTTATTGGTTAATAAGGTATTCCTTTTCGATGAATTAGTAGAGAGCATCGTTGCTAGCGCACAACAGCAATTTGAAAGAAAAAATATCAATTTCATTGTGAACATGACAGAAAATATAAAACTATTAGGTCAATTTGAGCTAACAGAAATACTGGTTAGCAATCTTATTCGAAATGCTTGCCAATACAGTAGCGACGCTAAGGTGAAAGTTGACTTGCATTCACATTATTTACTGATTGAAAATATGATCGATGCGTCAAACAATAACGAGAATAATGTTGCTAGCAATGAGGTATTAAACTCATCTATGAAGAAACCTGACTACGGCTATGGTTTAGGATTGTTTCTAGCAGATAAAATTTGTCAACAATTGCAGTGGCAACTACAAATTTCTTCAAACGAAAATATATTTAAAGTGAAGGTAAGTTTTAATGAGAACTGAGTATGTTCAGCGCAACTTGCGAAAACATTCGATTTCAATAAACCAGCTGACTTACTGCAAACTTGGCTAGTCGGTTTGGAAGGCCCAGGAATATATAATTGGCCATCTTGGTTTGAGCATTGAGGCGTTACAGCTTACAAAACTCATCAACGCTGGACAAGAGTTCACAGTACTGACATGGCGCTCAATGCCGTCAGCAATGGCCATGGCTTCACATTAGCGGCACGTTATTTATGCATTGAACAGCTTAATACTGGCAGACTTGTTATGCCGGTAAACATTACACACCCAGAAGTAGTGAAGCGCTATTTAGTCTTTTACGAAAACTCTGCAAAAATGGCACGACTGAAACTTTTTATAAAATGATTGAAAACAGAAATGAGTGCTGAGCATTAATTTTAAAAGCTTTGTTATGCGTTTCCTGCTAGAACTAGTCTTGCTTTGTTTTTGGTAGGTATTTATAACCGCTAACCATAGCCGATATTAAGGCGGATTTTTCTCTTCTTTCTGCAACAATTACACCTAATATATGTAAAGGAATAAGAAAGATTAAGGCATAGAAACCATAAACATGGGCGGTAATAAAAGGCTTACGCAGTGCTCGCATTTCCTGATACGCCGTTTCATCAACATTTACTTTTGAATAAGGCTTAATAACGTCAACATTGTCTTTATCTATCGCGATACTCTGAGCAAAATATTGACCAAAAGGGGGGTAATAAATATCCGTACCTGCGATCACTAAGCCAGAAACCAATTGCACTAACATTAACAACAATAACGCCATTATCATTAGTTTACCTGCCGGGTTATGTCCTTTATAGGCTGAAACCTTGTGCTGTTTAAACGCTTTTAGGTCTTTTACAACACCGTTTTCAAATGCTAGGGCCTTACTCCATCGTTCATGTGCTTTACCGATAAAGCCAACCAAAATTCTAAAAAGGAAATTCGTGGCAAAAACATAGCCTATGCTAACATGCACCGTTTTAAGCAGTATTTTACCGTCGTTGTTAACACCGAGTAATTTGCTGTTTAAAATGATTAAACCAATCATAACGAGTAAGGTTATCGTAATAACATTTATCCAATGAAATAACCGAATGTTACGACTCCAGACAAAAACTCGCTCTCGTTTGATATTCATGCAAACCTCACTTATCAGCCATTGAATATATCGCTGTCAATTTTCGAAACCGCAATCTCAGAAAAAGTCAGCTATTGGCTTAATTGTTACCGGTTTATCAGGTAAAATCATCGCGCATAGGTTGAGTCAATTAACATTTTAAGGTTATGAGACATATGTCTGTTTACATTGTATCATTGCTGAAAAATGAAGGTTTTATGAGAGATAAATTAATAGCGACAATATTATTCGTCATTATGGTTTTAAATGTTTTTGACGTCTTCACAGATATTTCATTGGGTGTGCCGGTTTGGCATATTCTATTCGAAAGCCTTATTGCTATTTTTTCAGGTATTGGCGCCTTGTTCTTAGTTAAAGATATACGCGCGAGAACGTTAAATATCGCAAGGCTCAAGCAAGAATTAGTTATTTCTGATGATAAATTTAAAAACATATCTGATGAAATGAAAAACGCTCGTCATGAATATAGTGAAGTTATTAATAATCAATTCAAACAGTGGTTATTAACGCCAAGCGAACAAGAAGTTGCGATGCTTTTACTTAAAGGCCTAAGCTTTAAAGAAATTGGCAGCGTACGAAATACCAAAGAAAAAACCGTTCGTCAGCAAGCATCAGTAATATATAGCAAAGCGAGTGTTGAAGGCCGACACGAATTTGCGGCCTGGTTCTTAGAAGATTTTATGCAACTCGAGTAAAACGTTAATTCTTCTGAGCTTTCCATTTAAAATAGCTTTCGAATAATTGGCAATTTTCCACGTATTTTTCAGCATTGGGAAAATAAACTTGTTGATAGGCCGATTGAGAGTAAATTAGATATTTTGAACATTGTGCACTCTGTCCAGGACCTAAAACGATAACGGCGCCTTTTTTTAAGTCACAGGAGTTCATCATATCTAATATCGAATATGAAGCACAGATGGCATAATTTTCGCGATAAGCGCCAGTTTTGCCATTTATCTCGCCAAATGTCCACCAATTAGAGAATTGGCCGCCAGGATTAGTCGAATCCCATGCTCGATTGATGTTCACGGGTGCATCGTCAATTTTTCGGTAAACCTGACCATTACATAAACCACCTTTACCTACCGGCAGTATTGCCTGTTCTTCATACTTTTGTGCTTCTTTACCTTGCACTAATTCGAAATGAGCTGCAATGTGTGATGGTAGTACGGTATTCCCTTGACAAGGGAAATTTATCGGTTGTGGATCAGCCTTAACGGCTTGTTTTGCAGGTGGTAGTTCCTTTGAAACAGCGGCGCATCCGCCTAGAATAATGCACAGTGGCAGCGCAACTGCCTGTAATCGTATTTTGTCTCTTGAAATCATGATAAATCCTTATCAATTTTAAAAATCTATTTGAGTTTTTAAATGTCCATAACGTATGTCTTAAATTATTAGCACAAATTAAATTTTTTGCCTGAATGTAAATAATATAAAGGCGGTTTTTTAAATTAAATCGTCGATAGAAAAAAACTTACTGTTGGTAATTAGTATCAGTCATTGAAGCGCTTTGTTTGAGGTGTTTTGAATTAATGTTTTAATTTTTAAGATGTTTAGCTGCCTTAGTCGTTATGGTGCAATCGCACTTTAATGTGATACTAACCAAATACGGCATTTTACCTGATCGTTAACAAGCTTGACTTTTCTGTCATTACTCCCATTTTAGTTGCTTCAGACTATACTTATTCTTTACCCCCGTATGTTGCTATAACCATCAACGAATATGGAAGAAAGCACGAAAGGAATAATGATGAAAGTAATGATGCAATTATCAATAGCCGTTTCTGTTCTTATTATCACCGCCTGTTCAGAGCCTCAAACGGATGATAAAGAGGTAACTCAACCTATCATTCTCAATGCGTTAAATGACGTAGATAATTATTTATTAGCACTGAAACCATGGCAAGAATTATCCCCCACAAAAGCTGATGATGATGGTACGGCAGTAGGGCAGCCAAGTGAAAGTACACATGGGAAATACCAGTGTTCAAATCAGCAATATAGCCTAACTAAAACACCTGATAAGGTGGTGATATTTGATGATAATTCAGCGGCATTATGGCCAGGCTCGGTTATTCAAGGCAAACCTTTTCTCAATGGCCGTTTCGAACAATTACCCATTGCTGACATTGCACCTTTAGCGCTAACGATAGATAAATCGATTCCTCAACCATCGGTTATGGTGGAAAAACCAAGTAAGCAAAGCATGCAAACTGCCATTGCTGAACTTGTAAACCGAGCAAAAGGCGTTGAATTACCTGCGGTGGCTTCTTACCTTTCAAAAGAAATTTACTCAGTAGAGCAATTATTATTAGATTTTAATTTATCGGCAAAATACATTACCCAAAGCGCAAAGGCATCATTACAACTTGATAGCAAAGTAGAAACAAAAACATTTTCTTATTACTTAGTACAAAATATGTTTACGGTTTCTGTTCCCACGCCACGAAAACCAAGCAGTTATTTTAGTAATATTTCAAAGGATGACATTGAAGATCAGCAAGCCATTGGCCGAATAGATCAAGATAACCCACCACTTTATGTTGAAAGTGTCACTTATGGTCGAATATTACTTTTCACCCTAACATCTACGTCATCGCAAACTGAAATCAACGCCGCGCTTGAATACGCATATAAAGGCGGCTCTGAGATAGATGCAGCTTTAAAAGCACGTTACAAAGCCATACTTACCAGTGCGGAAGTGAAAATAGTGCCGTATGGTGGGCCTTGGAAGGAGGCGGCAGAATTAATTAAAACGGCAAATATTCAAAGTTACTTTTCTAGCACTGAGCCACCATTAACAACGGCGGTGCCCATTAGCTATAAGTTAAATGTATTGGCAAATGGAAGTACCGCAAAAGTGACTGAAACGACGAGTTATACCAAAAAATCTTGTCAGATTAAAAAAGCGCCAGCCATTAAAAATAATGCTCACTTTACCTTGCAATATGCCGGTGATAGCCGTTACTTATCAATTGTTAATTGGCGGGCTGTCGGTTTAACCGGTAAATGGCCTTATCCTACACTGCAATTAAAGGCTGTTAAATTGAAATTTAAAGGCAGTGGCGAGCCATTAAAGCATGGCATGAATATTCGCTTTAAAACGACTGAAACTAAGTCACAAAAAAAAGATATCGGCAAATACAATGAGCTTGGTGCCTGGACAGCGAAGCAGAAAGTGTTTTATGCGGCGCCAGAATCAAGTAAAAAGCAGAATTGGATTTTTACCAAAGCTTGTAAAGATAAAGGCAAAAACAAATGTGATAGCCTAATTCGATATGGCGACACTGTGCATATTCGTAGCGAATATAAACCTAAGCAATACTTATGCAACGACAGTTCAGGAAAAAGTATTTATATCGTGACAAAAAAGGCTAAGTGCACATGGAAAATACAGCCTTAACCGCTTCTATTTAATAAATATAGCGAACTAGAGCATAAGCATGATTCTGCAATAAGTTAAGCAAGCTTAGGTTTGTAGCAAGCAACAAGGATGAAAAAATGGCGAGAACTATTAGTTTTGCTTCGTTTAACTTATATAACCTTCAAGCGGTTGGAAAATCGGTTTATGGCACTAAAGTTAGCCAAGCGGCTTATGATGACAAGATAATTTGGACTCGTCATATGCTTGAGAAAATAGACACCGACGTGATCGCATTTCAAGAGCTATGGTCAACATCATGTTTAAAGGATGTTTTTCGCTCAGAAACATTAAGCGATTATTCGCTTCATTATATAAAAGGCAGTTGGCGTGGAATTGCCGTTGCTCTTGCGGTTAGAAAGCCTTGGCGAGTCAAAGCTGAAGGTTTAACGGTTATCAAAAACCTGCCATTTTCACAATTGATTAAAGTTGATGAAAATGATGACGAAGACGATGAGGTGACTGTCGCAATAAATAGATTTTCTAGAAGCATAATAAAAGCCACCATCGAACATTCTCAACATACGAATATTAAAGATATTACGGTATTTGCTTGCCATTTAAAGGCCAAATTACCCAGCAAAGTTAGCAACATTTCTAATCAGTATCAAAATGCAATTGGCGCTGCCATTTCTACCATTCGAAGAACAGCGGAAGCAGCCGCTTTGCGAATGTTGCTGACCGATCATCTGAGCAATGGTGTTAAACCGACTGTAGTGTTGGGTGACTTGAATGATGATCCTAGCAGCAATACATTAGCAATTATCACTGAACAACCCAATATGTCGCTATCTGCTAGGGGAGGTAATACTAGTTTGTACAGTGCTCTGCAATTACAACAACTTAAATCTTTCAAAGATATTTTTTATACGCACGATTACAAAAATCATAAAGATGTTATCGACCACATTCTAGTATCTGAAGAATTTTTTGCAAACTCGTCAAGAGCGAAATGGAAACATAAAGAAACCAAAATATGGAATGATTTTATTGACGATGATGGCGCTTATAGCTCAGATCATGGCATTATCAAGGCAGAATTCAAACATACTTGATGTCATTCGAGATCCAGATTCCTCTTTGTTCAATGCCAACTATAATAATGCAAAAAAAACGGTAGAATGGGCAATGTAAATGCGCTAAGTGTTATTTGCTGTTTTAGTCGCAAGCTAAGTAATTTTTTTATAATTCCTTTCATTAAGGTTTTTTAATTTGATAATTATAATAAACATTCAGGTATAATTATGCGTATTGCTCGTGCGCATAAACCCTTTAACCAAAGAGAACAAAAGAAATTACTCATACATCACCTTCAGTTACTGTCGAAAATACTCAACTTAAAATAGCCACCTTCAATTTATTTAACTACCTTGAGCCACCTAATGCTTTCTATGAGTTCGAACGTATTTACAGTGCAGAACAATGGCAAAAGAAACAAAACTGGATTGTTGATTATTTACAACAGCATCAGCCCGACATTATCGGCTTTCAAGAAGTTTTTAGTGCCAAATCACTACAGTTACTGGTTGCAGAGCAAGGTTATCATTATTTTGCGGTAGTCGATCAACCTCAAGTCATTGACGACTTTATTTATAGAAAACCTGTAGTTGCTATTGCATCGCGCTATCCTATTGTTGAGGTTGCTGCCGTAAAACCCAACATTGAGCTTGCACAAACGTTAGGGTTAACAAGCGAATTTGCTTTTAGCAGAAAAGTAATACGGGCAACTATTGATGTTCCTCATATCGGCAACTGTGATTGTTATGTGGTGCACTTTAAATCTAAGCGTTCAATGATAGAACATGAAGAACAAAAAAATCAGTCTGCAGAAAAAAGCATTATTGAAAGCTTAAAAGCGCAAGTTGCTGGAGGTTGGGGTTCATCCATACAACGGGGCAGTGAAGCAGCATTACTGATGATTGAGATGATAGAGCGGCGCGAAACTAGCGGTAACCCTATGGTATTAATGGGAGACTTTAACAACACCTTAGCAGACGGCGTGTTAAGTCATTTACTGACGAATACCTTACGTTTTGTTTCATCGATTGATCGTGACGCCTATCTAGCGAAGTATTGTTTACATGATGCCTGGGATCTATTTGAAATGGCAAAAATAAATGAAGCTGAAACTGACCAGTTTGAAAAGCTTGAACGTACACCAACACATTACTTTGGCGCCGGTAGTTCAATACTCGACTACATTTTATTGTCATGTGAATTTGATGCCAGCTATCACGACAGTCTTTATCAGGTTAGCGACCATAACACTTACGATAGACACTTAATTAACCCTGTTTTTGAGCGCGATGGTGAAAGTACCGATCACGGTATTGTTTCAGTCACATTAACCTTACGATGCTGATATAAATTTTGACTCAATTCGGTAAAAGCTTTGCTATTAGATCGATTTCACTAACTAAAAATTGCATAAGTAGGCTAAAATAGTCGGCTATTAGTTTCTGCTTTGAGCCCTTTATATCAATGACCTCTGCCACCATGCCAACCAACTTCGAACAGCTTTGCCTTATTTCACCTTTACTAGCTCGATTAACTGAGCTGGAATATAACAAGCCAACACCGATTCAAGCGCAAGCTATTCCAAGTATATTAGTGGGACGAGATTTAATCGCCGGAGCAAATACCGGCTCAGGTAAAACCGCAACATTTGCACTGCCACTATTACAACAACATGCAAAGCATTCGTTAGCTACCGACAACTCAGGTAAAAACAGTAAAGGTAACTATGTCACTGGGTTAATTTTAGTGCCGACACGAGAATTAGCCAGACAAGTTGCTGACAGCATAAAATCTTATGCTGTGCACTTTAATGGCCAAATAAAAATATCAGCTGTTTATGGTGGTGTGTCTGCCAATACCCAAATGCTAGCATTACGTGGTGGCACAGATATTTTAGTCGCAACTCCGGGTCGATTACTTGATTTAATCGCCAGTAATGCAATTAAGCTCGACAAGGTAAAAACCTTAGTGCTTGATGAAGCTGATCGGATGTTAAGCCTTGGTTTTACTGAAGAATTATCTGCACTTTTGGCTTTATTGCCCAAGCAAAAACAAACCTTATTATTTTCAGCAACATTCCCTGAGCAAGTACAAACATTAACGCAAGAGTTACTTAATAACCCCATTGAAATACAAGTACAAAGTGCTGACACCAGTACCTTAGTACAGCGGGTTTTTACCGTAAATAAAGGCGAAAAAACCGCATTACTTGCTCATATGATCAAGCAACATCAATGGCGACAAGTGCTTATTTTTGTGAACGCAAAAAACAATTGTAACCATTTGGCTGAAAAGCTTTCTAAACGTGGCATTATCGCAGAAGTATTTCATGGCGATAAAGGACAAGGGGCTCGTCATCGCGTACTCGATGGCTTTAAAACCGGTGAGATAGATGTACTAATTGCCACCGACATTGCTGCCCGTGGTCTCGACATAGAAAAACTGCCGGTGGTAATAAATTTCGATTTACCAAGAAGTCCTTCAGATTACATGCATCGTATTGGGCGCAGTGGCCGTGCTGGTGAGGTCGGTTTAGCAATATCATTAATTGATCACGAAGATTATCATCATTTTAAAATCATCGAAAAGAAGAATAAAATCAGGCTAGAACGCGAGCAAGTTGCAGGATTTGAAGTTGACGAAGCCATTAATGAAGCGTTAATAGCAGTGAACAAACCTATGGCAAAACCTGAAGGCACGGGTAAGAAAAAACGTAAAAATAAACCAACAGTGAATGCCGATATTTGGTTAAGGAATTCTTAGCCCTTTGTTCACTTGGTTCTATTAAGGTGATGGACTGGCTTAAAAGTCAGAACTTAATGCGTTAAGTGAAAACTTAGATCCGAATAGCCAATGTTGTTGATTTGGGTCAAGTAGCACCAATAACTTAGTAGTAAGATAATGCCCCCAATTCAAAACCTAAGTAGTTATCATGATAGATCTAAATAGCCGTTACGGCTTAAACCCTGCGCATAGTGAAATAGTTGAAGCGTGTAAAGTTATTGAACCGTGCGATACCTTAGATATGGGCTGCTCAAATGGGCGTAATGCTGTTTACCTTGGCCAGCATGGATTTAACGTTACAGCCATAGACGCCAATCCTGGTGCAATTAATATGCTGCAAAGTATTATTAATGAACAAGGTTTTGATAATGTTAAGACAAAAATTTACGATATTAACAATGCCAACCTTGGCCAGAACTACGGTTTTATTTCTTGTACCGTCACCCTAATGTTTATTGACCCAACTCGCGTTGATGCGGTTATTGCTGATATGCAAAACTCTACTTTAGCAGGCGGTTATAACCTCATTGTTTGCGCCATGAACACTGAACAACATCCATGCCCAGCACCATTCCCATTTACCTTAAAAGTAGGGCAGTTGCGCGAAGCTTATCAAGGCTGGGAAATGGTCAAATATAATGAAGATGTTGGTACTATGCACAATGGCGCAAAACTACAGTTTGCAACTATGTTGGCGAAAAAGCCTAGTTAAACAATTTAAGTGGTTCAATACGTTTTACTTAGCGATATATCGAAATCTACATTGGATATTAGTGAGACTTCTCAGTAATTACATTCATTGAACGATAAACTTATAATAGCAATATTTAAGAGATTGAATTTCATATGATATCTGGTAACTTATTGAATATCGAAGTGGCCGTAATTAGTCAGACGTCTACATAATAAGCTGTTATGTTTCTTTGTAAGGGTGGAGTTTGAAAAAATATAATGAGTATTTAGGAGTAATACTAGCCTTGCTACTTTTAAATCTTTGGTACTTATCTTCAATTGCAATTGAGAATAAAGTTCTTCCGGCAAATTTAGAATATTTGTATAAAGCGGTAACCGTTCTAATTGGCGCATTTGTTGGTGCCTTTGCGGCTTTCAAATTGAAGTCAAAAAATGACGAAGAGATAAAGCATACAAAAGAAAAAATGGCGTTGAACAAAGCCATTTTTGTATGTGTAAGGCAGATCAATGCAATTAAAAATATACATAAGGCATTATCTAAATATAACTCTGAATTAGATAGAGGATTTGTGTTACCAGCAATGAAGCCTCCATGTTATGACTATTTGAAATATGATTTCGATGGGCTAGGTTTTTTGCTTGAGGAGCACCCTCAATTAGTCATGGATTTAGTTATAGAGCAAGAGCGGTTTGAACAAGCGTTTAAGTCTATTGAAATACGTAATGAATTTTATATTAATGAGGTAAAACCAGCTTTAAGTGCACTCAATCTAAATGGTAAGCCATTTAGGGTAACTGATTTCTCAAATGCTCTTGGAGAAAGGTTATATGAGGGGGCAATTAACGGAGCTAAAACCATATATTTTCATATAGAGGAAGCAGACAAAAGCATAGTTGAAATTTATGAAAAATTAGAAGCTGTTTCTCGAGAAATTTTCCCTGGAGAGAAGTTTGTTAGGTGGAAAGCAGAAACATAACAGTTGGCTACGTGTCGTTCCGCTACACATTTTAGCCAACAATTATTAGCCCCTTATGCGAGCGTTAGGCATATTGAAAAGTAGGGAAGCATGTTAAAAGCATCGGTGTACTGCGCATGTACAATTACAGTTTTATTCTTTGTTTTTGGTTTTCTCAGAAATCCATCGACTGTTAGCTTTTCATTTGATCTTATTGCGGGTATTTCGATCGGTTCTGTGTTCATTTGGGTTTTGAGCTTTGTATTTTGTTTTGTTTTATTAATGCCACTTTTACCAGTTTTTGAACGTACTTCTTTAATGTTTTCGTTTTTATTATTCGCAATTATTGGTTTTTACATTCCGGCTTGGATAGGTTATTGGTCTAGCACCATTGGTGCGCATGGCGAAACACCTGAACTATACAAAGAAAATAATATTAATGCTTTAGTAACCATTGTCACTTCTGGTTTACTGGGTGCGTTGGGCTCTTTAAGTGCTTGGTATAGTTTAAAGCAAGGTAAAGGAGCTTAATATGCCTAACAAGTCATTAAAGCAGGACAAAAAACAGTTGGTTTTTGGTTTTTGGTTTTAGAGGAGGCTAACAATTTTAATTCGTAAAACACTTATTTTCTTTGTCGTTCTGATTACTAGTTTTGCTAGTAAATTGTATGCTGAAACAATCTCTGTATCACACTGTAAATATATTACGGGAAAAGAAGATATACTCTCCTTGAATATCCCTATTAAAGAAGAGATAGATGCAATATTTTACTGTCCTAGCTCTGAACAGAAAAAATTAACTCTTCACGATGTGGCATTAGCCGTATCTGCTCCGAGCAAAACCCCACGTGGGAACTGTCAGATTACAAAGTATGCCTTAGGAAAAGGTGATTCAACTGATAAATATCTATGGTCATCTGCAATTGGTAATGCTTGCCCCCGAATAAATGAAAATGAATACGTATCATTGTATTACCTTCCTAGTGAATACAATAAGGATCTGTTCTTTGATAATTTAACGAACTTCATATCAAAACTAAACGCCAATGAATTTGAATTAATTAACCGAATTCCTTTTTACTCTTTATGGTTTTGTTCGGACTGTAAGGAGTTTATAAATGCTGTCCCTAATTCAAAGTTTGTTGTTATTAGCGTAGGTTCAAGTATCAATGATCCATTTAGTATTTTTGTATCATCTAAAGAAACCCCACATATCCGTTGGATATTACATCTTTCTGTTGAAAATACGGGTTTATTTATAAACAATGTTGTAAAGTATGTTGGGTATTAAATATGCCTAACAAGTTAATTATTAAGGACAAAAAAACAGTTTGCTGTTTTTGTTCCTCAACATTTTAGCAAACAATTTTTGCCTGTTAATGTGGCGTTATAATTTTAGGATCTATATGCATTTTATCAGACTAATTATTATTTTTATCATTACGGCCGCTCTTGTGGGGTGTAACCTAACTCCGCAAAAGCACGGAGGCTATATTCCTGAAGAAATAAATATTTTAGATATCAATATTAACGTCATTGATTACACGCCAAATGATTTAAGTCTTTTAGTAGGGGACCGTCCTATAGCTAATAGCTCATTTGTTATATCAAATTTTGCAAATGTACCAGACTTCGAACCTGGTATGGCTGGTGCTCTAGGTGTATTAGCTTTGGACTCAAATTATGAAATTCACTTACCTGAAAAATTAGAAGAACATCTAGCTACAAAATTTAATTTGTCGGAAGTATTGTTCACTGAACTGGTGTCACCTTCAGAATATTCATCAATAAAATTCAATGGGCCTAAAAGTGAGATTAATGAATTAATTCTAGAGTCATATGCATTAATTAACATAACTGAAAATGGAGTGGTTTTTAACCCGCAAATTATTGCTTCTTTATATGATAATCATGGGAAGTTTATTTGGCAAAATCACTATGGATTTCCTAGTAAAGTCAAAACTTGGAAAGAATGGTCAGATCGAGCCCTCAATGATTTCTTTATAGCTGCATATAAACAATTAGCTATTCAGCTAAGAACCAATTTGAATGGCGAGATTTATCATCATAAGATTATCCCAGTTCCAGTTATAAAACTGAATTTACCGGAAGTGCTATAAAATTATAACAAGCTGTTCAAACGGGACAAATAACAGTTGTTTTTTCGTCCCTCAATGTTATAGCCAACAAATTTAGACCCTTAACAGGGCGTTAGGCATATCATTACAAGGAGGTGAAAGTGGGAATAGTTAGTTATTATATTAAGAATATTGTTAGAACAAACCTATTTTGGTTTTCTCTCTTTTTATACCTGCTATCGCTGCTAAATATTTCTATTATTTCACCTCAGTCGGGTGAGGAATTTCGAGGGTATGAGCTTTTATTTCTTGGTTTAATACAAACTTACTTCGGGCTTGTCACTTTTAATATATTGTCAGCTTTACCTTGGTTGGCAAATATATCTATGCTTTTAACTTATATCTTTATGTATTCAAAGCAAAGTAATAATTTTTGTTTAGCTTTAGCTGTTTTTGGCACGTTTTGTACTCTATCTTTTTTATTCAGTCCTTATGCTATGCTGGGGCAAGATATGAGGCTGATAAAGGTCAAGGCTAGTAGTGGCGCATATTTGTGGGTTATTGCATCTCTTTTATTGTTGTTCTCAGCATTGTTCGCCCAAGAAATGCCTAACAAGTCACTCAAGCAGGACAAGTAACAGTTGGCTGTTTGCTCCATCGCCGCTTATTTTAGCCAACTATATTTTGCCCATTAACAGTGCGTTATATCGAATGTCCATGTATGGAGTACTTAAAAAGATGATTGGGATTAATTTGGATTTAATAACAGTCTGGAAATATTTCGTCTGTTTTGTATTATTAATAACCCAAGCGTATGTTGCAGCTGAAGAGTCGAATGTTCGATACCAAACAATTGAAAATAACCAACTGGTTGGGCGGTTATGGTTACCCGATACTGACAAGCTAAGTCCCTCTGTTTTACTTCTCGGTGGCTCAGGCGGGGGATACGAAAACCAAGATGCTGAGTGGCTTTCATTATCCGGTTTTGTTGTTCTTAATGTTCGCTATTTTGGTTCTAAAGATTTACCAGAAAATTTAGTGAATGTACCAATTGAATATTTTAATACCGCAGTAAGTTGGTTGGATAATCATAAACGAGTAAAGAAAGGTGCTATCGGAATATTTGGTCACTCTAAAGGAACCGAAGCAGCTATTTTAACCTCCTATTATAATCCATTAGTAAAAGCGGTAGTTGTAAGATCACCAAGCTCTGTTGTCTGGGCGGGCCCTGGCTGGGCAGGCTTTAATGAATCTTCATGGTCATGGGGTGGTGAAGCTCTTGATTATCATAGCGTTGGATTAATTGATGGAGCAGTTTGGTTATCACGTATAATACGTGATAAAAAGCTTATCAAAACTCGTCAGATGTTTGAAAATGCTTTGGACGATAAAAATTCAGTTAACTCAGCTATGCTTCCAGTAGAAAATATTAATGCTAATTTATTGTTACTTTCAGGAAAAGATGATCAACAATGGCCTAGTACAACCATGGCTGATACGTTAGTTTCAATTTTGGATGATTCAAATGTTGACTTTAACTATAAACATATTGCATTCGACAACGCAGGTCATCGTCCCGGGCGTTTATCTGAAAAAAATGATACTTTCGCAAATGGTGGCACAGTTCAGGGAAATATTGAGGCTCACAAACGAACCAAAACTGTAGTCAAAGAGTTCTTTGATAAAAATCTAAAATGACATTGGTAACTACAGTAATATTTCGGTATAACAAGACATTAAAGCGCGACTAAAAACAACGGGCTTTTCTATAATTCAGGTGAATATGGATATTATGACGAATAAAAGTACTAAGTTAGAAAAACTAGGTTTTGTATTAATCGCACTCATAGTTCTGTTACAGGGTTTCTATGGTACTTTTGCCCTCATAGACCCGACGATGTTTTCTGTTGTTAGAGGCACTGAACTTTTTGCCGATATGGATGCTGATTGGGTGAAGATATATGGTTCGCGTACAATCTTCATTACCTTTATTTTTGGATATCTTTTATATACTCGAAATTATGTTGTTTTGATGTGGGGCGCATTGTTTGCGGTTGTTATGCCAATTACAGATGGGTTACTTGCATATGAAGCCCAAGCACCATTTAAGGTTGTTGCTAAGCATATTGCCACTATTTTATACTTATTAATCATATTCTTTGTCTTAAAGAAGGTTGTTGCCAACAAAGGCTAACAAGCCGTTCTAGAAAGACTTTTAACGGTTGGTTCGGTTCCGTTTCGTATACCTTTAGCCAACCACGATTTTCCCTTAACAGGGCGTTAGGTAACAGGGAGTATTATTTAACTATGGCAATTAGCCTGAGAGAAGTTACTAAAGATAATTGGGAAGATATTATCTTACTAGAAATAACCAAAGAACAAGAAGAGTTTGTTGCTTTAAATGCGGAATCAATCGCCGGTTCTAAATTTAACGAACACTATGTTAATCGAGCAATCTATTTTAATGAAGAACCTGTTGGCTTTATCCAATACTTTCCTAATTATGAAGAGGATAAGCCAAATGAAATTTATATTGATCAATTCATGATCGATGTGCCGCATCAAGGGAAAGGCTATGGCACGCAAGCAATTAAGTTAGCTCTCGATGAAATCAAGCTACGTGAAGATTGTAAAGCTATTTCAATATGCTACGTTGAAGGACATGATGTAATGAAAGGCTTTTTTGAGCGCTTTGATTTTAGTGTTGTTGAGCAAGATGAGTTTGATGAAACTATTATGGTGCTCAATGTTGCCTAATAAGGGTTTTTAAGTCGGATAAATAACAGCGCTTGTTCTGTTTCGCTTCGCTAGACAATTTAGCAAACTATTTTCAGTCCCTTAATGGACGTTACAAATATAAAGGATGGTTCAATGAAATTATTAAGTGTATTAGTTCTATTTGTTACTTTTCAAGTATCTGCATTTAGCAATGATGGCGTTGCTGTACATATTCTACCCGATAAGTTAGTTCTATCAAGCAGCTGTGTAGCTAGGGCTGATATTCAGTCTCAAGAATTTTCACTTTTATACGCTTGTAAAGATTCACGAAATACAATGTATTTTTATAATTTTCGTTTAAATGATGTTGATTTGGTCGCTGAGTTTAAGAAAGATTCAACTGATGTTGTAGTCAATAAAAGCCAATTTAAGTCTTATACTCTTTATGAATTATCGGCTAAAAACGCAGATAATAAGCCAATAAAATTTGTTTCCTATTGTACAAAAGAGTTATGCCTTGATTTAGTGAGTGATGATGAGTATGAAAAATCAATTCAAGATTCGATAACGTCTCAATTACGAGGCTAATATTCTTAGCATTAACTTTGAAACGGGACTGCTAACAGTTGGTTAGGTTCTGCTTCGTTCACAGTTAACCAACTACATTTAACGCTCTTAACAGGGCGTTAAATGTCTTTTGGATCACGATAATATCTTAAAATATGCCCCTTGAAATTTTCCTTCAAATAATCGGTATGTTCAGGTTTTTTATGATCACTTTTAAAGCCTTGTTCCGTCATTTTTGAGCTAAGTTTATTTTTTCTACCTCTTCCTGGGTCAACAATTATAATTTCACTTTTTGGTAGGGTGTGTTTTTGTATGAATTGGGCTAATAAAGAAACATGCAAATCTTCGTACAACAAATCACTGCCAACGATCAAATCAAACAAACCTAGTTCACTTGTGTCATCAGCCCAATCAACACGATCAAACGCAATGTTTCTTCCACTGTTGAGTTGTATGTTTCGGTCTAGAAATAATTTTACTTCTGGGTGGTAATCGGTAGCTGTAATATCAGCTTTCCGTTCATTTAATAATAGGCTTGTAAGAGCCATTCCACACCCAATTTCTAAAATTCGTTTACCTTTTATATCAAAGTCCATCATGTGGTGGGCTAGGACAAGACTAGACGGCCAAATGATACCAAAAATTGGCCAAGTAGCTGACGAAATACCTAGATTAAGTGCTGTACTTTTAGGGTCTGAAAATTGTTGTTTATCACGTAGAGTGCATAAGTGTATATCGTTGTTACCAATTTCGATGGTACGATAGCGTATGCGTAATGGCACTGTCATGTATATCCTAGGTAAATTAGCAAAGCTAAGTCACCTTTATGGCTATAAATGACGAAACAAATGAGCCATTTAAACTACACTAATTCCAGAGTTATACAAGTGATTTAGTAAGTCATTTCAACGGCACTTAACAATAATTTAAAGCGGGCGGCTGCAGTTTGCTCTGTTTCGCTTTGATACACAGTGGGCTGTTAATTGGGCGTTATACGGCTGAAGCTTTATTCAATAATGCTATAGGAGAAGCTATGACTAATTACATTGATGGATTCGCCTTTCCTATTTCTCGCGATCACCTAAACGAATACCGGCTTCTTTCTGAAGCGGTTGCGAAGATTTGGAAGCAGCATGGTGCACTTGAATACCATGAATACTTCGGTGATGATATGAAACTTGAAGGCACACGCTCGTTCACTGACGCTGTAAAGGCACAGAAGAATGAAGTCGTAGTGTTTGGTTGGGTAGTTTTTGATTCTCGTGAGGCACGCGATCTGGCAAATGAGAAGGTCGCGGCTGATCCAAGAATGGTGGATTTGGTTAATGCATCGAATTCAGGGTTTAATGCTGAGCGAATGGTGTACGGTGGCTTTCAGGCGCTCTCTTCTAACGGAAACTCCGCATAACAAGAAATTCAAAAACTGATTAACTTATTTATATCAATAAGGTAAAAACACCTGTTAAGGTTAAGGGCAAGTCCGATCCGTTATTAAACTGACAACTACAGATGATGGCAAAGCAATAGGCAACAATGCTTTCGACAAAGCAGATATTATAGTTAGCAACCTCCTTAACTGTTTGTAGCAAAAAGTAAAATAAAATGATTATAAACCGACCAAGGATTATTCACATCCCATATAGAAACTCTTATAATACCGCGCGGATTGTATTTAGAGGTTTATATGTTTAAAGCTGCTTCAAAAGTGTTAGTTATAGCGGTAATGCTTGTTGCTTTTGTTGGACAAGCATTAGCCTTTAATACCGCTATGCCTTGCGAAACTTCAGTAGACGCTATTTCCCTCGATGTTAAAGAACTAGAAAAACATTTAGATTCAAACCAAATAGATACAGACAGCTTAGAAGATTGCTGTGGTATTGAATGTTGTGACCTTGGTTGCACTTGTATTGCCAATGCGTGTTCATCATTTGTCTATTTTAATACTGAAGTTTATGCCACTAAAATAGGCACTTTAAGTGAAGTTATTAATAACCACCCGGCTGCGCAACCTAAAGCTATTGCTGCATTACTCTATCGTCCTCCCATCTTTACCTCATAAGAACTTAGTACGCCTGAAATTCAATACCAATAATAATACCAAGTAATACCTGAGGTAAAAATGTTTAAAAAGTCTTTAAAAATGGCCGTAGCAATACTGCTAATACCCGCGTTTGCATACGCTAATGAAAATAACGATGAACATAAGAACGAACATGATCACCATGAAGAGAAAGAACATCATGAACATAGCGATAACAATATTGAAAAAATTCAAGTAAGGGCTTCTCGTTTAGGTCGTATTGTTACTCAATCGGCAACACGTACAGAAATAATTAACGGTGAAGAAATACAAGAAAAAGCACTGATGCGCCCTGGTAATATTTCTATGTTAGTGGCTGAAACGGGTGGTGTTAGAGTGCAAACTACATCGCCAGCTTTAGGAAGTGCTAACATCAGATTGCAAGGGCTTTATGGTCGCTATACACAGTTATTAAGTGATGGTTTACCTTTATACGGCGGGCAAACCGCTTCAATTGGTTTATTGCAAATTCCGCCGACAGATCTTGCCAATGTTGAAATAATTAAAGGCTCCGCTTCCTCTCTTTATGGTGGCTCTGCACTGGGTGGGGTAATAAACCTAATTTCACGCACGCCCTCTGATGAATATGAAGGAGAAGTGTTGGTGAATGCGACCTCTAAAAACGGTCAAGATATTACCTCCTATTTTGCATCTCCGCTAACGAGCGACTTAAGTGCGTCAATGACAGCTGGCATTCATCACCAAGCAGAGCAAGATTTAGATGACGATGGCTGGGCCGATATGGCAGGCTACGAAAGGGCTAGTGTGCGACCTCGCTTTTATTGGCAAGACGACGATGGTGCAAACCTTTACGTTACCTTGGGGGCAATGAAAGAACAAAGAAACGGCGGCACTTTAGGCGATGCGACATTACCAGATGGTAATCAGTTTCCGCAAACACAGGACACCCTTAGAAGTGATTTGGGCTTTATATACGACCAACCATTAGGCGAGGTTATGAATATAAATGTCCGTGGCTCGGCAATGAAGCAAGATCACGAACATGAATTTGGTGCTGTTAAAGAGGACGATAACCACGAAAGTTACCTGATTGAGTCGAGCTTATCAGGGTATTCTGATCAAACGGCATGGGTAATTGGCTTAGCGCATCAATCTGAAAAGTTTGAGTCTGATACTTTCCCAGCATTTAATTATTCCTATCAAACGCCGGGGCTATTTTCCCAACTTGAGTATGAAGTAAGTGATGATATTTCCACGTCGCTTAGTGCACGCACAGATTGGCATAGTGAGTACGGTACGCAGTTCAGCCCGCGTATTTCATTATTGTACAGTCCAGAAAACTGGACTGTTAGGGCAGCATATGGACAAGGTTTTTTCGCGCCAAGTCCCTTTATTGAAGGCATTGATGAGGCGGGTTTATCTCGCCTTGCTCCGCTAGAAAATCTTGTTGAAGAACAAGCATCTACGGCTTCTATAGACATCAGTTATGTGTTGGGTAGCGTAGAAACTAGCCTAACATTATTTGCGTCAGATATTGATAACGTTACTGAGTTAGAAAGCATTGACGGTGTTGATGAAGCTTCAAGTAAACAAGTGCGCATTGTTAATGCTACTGGCGAAAGTAAAATTAGCGGTGCTGAATTATTGTTACGCTATCGCTGGCAAGAGATTAAATTTACAGGTAGCTATTTATATACAGACGCCACTAAAGAGGGTGATTCAGGTTTTGGCCGAGTCCCTTTAGCACTAACGCCGCAACATTCTGCTGGCCTTGTGGTAATGTGGGAAGAGCATGGTAGTCATTTATTAGGGTTTGAAGCTTATTATACTGGGACGCAACGCCTTGAGAATAATCCGTATCGCGAACGAAGCGATCCTTATTGGCACTTAGGGTTGTTAGGTCAAATTACTATAGGAAAAATCAGTTATTTTGTTAATGCCGAAAACTTGTTAAATGTGCGACAAACTAAAGAAGATTCTTTAGTGTTGCCTGAACAAGCAGCTAGCGGTAGATGGACAACAGATATTTGGTCAAGAAATGATGGCTTTACCGTTAACGCGGGCATTCGTTTTCAATTTGGTGGCTAAAACCTATGTTAAGTTAAAACATTATTAGTTGGGCTATATTTATTAATTTTTAAGTACTAGTTTAGTTATTTTTAGCTATATCCCAACTCAAAATAAGAAGCCTGCTATTGATCTACAATAATAAGCTCAGGGTGTTCTGTTCATCAACACTCTAGGCTAAAAGTTAGCATCAATTGATACAGGTCAACAGCAGCAATGAGCGTACAAAGATATAATAAATAAAGTCACAGAAATTAAGGAACAGCTTTAAAAGTTGATAACAAGGAACCCTATGAAACTTAAATTAGCCTTAGAAAATTGCTACGGTATAAATCAGTTAAATAAAGAGTTTAATTTCACAAAGTCATCAAGTAACGATGGTGTAAATTCACTATATGCGCCAAATGGCACGCTGAAGACATCACTTGCTAAAACCTTTATCGATGTCGTCAATGAAGAGGAAACCAAAGATTTAATCTTTCCTGACCGTAAGACTAAAAGAGATATCACCATTAATAATGTTGCAGTCACTCCTGAACAAATAATGGTGATTGAATCATACAATGAAAGTTATAGTTCTAAGCAACTTTCAACACTGCTTGTAAACGATACGTTGAAGAAACAATACGATACTACGTTAAAAGAAGTTGATGAAAAACGCACAGCGCTGGTTAAAGCAATAGCAAAGCCAGCAGGTAAAAAAGGCGTTGCTATCAATGCTTTTCCTAAATTAATTTGTGAAGTTTTTGGTAAACCTGAAAAAGCCTTCTTAGAGTTACTAGCAGAGCTACATCAAGAAACAATACCAGACTACAGTAGCTATATAGCTTATAAGTTTGGTGACTTATTTAACGATAAAGTATTAGCGGTAATTGCTAAAGGTGACTTTGCAAAAGAGTTATCCGATTACGTTGATACTTACGATAAACTAATTGAGCAATCAACCGTTTTAACAAAGAGCTTCAATCATCAAAAAGCCGGTACCGTTTCTAAAAGTCTTGGCGATGCTGATTTTTTTAAAGCGAAGCACAGTGTTAATATATCAGTAGATGGTGAGCCTAAGTTAGCTAAAGATATAGACGAGCTAAATGCAATATTGCAAGCTGAACAAGAGAAAGTACTTAATAGCGATGACCTAAAGCAGCAATTTGCAAAAATTGACGATAAGTTAAAAACAAAAGATACCGCAGCATTCCGAGATTTTATTACCGAAAACCAAGCGTTACTCACAGACTATCAAGATATTTCACAATTCAAAAAGACCGTTATAAAAAGCTACTTACAAGCACAACAAAGTTTATGGGATGACTTAATAACGACATACCAACAAAGCCAAACAGTAGTTGAAGGTATTATTCAGCAAGCTAAAACAGAACGAACCACTTGGGAAACAGTAGTTACTACATTTAATGAACGCTTTGCTGTACCGTTCAAATTAAGTGTAAATAATCAAGATGAAGTAATTTTAAATAACCAAGCACCAACCATTCAATTTGAGTTTAATGATAGGCGTAGTGCTCCAAAAACAGTAAACCAAGCAAGCTTAATTGAAGCGCTTAGCCAAGGTGAAAAGCGTGCGCTTTATATATTGAACGTTCTGTTTGCGGTTGAAATAAAAAAGAAGCAAGCAGTGGCAACTATTATTGTTATTGATGATATTGCCGATTCGTTTGACTACAAAAACAAGTATGCCATTGTTGAATATTTACAAGAAATTTCAGGAATAGATAAATTCCATCTGTTTTCACTTACTCATAATTTTGATTTTCACCGAATTATAAGCAGTAGAGTGGGTGTGAGGCGTAATAACAGATTAATGGCGACTCGTTGTGTTGATACAACAGATATATCCCAAGAAAGATATCAAAATGATGTTTTTTCTGCATGGAAACAAGAACTAGCAACCAATACCGGTTACTTATTAGCAAGTATTCCATTTGCACGTAATATAGCTGATTACTGTGGCTATGAAGCACACTACACAACATTAACTTCTTTACTGCACATAAAACCTGATACCAGTGATATAAAGGTATCCCATCTTGAAAGCATCTATAAAGACATTTTTGCAGACCAACAAGACTTAGTTTTACCGAATCAAGAAAATATATTAAAAGATATGATTTATGCTAAAAGCGAAGATTTACTGCGAGGCAATAAAGATGCTATAGAGTTGGAAAATAAAGTGATATTAGCAATAGCTATTAGGCTAAAAGCTGAAGAGTATATGATAAGTCGAATTAACGATAGTACATTCGTTGTGGCTATAACCAAAGATCAAACCAGAAAACTATTTAATAAATATTCTGAGTTATTTCCAAACGAGTTAACAACTAAGGCTTTACTTGACCAGGTAAACCTGATGACGCCAGAAAACATTCATCTTAACTCATTTATGTACGAACCCATTTTAGATATGTCTGCTCACAGGCTATACGAACTGTATGCATACATAAAACAATTATAAAATGATGAATAACGTAACGTGAAATTTACGAGGAAATATAAGCAAAAATAAATTTCATGCACGTAGCGTTACGTAAAATAGGATCTAGTTGTTAACTTGCAAACAGTAAAATGTCAGTAAGTTAAAACATTAATTACTTTAACTAATTCAATAAGATGAATTACCAGTGAAAGCTGGATCCGATCCAGTTCTTAATTTGGATTAACAACATGATGACAAGGTAAGTACGCTCCCTACGAATACACCTCACTATGTCCGATACTCTTCAGTATTGGACATAGTATACGTAATGCATTAAACTAACTTCATTCCAATATTGATACTCAGAATTCAAAATAATATGTTGTTAAATAAGCCTGTTCCTTTATTCCCACCATACCTTGATTTGTGCGAATTCGATCTTGAAGATTATCCTGAGCTAAATGAAATATTCTCTGCAAATGAGGCTTGGTGGCTTGAGCAATTTAACTGGGGAAAAGTTTTCCTTACCTATATAGGTCGTAATAAATCTGAACATACTTATGACCGTTTTAGAAATGACGTTGAACGTTTTCTTTTATGGGCGTTTATCGAAAAACAAAAACCGATCGATCAATTACGTAAATCTGACTTTCTTGAATATGCTGACTTTTGTTGGCAGCCACCAGTTCATTGGATTGGCACGTCAAACCAAGAACGTTTTAAAATTGCCAATGGATATTCATCAGCTAATGAACATTGGTTTCCATTTAAAATTCAAGCGCCTAAAAGTCTAAAATCTCAATATGTTGTTGATAAGAAAAAATATCGACCATCACAGCAAACGCTTACGTCAATGTTTACCGCTATTATCGCTTTTTACAATTACTTAATGTCTGAGGATTATTGCGTTGGTAACCCCGCACAAATTGCTAAAAAAGATTGTCGTCACTTTATCATTGACTCACAAGTTAAAGAAATCAAACGCTTAACCGCTAGCCAATGGCAATATGTTTTAGATACCGCTGTGGAAATGGCTGATGAGAACCCTATTTTTGAACGTAATTTATTCGTTATTGCCGCCTTAAAAACCCTATTTTTGAGGATTTCTGAGCTATCTGAACGACCAAATTGGTCGCCAGTTATGAGCAATTTTTGGCAAGATGAGGATGAAAACTGGTGGCTTAAAGTGTTTGGTAAAAGTAGAAAACTGCGTGATATTACTGTGCCTATTGATTTTCTGCCGTTTTTAGAGCGTTATCGTACTTCTCGTGGTTTATTGGGTTTACCAGCAAGTAATGAAAACTCGATTCTTGTTGAAAAAGTTCGTGGCCAAGGCGGCATGACTTCACGCCATTTAAGGCGTTTAGTACAAGCCGTTTTTGATCAAGCCTATGAAAATATGAGAGTTTCTGCTGTTGCTAATAAAGCACTAAAACTCAAAGAAGCCTCCTCACATTGGCTACGCCATACTGGTGCTAGTATGGAAATTGAACGTGGCCGCCCTCTTAAAGATATTTCTGAAGACCTTGGCCATGCCAGTATGGCAACAACCGATACGGTTTATGTACAAAGTGAAAACAAAAAACGTGCAGAAAGTGGTAAACGTCGAAAAGTAGATTAATTTCAGTACTATACTAAGTACCTAAACTAGCTATTAAGTTTATTAATAACAACAAAACTTGGATTATTTATGTTAGAAAATGCCTTAATTTATTTGGCGGCAGCAATTGTCGCCGTGCCTATCGCAAAACGGTTAGGTCTTGGTTCAGTACTAGGTTATTTATTGGCAGGCATTTTAATTGGTCCGTTTTTATTGGGCTTAGTGGGTGATCAAACCGATGTAATGCACTTTGCTGAATTTGGCGTGGTGATGATGTTATTTTTAGTGGGCTTAGAGCTGCATCCTTCGCGTTTGTGGAAGCTTAGACACTCTATTATCGGTTTAGGTGGACTACAAGTCACCCTTTCCACATTGATTTTATTTGCCGCTTGTATTTATCTACTTGATTTACGTTGGCAAACAGCGATGGCAATCGGGTTAATGCTCGCACTTTCTTCTACCGCCATTGTTTTACAAACCTTGACTGAAAAAGGTTGGATCAAGCAAGAGGCCGGACAAAATGCCTTTTCAGTATTACTTTTTCAAGATATTGCGGTTATTCCTATCTTAGCCTTATTACCTTTACTTGCTTTTGCTGATTTATCTGCGATGGCCACAGAGCAAAACCACGGTAATTTAATAGAACATCTGCCTGTTTACTGGCAAGTATTAATTTCTATCACGGTTATTGCCGCTATTATTTTTGCCGGTAAGTATGTGTCTGCACCTGTATTTAGGTACATAGCTAATACGCGATTGCGAGAGTTATTTACTGTGTTTGCCTTATTTCTCGTGATAACGATTGCTGTATTGATGCAAAAAATAGGTTTATCCCCTGCTTTGGGAACGTTTTTAGCTGGAGTTGTTCTAGCAGAAAGTGATTTTAGGCATGAGTTAGAAGCCGATATTGAACCATTTAAAGGTTTATTACTGGGCTTATTTTTTATTACCGTTGGCGCTTCAATTGACTTTAAATTGTTCGCTGAGCAATTCAGCAATATTATTGGCTTGGTATTAGGCCTAATTGTGATTAAAGCATTCGTGCTTTATTTATTAGCAACATTATTTAAATTACCTGGCAAACAAAAATACTTGTTTGCTTTAGCATTAGCACAAGGTGGAGAATTCGCCTTTGTTTTACTGTCACTAACATCATCATTGCAAATACTTGATGACACGCAAACTAAATTTACCACCTTGGTGGTGGCAATGTCGATGTTACTCGCGCCACTATTATTAATTTTTTACGACAAAGTGATTGATAGAGACAGCAATGCTGACAGCAGCTATGATTCAGGTGAAGAAATAGAGTCAACCACGCAAGTGATTATTGCTGGTTATGGACGATTTGGCCAAATTGTCGGACGGTTATTAACCGCGCAAGGTTATCATTTGTCAATTCTAGACCATAGCCCAAGCCAAATAGAATTATTGAAACGCTTTGGAAACAAAATTTACTATGGCGATGCGTCACGACAAGATTTACTTGAAGCCGCTGGAGCACATGAAGCGCGACTTTTAGTTATTGCTATTGATGATGCAGATAAGATACTTGAATTAGCTCAGTTGGCGCAGAAACACTTTCCCAATTTAAAAATTGCTGCGCGAGCAAGAGATAGACGTCATGCGTATGAACTTATGCACATTGGTGTTGAGGTATTCAGACGAGAGTCGTTCGATTCAGCCCTAAACTTAGGCATTGATGCGTTAAAATTGTTGGGTAATGATGAAAAAGTAGCAAGCCGAGCCGGAAAAATATTTTCAGAGCATGACCATGAGTCGATGAAATTGCTTGCCGATCTTTGGGGTGACGATGACAGTTATGGTGTCGCAGTAAAACAACGTAAAGAAGACTTACAACAGGTATTGGCCAAAGATAGAGCGGAATTGGCGAAACTTAATACGTGTCATGGTGAGAATTGCCAAGAAAATAATTAAGGTTACGACTTGCTAGGTTTTTAAATTAAAAAGGTAGTCGTTATGACTACCTTTTCAATTTCATAAAAAAATGCTCATGTTCAACTTTTAAAGGCTATCCATAAATTGCTTTGAGTTGTTGGTCGAAAAATTCTAACCAGCTATCGAGTAATGCTTGAACATCTTCTTGAGTGACTTCTTTATTGTCAGACTGTTCACTAATACCCTTTCTTAACACTTCACCTTTGAGGTTATTCGTTTTACCGTCGAAGAGTTGCGCTTCTAAATAAATTGCTGCTATGGCGTCACGTCTGTCGGTAGCTGATTTAATCATGGTACGAGCAATAGCGATTGGTAAAACATATTGATGTGCTTTTAATTCTTCTGTTTCTGAGGTGATGGCGGTAATAGCGGGTTTAATGGTGAGTATATTATCACCAGGTGCAGTAGCAAGCCGCCCTATTTTTGATAACCGATCACGAAATCCTTGGTTTAAATAATCAGCAATTTTTTCTGCTTCTTTTGTACTGACCTGATCGTTAACATTAAAACCGGGTAATAAATTTACCGGTTCAATGTACATTTTTTCGTATTGTTTTAAGTCATTGTCGAGCCAACGCATGGCGGTTTCATCAGCCAGTGGTTTTAGTTTTTCATAGTGAGTTAAATAACCACTAAACTTCATTCCTTCGACATTTATTTTATTCTGACTTGTACATGCACCTAATAATATACTCGCTGCCATTGCTAACAATGCTATTTTCATATCAATACCTACATATTTATTAATGAAATCAATCTGTCTAGTGCCAGAGATATTATAAATAAGGTTGGCACATAAGGTGGCGGTGTCAAATTTAATTTAAGCTATAGACAGATTAATTTATTGAAAGTTATTGATTTTATATTAGCCAAAGTCGCACCTTGATAGGTTATGTAAACAGTAATTAAATTCACTGAGCTATTTCAGGACACGGGGATTTTTGTGATCGGGTATCGCAAACATAAATTTCATTAAAACGCTTTATCCAGGCATCCTCTGTCGTTGACTCGAAACTGCCCTGCCAAATTTTTTGAATATGATACAAACTATCGTTGCCTCGAATTAGTAAATGTAAAATTTTCGCTTTGCTTGTATCTTTACGCAAACAATCGGTTTGCCAAAACTCGCTAGGATATTCTGCCGCCAAATTTGAGGCCATCGTTGTACTGGTGAATTTTAGACAAGAATCAATACCTGGTTTATCAATGACTTTTCTAAAGTGCAAAAGATTTTTTTGCTCGCGAGGGGTGACGCTAACAACATAAGAGTCTTTAAACCCTAATTCAGGATGTTGCCACATTCTAGAGTGATAATGTGCTTTGTTTTCAACAAATACTTCCCAACCCGCAAGGAAGCCCGAATAAGGTGTAATTAGGTTTTCCCCCTGAAACAACTGAGGTTGATGTTTTACGTTGGCACAACCAAACATAATAATGCTGATTAACCCAATTAAAGGGATTTTAATAAAGCTTTTATTTTTCACTACTTCTACCGAGTAACAGGTTTAACAATGGGCTCTAATATATGCTTTATTAATTATCTTTCATATATTTATCTTCTAACTGATAGCTAGCTACTATTAAAACCACGTTATAAATACTGGCGTTTTATTTTAATTGAGCATACGGTAGAAGGGATTAATGATATTAAAAATTGGAGATGGCATGAGTGAAAATATTTCGTATATTCCACCTAAGGTATGGCAGTGGAATACAGAAAACGGCGGCAATTGGGCTAATATTAATCGCCCCATTTCTGGGCCTACTCACGACAAAACCTTAAAGAAAGGTAAACACCCTTTTCAACTTCATTCGCTTGCGACGCCTAATGGTGTCAAGGTGACGATTATGTTTGAAGAGCTACTAGCGCTTGGTATCGAAGAAGCTGAATATGATGCCTTTCTCATTGACATTAGTGAAGGCGATCAATTTAGTAGTGGCTTTGTGGAGATAAACCCGAATTCAAAAATCCCTGCGTTATTAGATCAAAGTAATGAGCAGCCAACACGGTTGTTTGAGTCTGGCTCTATTTTACTTTACCTTGCTGAAAAATTTAATGTGCTGATACCACAAGATGCAAAACGTACAGAATGTATGTCATGGTTATTTTGGCAAATGGGCAGTGCACCTTATTTAGGTGGTGGCTTTGGTCATTTTTACGCCTATGCACCTGAAAAAATTGAGTATTGTATCGATCGATTCGCCATGGAAGTTAAGCGTCAATTAGACGTATTAGACAAACAGTTAGAAAATAATGACTATATTTGTGGCGATGAGTACAGTATTGCTGATATCGCAATTTGGCCTTGGTATGGTGCACTCGTTTTAAATCGACTGTACGACGCCGGTGAGTTTTTAGACGTCGCTTCCTATAAAAACTTAATGCGTTGGGCAGAAAGAATTGATCAACGCCCTGCGGTTAAGCGTGGTGTTATGGTAAATAAAACTTGGGGAGAATTATCCACTCAATTACATGAACGACATGACGCAAGTGACTTTGATGAACGCACACAAGATAAACTCGAGAAAGAAGTTTAAACTTGTGCAAATAAAAAAGAGCATTGACTTCTTAAATAAAGAATAAATGCTCTTTCATTTACCTACTTATCAATAATTGATCGCGTTAAATACCCAGTGACTTACACCAGTTACTGGCATTAACAAATTCTTTGTGGATGAAGTTAGCATCGAGCCCATAAAATTCTGTCAATTGTTGAATATTTTCACCATCACCCGTAATGTAGTTGGTGGTAAGTTCTAAAAGTTGTCCAAGTAAACCTTCATGATTCACTAACGCATCTTCGATTGGTTTAGCTAGTGGCATAGTTTTAATGATTTCGCTCATTGGCATACTTAAAATAACTTCGATAGCGCTTAATAAGCCGGTAATAAAAGCAAAGTCACTAATTTCAACAAAGGCACTTTCTTTCGCCAGTTTAGACATCAGCTTAGCAGTAATAAGTGACTGCTTTGAAACTTCACTATTTTTATCGGACGTTAGTTTTGATAGCGCTAAAATAGTCACAAATTGTTTGAGTTTGTCTTCACCTAGGTAAGCCGCAGCCTGTTTAAGAGAGGTAATTTCAACCCGTACCCCCGTAGAGACATTGTTTACCAGTTTTAGCAAACCTACGGTTAAATTTACATCATGGCTAATGATTTCCGCAATATGATCAAAGTCTAGCGGCTTATTAAAGGTTTCGCTGATCAGGTGTAACATTTGCGATTTTATTGGCGCTAAAGTTTGCCCTTCAATAATTTCTGGCTCATGATAAAAATAACCTTGGTAATAATTAAAGCCCACTTCTGCTAACGACTGTAACTGATAATTGGTTTCAACTTTTTCAGCCACCAACTTAATATCAAAAGGTTTGAGACGCTCTAGTACTGGACGCAAGCGTTTAGCATTAGTGACTTCAATATCAACTTTTATCATAGAAATATATGGAAATAACACATCCCATTTTTCGTCTAAGTCATATTCCGTAAGTGCTATTTTGTAACCTTTGTCGTGATAATATTTAACTATTTTTAGTAAGCGCTCTGTCGCAGATTGATGACCAACTAGCTCGATAACAATGGCTGATTTATCAAACATCAATGGATATTTATTGATCAAACACTTTTCAGTAAAGTTTATAAAGGCTAGTTTCCCTAAACTAATTGACTGAATATCACCTTGAAAATGGTTTTGAATAACTAGTTTAGAGCTGGCAATATCTTGATCTATTTCAGGAAATTTATTTGCCGGACTATCTCTAAACAACAATTCATACCCAATAGTTTGATTATTGCGGTCTAATATGGCTTGACGAGCGATGTAACTTAATTCCATAGAGCAAATTTTAATTAATTATTTGACTTAAAACATACCTTATTATGCATGTTAATGGAACGTTATTTAAGTGATATTTCTAGTAACAGCTTTTTATTTGTTGAGCGACACAAACCTCGCCGAGCTATCTTGTTGTTTAGTGCTGTAAGACTATTTTATTCGTAGTTAGGTAGAGTTCATTGCCATATTTAAGATCATCGATATACGGCGCTAGTATTTCTAATTGATTATCAGCTTGGAAGTGTTCTATTTTTGTTGCGGCTTGAGGTTGGTAAATAAGTGCTTTGTAATCAGAATTATTGACGATAAGCTGGCAATAACTAAATTTGAAATCTTCTGCCGGCAGAGTATTATGCCACTTCACATTTCTAAAGTAATAATCGGCATCATTAATATAAACGGCTTTGCAAGCAAATTTTAGATTCAATGTTCCAGCGTAGAAGCCGGCTAAGTTCAATCCAAGGGCTTTAAAAAATGGCCGTTGCGCATTAATTGTGCCGTGTGGAAATCTAGCGTCCTTTGCTTGGCCCGATGCGACTTGATAACCCCGTACTAAGTGACATTTATATTTCATCGGCCGGCTCTCTATTACGGATTAACGATTTTTTCCGCTATTTCATATTTTCCGTCAATGTTTTTAACATCCTTTAAACCGAGTGCGCGTGTTAATATTGGCAGTACATGGATATTCTCGAAGGCATCAATTTGCACATTTTTTTTAAATGACGGGCCAACGGCTATAAATATGGCGTTAAGATCAGACTGGTTTTTCGGATCATAACCATGGGTTTCAGGATCGATATCTTTATCGCCCTTATCAAAAATATATGATGGTTGAGCGTCTATAATAGCATCTGGAATGGCAGCCCCAGCTTTTGAGAGTTGCCAATGTTTCGGATAATTCGGATATTGATAAATGTTGTAACTTTTTTTATTAGATTGTGGTTGGTTCTTTTCAAAGGCATGAATACTATCTTTAAGCTTTTTAGTATTTTTACTATATAGATAGAGCTGTGTGGAGCCGTTAACCACGTGAACCTCATCAGTGTGCATTGTTTGCCACTTAATAACATGCTCTGGAGCTATTTTTGTCATACCATGGTCAGAAACAATCACTAAATTAACCTTACCATTAAATTCGCGATTAATTTGTTGAACAAAATTTGCAATCAATTTATCGAGATTTGATATCGCCTGCTTAAGCTCTGGTGAGTTTTCACCAAAGTCATGACCGGCATCATCAACGCTAGCAAAATAGCCGGCAATAAAATTTGGCCGCTGACTTTCTGGCAGTCTTAACCAAGCCAATATTTTTTCTAGTCGTGTTTCATTCGGAGTAAAATGTTGATAAGGGAAATAATAACTTGGCGCTTTATTAGTTGCTTCAGATTCTGGCCAAAAATAAACCGCTGATTTATTACCTTGTTGTTCATTAATGTGCCAAAGTGGCTCGGCCGTTAACCAGCGGCTTTCATTTTTACCCGCGCCGAGTTGATACTCTTGTGCAACATCACGATGAAAAAAATCGTTATGAACTATGCCATGGTTTGCAGGGTATTGGCCGGTAATAATGCTTAAATGATTCGGAAAGGTTTTACTGGGAAAAACAGGTAAAAGCGCTTTTGCACTTGTGCCCTGCTTTACTAATGCATTAAGTGTGCTTGGTTTATATTGTGCTAAGTAGCGTTGAGCAAAGCCATCAATTGACAGCAAAACTAACGGTGTCTTAGCAAGACATGCCGTTGAAAAGAAGCCTAAAAATATAAAGCCTAAGTTTAATTTCATGCGTTACAACCATTTAGTACGCGTTAAAAAACTAACATAATGTATTAAATAAAATTATTCAAGCAATGCGCTTTAACGGGCCGTTGATCTTAGGCGTATGCCAGCCAAAAAAAACGCAGGTAAAAACCTGCGTTATTAGCGTTGAAAGTTTCAGCCTTACTCAAATAAATCTAAGATATTGACTAAATCTTTTTTGCCATTAGCTATTTCATCGGCTGTCAAACCTGATAATTCATGCGGGAATACCAACCATTCTGCAGATTCGTGTACGTAATAATCTGGCACTATATCTACTTTTGAGTTTTGTGGTTTGTACCAAGGACAAGCAATTCTTACGTCTTTGGGCATGTTATTACGGGTCAATTTTTTCAACTGAGTAATTAACGCTTCGATACTGCGACCAGAATCAAAAACATCATCGACTATCAGTAAACCGTCATCAGCGTTAGCATTCTCAATAATGTAATGTAAGCCATGAACCTTAATTTCTTTACTCTGCTGGTTAATGCCATAGTAAGAAGAAGTACGAACAGCAATATGATCGGTTTCTACCTTTTTAAAATCAAAATATTCTTGTACTGCGATACCTATTGGTGCACCGCCACGCCATATTCCAACAATAAATTGTGGTCTGAAACCGTCTTCATATACTTTCGCTGCCACACGAAATGAGTCTTCAAGCAATTCTTGCGCTGTTATAAATCGCTTTTCCATTGATGAGTTAACCTTAGTTATTAATATTTTATCGTAAACGCTATTATAACGTGTTTTTCGTCATCCTGAGTAGCGATGTGATGATTTTTATAGATTTCGATCAAGAAAGGTAATTTGTTGATAAATAGTGTCGACGGCTTTGATAAAAAATTGGTGATTAGCATTTTCATAGGTATCGGATGTTTGATGATAATTACTATGGGTACCAACGCCGAAATATATAAATGGAATATCGTGGCGATAAAATGCGCCATGATCACTCGCCACTTGCCACTTAATTTTGTTGTCTGAGTGTTGTCCCAATTGGCGAAAGCCCCTTTTTAATTTAACCGGTGCTCGCTGTTGTTGTTCTACGTAGGCTGCTAATTGTTCATGATCTAAAAGCGTACCTAAACCATAATTTATATAGCGCAAGCGCCTAGTTCCTTTATTCCCCGCTATCATATCAATATTGATATTTAGTAGAATGTTATTCAATAAATGATTATTTTGCTGAATAAAAGCGTTAGCCCCTTTTAAATTCGCTTCTTCACCGTCGGTAAATAGTAGAATAACGCTATAGCGCAAAGGTGATTGCTTAAGAAGTTTAGCATAATGTAATAGTGCTGCTGTGCCTGAAGCGTTGTCGTCAGCGCCGTTATATACCCTTTTCCCTTTGCCGCCGATATGGTCAAAATGAGCCGATAATACTATAAACTTATCTGAGTATTCCGTACCTGGAACTAAACCGACAACATTATTACCTTGGGTTGAACTAAACATTCCTTCAATTAAAAAAGGGGTTAAGTAATGTTTCCCTAGTGGCTGAATATTAGCTCGGGAAAGCTGTTCAACAAGGTATTCTTGCGCAAGTATGCCACCACGGCTGCCAACTTTACGCCCCTCTAACTTATCGGAAGATAAATATTGGAGGTGTACAAGTAAGTTAGATTCCGGCTTTATCTGAATTTGTTCTCCTACAGGGCTTTGAGAAGAACAAGAAGCAATTGCCAACAAGGCTAAAACAGAAAATAGCTTTTTGTATAACACTGATTATCTTATCCTTTCGATTGCTTTAACATGTCTAATTTTGCGATATATTGTTCATCAAATCGTTTAATACGACTTTTTGCAATGGCCTTTTTCATATAACTTTGCGCTTTTTCTACGTCGTCCAACATATAGTAAACTTTCGCTAAACCAAAATAGAACTCATGAATATTTTTATTAAGTTTTATCGCTTTGCGATAATGATGAATCGCTTGACGATAGTCGCCTATATAAAATTTTTCATCCCCTAACAGCGCGTAATAGTATGGGTTATTAGCCCTTTTTCGCATAATAAAAGTATCTAACTGCTTCGCTTGTTCATATTCTCCGTTAATATGCAAAAGCATACTCAAATTAGACATAGCGGTTAAGTTATTACGATTCATGCTAATAGCATATTGATAGGTATCGATAGCTTGTTGTTCAAAACCTTTTAAACGATATAAAATGCCTAAATTGCCCCAAGCCGCTGAAAAACTCGAATCGGTCTCTGTTGCTGCTTTTAAATAGGCATAGGCAGTTCGGTAGTCGCCATCAATCATGGCATTTGCGCCTTTGTTATTGTAAAACATCGCCACGACGGTATTTTTACTGATAATTTTTTTAGCAAATGATTTTTTTACAACATAAGGGTCGAAGTCTATTTCAGCTACACTTCGCTCCAAAAAAACTATTTTATTCGGTGATTTCTGATCCAATACCTTCAAGTTAACATGCCCTGTCAGCATATTAACACGGCCATTGCGCACCCAATATTCAGGAACTTTAACACTTTGAAAAGCAACATTTAAGTTCGCTGCCTTTGCCAACGCATATGCCATTATAGTTAACGATAAGCAGTTAGCTTCTCTATTTTTGTATGCTTGAGAAGCAATAACATTTGCCCCGGCTTTATAAGCCAAGCTCATTTGTTCGGAGTCAAAAAAGTGTTTTAGTAATTTAACTGCTTTTTGTCTGTTGTTACGTTCACCGGTTAGCTTTTCCCTAACCAAAATTTTCATTTCATTATCTAAGGCAAATATTTCTTCTTCACTTTCTATGTTAATATTCTTGTAATTTTTAAATTGCTCATCAAGATATAACGAAGAGTTTAATTTATGACCTGCCTGTTGATAACTTGAAGTAGATTGACATCCAGTTAGTATCAATAACATTGCACTAACAGTTACAATAATAACGGTAATTTTCATATAAACTCCAAGAAAGCTTAAACTTGATATAATTTAAGCATAACTAAAGTTTAAATATTGAACGGAATTTAAAGCGAATATTAATAAAAAATTACAATTTAACCAATCAAGGATATTGCGACTCGCAGTATACAAAGTACAAATTTAAACGATTAAAACAGCTTAAATATTATAGGCTAGTGTAATTGTGCTCACTAAATAAGAGATTAAGATGACTGATACACTTGGTATAAAAATGGTTCATAAATGAAGAAAAGTATCGCAGGGTTCCTGATTGGCTGTGCTATTGCGACTAGTATCATTATTGCGTTAGCTAGCTATAACTTATACAAAAACAAGTTTGTCACTATTGATGAAAGTTTAACTGAAATATCGGGTATAGAATTCGATAAGCGCATGAAGTTGTGGGCAATTAATGATGGAGGTGATGGAGCAAAACTTTATCAAGTCAATAAAAGCGGTTCCATAGAAAAAACAATTACCGTCACTAATGCTAAAAACATTGATTGGGAGGACATGACTCAAGATGATTTTGGTCACTTCTTTTTAGGTGATTTTGGCAACAATGAGAACTTACGTAAATGGTTAACAATATATAAAATAGAAAACCCAATCGATATTAAAGGTGATACAACAGAAGCCGAAATTATTAAATTTAACTATCCGGAACATAAAACATTTCCACCTAAAGCCGAAGAGAAAGAATTCGATGTCGAAGCCTTTATCTACTATAAAAAGCACCTCTATTTATTTACCAAAAATCGAACGACACCATTTAACGGCATCACCAGTTTATATAAAATTGGCGATCATGCCGCCAATTTTGATGCTGAAAAAATCAGTACTTTTAAAACATGCACCATTGCAGAAAAATTATGTTGGATAACTTCTGCCGCTTTAAGTCCAAGCCGTAAAAAACTTGTTTTACTTGATTCACAACGAATTTGGTTATTTGAAAATTGGCAAGGCGATAACTTTTTCTCCGGCGATGCCTATCGCATCGATTTAGGGATAGTGACACAAAAAGAAGCCATTACTTTTTATAATGAAGATTATATAGTTTTTACGGATGAAGAATTTCATGGTATTGGTAGAAATGCCTATGTTATCAACCTGAATGAAGCTGAAAAGCATAAGCTTTAGAAAATCACGGTAACACATAACCATTATAACATTGATTTAAATAACTAAAATGACAGAAGCCTTTTTTGGTTTTAGTCATAAAGGGTTTTTGATAATGAAAATTAGTAATTGACAAAATAGCAATTTATTTGAAAATTCGCTAAATTATTATCAAACCATGTTAATATAATGTTAAAGAGGATTGTCTTTTAAATACTACGCAATTGGTATTATCGTTAGCAATGATGGTTCTTACCTTAAGTTGCGGTGGTTCTTCTTCAGAAAGCAACAAAGCATCGGAAAACTTAGCACCTCCGGCCCAAGAATTAAGCTATGATTTTTCAAATAATACCAATCTTGCTATACCAAATAACACAGCTAGTGAAACATATAAAATTTTGCTTTTTGGCAATAGCCATATAGCCGGTATTTCTCAAATACTAAATAAGCTGGTAACTGCCGGCACTCCTGAAAAATCAATTGAATTAACGAGTGCATCGAGCCAACTTTACTTAACCGAACGACTTTACGACGGTAAATCTGCGAATATTTTAGCAAGCGATAGTTGGACGCATGTTATTTTCCAAGCACAGAAATATTCTCAAAGTGGCCAAGTGGACTACCCAATTGATGGAGCGAAAAAGTGGCTTCAGTTGACAAAAGAACAAAATGCTACGCCTATTTTATTCCCCGAGCATCCACAAAGAGGAAATTTAACTGAAGGCAGCATGGTTCACAATATACATGTACGTATAGCTCGAGAAGAATCTAGTTGTTTGGCCCCTATTGGTTTGACCTGGGACGAAGTGCTTTCGATACAATCTGAATTAAATTTGTATCAAACAGACGGTAATCACGCCTCTTATACTGGTCGAGTGCTAACTGCGTTGGTTTTTTATGAAGTGATAACCGGAAATTCTGCCGATTTATTGCCTTACATCGATAACATTGATTTAAGTATACAAACACAAGATTTTCTCGGTCAAATGGCTTCGAAAATGCTAGCAGAATATCCAGTATGTAATTATTAACTATTCATTGCCATAAAGTTAGGAATAGATGACATCCGCTTCAGCCATAAATTAATATTTGGAAAGTTTGATAAGTCAAACCCTCCTTCATTGGCAACATGCGTATAGGCATACAACGAAATATCAGCAGTGGTTAACGTCTCGCCCGTAAGAAAATGACTTTGTTGCAATTGCTGTTCCATGACAGACAATGCCTTATACCCTCCTTCTTGCTTAGATTGATACTCAGCAAACCTTTCTGCAGGCAAACCAAGATATTTAGCAATAAAACGCGCTACAGCAATATAAGGCTCATGACTATATTGTTCGAAGAATTGCCATTGCTGCACTTTGGCCAGTTCATATGGCTCTGTTGGCAACAGTGCAGAGTTATAGGCAAGGTAATTTACAATAGCATTAGATTCAACGATGAACTTACCATCATCGAGTTTTAGTAATGGAATTTTTCCATTTGGATTTTTACTTAAAAATTCAGCACTTTTAGTCTCACCATTTAGAATATTTACATTTATCCATTCATGCTTTATATCTAGCAACGCACATACTAATTGTATTTTATAACAATTCCCTGAACGCCTATCACCGTATATTTTCATTAACATACTTTCCCTAAACGTAAGGTAAATGAATTTATCATTACAGATACAAAAAAGCCAACCTAGTTCAGATTGGCTCAATACACAAAAGGTTCTGAAAATTAGAACCTATAAGAAACCGTTAATGCACTGCTAACCGCCGTTACATCGGTACCTGAGTCATCTATAAGATCTTCATAATCACCGGTAGATCGAATACCTACAGATAACTCTAAAGATATTTGTTCCCAGTTATAGCCAATACCGCCATTAATCTGCGCACCAGAAAAGTCTTCATCAAAACTACCCATTTCCAAAGTCTCGCTGTAGAACCCACCACCGATATAGGCTTTAAAACCTTGAGATAGCAAGCCTGTACCATAGAATGCGACGACGTCGATACCTGCTAGCTCTAGATCAGATTCATCGTCATGTTCTGTTGAATAATATTGTGCTCTAACCGCAACATTATCTGTAAACGCGTAGGTAGAAGATAAGTTAAAACCGGTAAAGTCATCATCTTCATAGTCATCTGCTTCTATCACTACCGCGTATGTGCCTAAACCGATTTGCCAATGTTTGTTGTCTTGCTGATCATCAGCTAACGCTACGTTTGATGTTAATACCGAAGTAGAAAGTAAAGCAGCGATAATTAGAGAGTTTTTCATGTTAATCCTTTATTCGTTTTAATTGGCTTTTAGCCTTTAATTTTTTATTGCAAAAATAGAGGGTTACTACTATTTAAGAGCACGAATAGTACTTTACTCATAGACATAACTCTGTAGGAATAAAACCTAAAGCTTGTGCGACATCAACCATTTACTTTAGTTTAGATGGTTGTTTTTTAAGCTTTTTATATACAACTCAAATAGGCTTACAATCTGCCTGCTAATTGTTAAATAAAAACACAGTAATAGGATATTAATACAAATTAACCACTATAATTAAACTATGAATTTTAGCGACTTAACTGAGGCGTAAGGTATGAGCGATGATCTTAAAGGTTTTGTGCATGGCTTTGTTTGTGCATTTACACAATGGACCGAAAATGAATTCTCAATTCGAGTTAAAGCCGACATACAACCTTATGTTGCCGGCCAATTCACTAAACTTGCATTAAAAAATACCAATGGCGAATGGGTTCGGCGAGCCTACTCATTTGTTAATTCGCCAAACCATAGTGCCGGTCATAATGAAATGGAGTTTTTAATTATTGATGTTGAAAGTGGTAATTTGAGCCCTGAACTTGCGACTTTGAATGTAGGCGACAGTATATATGTTGGTGAAAAAGCCAGCGGCTTTATGACCTTGAATGAAATACCTTCAACGACCAAGAATTTATGGTTATTGTCAACAGGCACAGCCGTAGGGCCTTTTCTTTCTATACTATCGGAGGAAGAATCTCAGAAACGCTTTGAGCATATTGTTCTGGTTCATGCTGTTCGAACCAAACAAGAGTTAGTCTATCAAGATCACATTAGTAAACTGCAAGAAAAATATGCGGGTCGGCTAATTTACATCCCGATCGTTTCCCGTGAAAAAATTGATAATATCCTGACTGGACGAATACCTGCCCTATTACAAAATAACCAATTAATAACAGCAGTAAAACTCACTCCACAACCAGAAAGTAGTTTTTTTTATCTTTGTGGTAATCCTGCCATGGTGCATGACACTCGAGATGCATTATTATCACTTGGCTTTAAAAAGCACTTAAGACGTGAGCCTGGTCATTTCAGTTCGGAAAATTACTGGTAGTTGAAATTCCAATTTAAAACTAAGTAAATTGACACTGCATTTAGCACTCAACAAAGTGGCAATTCTTAAGCGAAATATTTCAGTGAATTTTGTTTTATATATTAAAAAATTTCATTCTTTGAACTTAGCTAAAAACATTAACACACTAGAAAATTTAACTTTCGCATAACTAAAAGCTGATATTAAAGCCGTTAAAACTAAATGTTTTAGCGGCAACATTCAGCTTGAAAATCATATCAAACAACTCCAGAAACCCCATAAAATCAAAAATCTTAAAATAACTAAATGCCTTTAATAAAGTGTTCGAAAGCTAACTAAGTTAAAAACCATCATTTTTACACTTAAATAAAATTAGTGACCATTCTGATAGTAAACGATTACAAACTTAAATACGAAGAGTTACCAGGGTTAACTCAGGCGAAAATAAAGGGTTATCAGGGTTACACTTGCCGAGAGGCAAATAACCCTAAGGGTTGTTATCGATTGACAACAGAGGGTTGTCGGAGTTACTATGCTTAAAGTGATAATTTGACGAGATAAATAATGAAATATCCAGTATTGGTGACTAAAAATAATGATGAAAATAATTACACATTCTCTGTTGTCGACTTACCTGGTTGTCAGATAAAAGCATCAACGATGGACGAAGGATTATCGAAACTCGATGAAGCGATGGCATCGCATTTAAGTATCTTAGTGGAGTATGGAGAGCAAATTCCGCAAGCAAAATTAATTGAAGAGCATATGCAAACATCAAATCCAGCCAATGCAATTTGGGCGGTATTAGAGTTTGATATCATCCCTTACATGGGAAAAAGTCATAAAATTAATGTTACCTTACCTGAGCTACTGATTAAAAAAATTGATGATCGGGTAGCTAAATCTTCCCAATACAGTACTCGATCGGGTTTCATCGCTAGCGCATGTATTGCTGAGCTTGCGAAATAATTTCGCAACGTTTATTTAATTTCAGGTAAAATAACTGCTTATAGCGAAATTTACATAAGGTAAGAATGTGACCATTAAAAATGCAAACCTGCTACTACTTAGCAGCTCTCGGGTTGGTGATACAAAATATTTAGAGCATGCTTTAAATATGATAAAAGCTAAGCTTAACGGTATTACTGAATTATTATTTGTCCCTTATGCTGGTGTGACCGTTAATTATGATGAATATACTCAAATGGTACAAAATGCCTTGGATGCAATCGGTGTAAAAGTTACAGGTATACATCAGCATGCAGATCCTGTCGCTGCAGTAAATGATGCAAAAGCCATTGCTGTCGGTGGAGGCAACACTTTTCATTTATTACATCAGTTATATAAGCATAATTTAATATCGGCAATACAAAGTAAAGTGGCGACGGCTATGCCATATATAGGTTGGAGTGCAGGTTCTAACATTGCAGGATTGTCCATTAGAACAACCAATGATATGCCTATTATCGAGCCAGAAAGCTTTAACGCGTTAAATTTGGTTGATTTTCAACTGAATCCACATTACACCGATTACAATCCGCCGGGCCACAATGGTGAAACACGTGCTCAGCGTCTAGCTGAATTTATGGTGCTTAACCCAGAAATGCCAATTGTTGCGATTGTAGAAGGAACCGCATTAGATCTTAAAAACAATCAGCTACGTTTAGTTTGCGATAACGGCACAAATTCAGGCTATATTTTCAAAGCTGGAGCGAAAACAACCATGAGCACTGAAGATAACCTAAGCGATTTATTATAGTGCGATGAAAGGTATCGACTAAAAAGTTATTAAAGTGGTGTTGTAAATGGTGAAAGATCTATTTTCAGTGCTGCTTTTTTGATATCCGGTTCAAAATCCAATTGCGCTAATTTAGGCATAGGTAATAATGTCGTTAATTCAGCTATATTTTCTGCTAGATATGGCATATCTTCTTGACAATTGGCTACCCAGCCTGCGCACTGTAAACCATCTGATATAATAGACTGATACGTTAAAACCGCATGATTTAAGCAGCCTAGTTTCATATTAACCACCAAAATAACCTGTTGCTGTGTCGCTTGGACAAATTTGGAGAGAAACTTACCTTTACCTAACGGTAATCGCCAACCACCCGCTCCTTCACAGACAATAATATCAGGCTCGATCTTAGATATTTGATTATAGCCTTGTTCAATATCCGCTAAAGTTATTTCTCGCTGTTCCTTTTCTGCCGCAATGTGCGGTGCAATTGCCGGAGCAAAAGCGATGGGGTTAACTTGTTCAATCAGTTGCTGGCAATTCGATTGTTGTAATAACAACTTGGCATCTTCATTAATTAATGTGCCATTTACCATTTCACAGCCAGCAGATATAGGCTTATAAACCGCGACTTTATTTTTTTCTGCAACAAGCGCATTAACTAGTGCTTGTGCGACATAGGTTTTGCCCGCATCAGTATCTGTTGCGGTAATAAATAACTTTAACATGCTCGAAAATTCACTTTACCTAATGCTAATCACTTAACTTTACGACTAAACCAGAAAATACCTTGTAAGTGGCTGGATAGATGCCACTTGGCTCTTGAAAGTCTTGATAACTTACCGTCATTTTCTGCCATTTATCTTTGCCTGCTAAACCTTTACCTTGCTTTTTAGGAACATGACTAGCACCTAAACCTTTTAGCTCATGGGCTAAATGTAAAACATTTTCATATTCCAGAATAATATCTTGCTCTTTAGCGTTTAATAACTTGCGATCGCTGCCATTAAGTAAGGTACGTATTTCATTCTCTGGCTTAAAGTCTATTACGTGTTTATCTTCGTCAACTTGCGCCCAAGATGATTTAAGTTCGAATAATGTGCCATCAACTAAGGTACTAAAAACAAATAAACCACCAGGCTTTAATACTCGCATGACTTCATCAAGGACAATATCAAGCGGATCACACCATTGGATCATTAAGTTGGAATAAATGAAATCCACACTATTGTCATTTAGCGGTATTTTATAAGCATCAGCTTCAAGCCAATAAATGCTGGGATTACGATTTTCTTTCGCAAAGTGCAGCATTTTTGTCGAGATATCTAAGCCAATAACTTGCTGATATCGGCTTGCTAAAAGGTCGGTGAAAAATCCAGTGCCCGAGCCTAAATCTAAAACAGTTAAATCATTCCTATTGGGTAACCATGGCATTAAATGTTTACCACAATAGCGTTGTAAACGTGCCGATATATCATAAGAGCTGCTAGCCGAGCCAAAAGACCTCGCTATTTTGTACCGATTATTTAATTCGGACATTAACCTATAACCTCATTAATACAATTAGCTAGGTAATTGATATCTTTATCTTTATGGCTAGATGTTATGGTAACACGTAACCTTGAACTATTGTTAGGAACTGTTGGCGGGCGTATTGCAGTTAACCAAATTCCTTTTACCCGTAGCTTTTGACAAACATCTAGGGTTGAAGTTTCATCACCAACAACAATGGCATGTATTGATGACGCATTATCAATTAATGCTACTTTGCTGCTGAGTTTTGAAGACAACAACCAACTTAACTCTTGAATTTTTTCACGACGCCAAGCATCTTGTTGAACCAACTCAATACTCTTTTTTGTTGCCCAAGCAAGTGCTGGCGAAATTGCCGTTGAATAAATATAGTGACGAGAGAAGTTAACTAAATAGTCCGCCAGTGTTTCATTGCAAGAAACAAAAGCGCCGCTAGTTGCTAATGCTTTACCAAAAGTGCCCATAACAATATCAATATCTGCATGTGCACTACTGCCTTGGCCGGCATCACCGACAACGCCGAGACTATGTGCGTCGTCTAAATAGAGTAATGCTTGATGTTGGCGGGCAAGTGTTGCAAGTTCAGCAACCTTAGCTTGATCGCCATCCATACTAAAAACACCTTCAGAAACAATGATATTGTTGTTCTCATTTATTTGCTCTTGCGATGCCCTATTTACACGACTATTTAACAAACGTGCAAGCTGGTCAGTATCATTATGTAAAAAACGTTTAACTTTCGCGTCACTAGTCAATGCGCCATCAATTAATGAAGCATGGCTCAGTTTATCTAAATATAAGTGACTGCTTTTATCGCCTAACGCTTGCATCATCGCGGTATTGGCTGAAAAGCCACTGGCAAATAATAAACATTTAGGCTTATTAAGCCACGCACAGATATCATTCTCTAGAGCTTGATGCGCATATGAATAGCCGGTAATTAAACTTGAACCACTGGCACAGGTGCCAAATCGTTCAGCACCTTCTTGCAGTGCCTTATTTATTTCGCTGTGGTGATTTAAGCCAAGATAATCATTGGATGAAAAATTTAAATATGTTTTATCATCTATCGTGACGTTACGACCATTTTGCTCCGCTACACATTGACGTGCTCGATAGCGAGCACGTTCTTTTTGTTGCTGCACATTGGCGGTTATAAACTCAAACGCCATTGCAGTCTAATTTACCGCGTTGTAAAAAAGATCACTATTTTGCTGATCAACAACCGCAGTTTGTAGACGTTGTTCATCATCATCTGAACTAGCAATAGTTTCTGTATTAATACCAAGGCGATCAAATAACATCATGTCTTTATTGGCTTCTGGGTTGCCGGTTGTTAATAACTTACAGCCGTAGAAAATTGAGTTTGCACCTGCCAAGAAGCACATAGCTTGCATTTGTTCGTTCATGGCATCTCGTCCAGCAGATAAACGCACGTGGCTTTTTGGCATCATTATTCGTGCAACGGCAATACAACGAATAAACTCAAAATGATCTAAATCAGCAACATCAGATAGTGGTGTACCTTCTATTTTTACCAACATGTTAATTGGTACACTTTCCGGTTGCGGTGAAAGATTAGCAAGTTGCGCTAACAAAGACGCACGGTCTTTGCTTTCTTCACCTAAGCCAACGATACCGCCACTACACACTTTCATGCCAGAGCTTCTAACATTCGTTAAGGTATCTAATCGGTCTTGATAAGTTCGTGTGGTAATAATTTGGTTATAATGCTCAGGCGACGTGTCTAGGTTATGGTTATAGTAATCTAAACCTGCTTCTTGTAATTCATCGGCTTGCTCAGATGACAACATGCCCAATGTCATACAGGTTTCTAAGCCCATGGCTTTAACGCCTTTTACCATTTCAACAACATGTGGCATATCACGGGCTTTTGGGTTACGCCAGCCAGCGCCCATACAAAAGCGCGTTGAACCTTGATCTTTCGCTATTTTCGCTGCTTCAAGAACTTTTTCAACTTCCATTAAACGTTCTTTATCAATATCGGTTTTATAACGTGAGCTTTGTGAACAGTACTTACAATCTTCTGGGCAGGCACCGGTTTTAATAGAAAGTAACGTGCTGACTTGAACTTCATTGGGATTAAAATTTTCACGGTGAACAACTTGCGCTTTAAACATTAGGTCATTAAAAGGCATATCAAATAAGGCTTTAACCTCATGCGCCTGCCAATTGTGACGAATTTCGCTGTGGTTTAATGTCGTTTGTGTCATGGTATTTTGCTCGTTATGAAAATTGCATCTAATAATATTAACGGGTAGTCTATGCATCACCTCTTAGATGTCAACTAATTTACCTCACCAACCTTTACATATGAACAATATTTACACTAATTTACTTGAGTTCGATAAAAATCACGTTTGGCACCCTTACACTTCTATGTCAAATCCACTGCCATCTTATTTAGTTGAGTCTGCTGACGGTGTACACATTCAACTTGCTAGCGGCGAAAAAATTGTCGATGGCATGTCTTCTTGGTGGTCGGTTTTACATGGCTATAACCACCCTGAACTTAATGCTGCATTAGTTAAACAGGCGGAGAAGTTCTCCCATGTAATGTTTGGTGGTTTAACCCACCAGCCAGCAGTTGAATTATCCAAAACGTTAATTGATATTACGCCTGACGGACTAAATAAAGTATTTTTAAGTGACAGTGGCTCAGTTGCCGTTGAAGTTGCATTAAAAATGTCAATTCAATATTGGCACAGCAAAAACAAGCCAGAAAAACACAAGATTTTAACGGTTAAAAATGGTTACCATGGTGATACCTTTGCCGCCATGTCTGTTTGTGACCCCGTTACTGGTATGCATCAGTTATTTAAGTCAGTATTGATGAAAAATATTTTCGCGCCAGCACCACAAACAACCATTGATGAAAAGTGGGATGCATCCGAGTTAAAGGCATTAACCACTTTATTTGAACAGCATCATCAACAAATAGCAGCCTTCATTATTGAACCTATTGTTCAAGGAACTGGCGGTATGCGTTTTTATCACCCCGCTTATCTTAAAGCTTGTCGAGCATTATGCGATCAATACAATGTGTTAATGATCGCAGATGAAATTGCGACCGGTTTAGGGCGAACTGGTAAGTTATTTGCCTGTGAATGGGCTGACATTAGTCCTGATATTATTTGTTTAGGTAAAACGCTAACCGGTGGTTATTTGACACTAGCCGCGACTTTATGTACGGACGAAATCGCAAATACAATAAGTGACGGTGAAGCTGGTTGCTTTATGCATGGTCCAACCTTTATGGGCAATCCTTTAGCTTGCGCTGTTGCTAATGCCAGCCTCGCTATTTTAAAACGGGATCAATGGCAGCAACAAATTGAAGGTATTGAGCAATTATTTACACGGTATTTATTACCATTAAAACAACATCAACGCGTTGCTAGCACCAGAGTATTAGGGGGGGTTGGCGTTGTAGAAACCAAACAAAACGTTAATGTAGCAAAAATCCAAAAGCGCTTTGTTGAAATGGGCGTATGGATCCGCCCTTTTGGCAAGCTAATATACATTATGCCGCCATTTATCAGCCAAACCGAAGACTTAATGCAATTAGTCAATGCAATCGCGGTAGTGTTAGATGAAGATGATTGTTTTACCACTATTTAGCTAACATTTGCTTCCGATATTTGCACTAAGATAAAACTCACCCAAGCGATGGTAATAACCAGCAATAATATAATATTAAAGTGCGTGCCATCGCTTTTACGTCGACTGCGGTATTTGTCTAGAATCAAACAAAAATAACTACTTAATGCACTTAACCATAAAACGATATAAAGGTAACCCGTTAGTGGCGTTAACCAAAATTTTCTAATTTCGATATTGTGATAACGTAAAATGCCATAATCGCCTTCTGGCGCAGCATAATACGAAACGATAAGTGCAAAAACAAATAAGCCCCAGCCAATAATTGCCAGCGTTCTCACAACATAAGTCCATATATCAGCCGCGTTCCTTCGCTCTTTTTTCAGTATCTTCATACTTAACACAGCCTTTTTTCACTAATTTTCAATTTTTCTTTTTATATAGACCGGATTTATCAACTTTTACTTGTTAAACCTAACAAGCAAGGTAACATATCAATCCTTAAAATTTGAGCACATTTTGACAGAAAAGAGGTTTTTTAAATGTCAGTCATAGCAATTACTGATATCTTGGCAGGAAAATATCCTGTTAATGAATCAATTACTATCCATGGTTGGATCCGCACACGTCGTGATTCTAAAGCCGGTATTTCATTTTTAGCAATACATGACGGTTCATGTTTTGACGCTATTCAAGCAATTGCTCCGAATAATTTAGATAATTATCAGACTGATGTCTTAAAGCTGACTACTGGCGCTGCCGTAAAAGTAACCGGTATTTTGGTTGAATCTCCAGGTAAAGGTCAATCATTTGAACTACAAGCAGAGCACGTTGAAGTGCTAGGCTTAGTCGAAGATCCTGATACTTACCCTATGGCTGCTAAGCGTCATAGCATTGAGTTTTTACGTGAGCAGGCACATTTACGCCCGCGTACCAATATTGGCGGCGCAGTAACTCGCGTTCGTAATACCTTGGCACAAGCAGTACATCGTTTCCTTCATAGCAAAGGTTACTTTTGGATCAGCACACCATTAATTACTGGTAGTGACTGTGAAGGTGCCGGTGAAATGTTCCGGGTTAGTACCCTTGATATGGAAAATTTACCGTTAAATGATCATGGCAAAGTTGATTACGACCAAGACTTTTTCGGCAAAGAAACATTTTTAACGGTTTCAGGCCAGTTGAATGTAGAAACCTATTGTTGTGCCCTTTCAAAAGTTTATACTTTTGGCCCAACCTTCCGCGCTGAAAATTCAAATACCACTCGCCACTTAGCTGAATTTTGGATGATTGAACCGGAAATTGCTTTTGCTGACCTTGCAGATGCGGCAGACTTAGCAGAAGAAATGCTGAAATATGTTTTCAAAGCGGTACTTGAAGAACGTGCTGATGATATGGCTTTTTTCCAACAACGTGTTGATAAAACCGTTGTCGATCGTTTGAACTCAGTGATCAACAACGACTTTGTGCGTTTAGATTACACTGACGCGATCACTATATTAGAAAACTGCGATAAGAAGTTTGAAAATAAAGTAGCTTGGGGCGTAGATTTAAACTCAGAGCACGAACGTTACTTAGCTGAAGAACACTTCAACGGCCCAGTCGTTTTACAAAACTACCCGAAAGATATTAAGTCTTTCTACATGCGCTTAAATGATGATGGTAAAACTGTTGCAGCAATGGACATTTTAGCACCGGGCATCGGCGAGATCATTGGTGGTAGTCAACGTGAAGAACGGTTAGATGTATTAGACAAACGTTTAGCTGAAATGAATTTAGATCCTGCAGATTACAGCTGGTATCGTGATTTACGTCGTTACGGCACCGTACCTCATTCAGGTTTTGGTTTAGGTTTCGAACGTTTAGTCGCTTACGCTACGGGTATGCAAAACGTACGTGACGTGATCCCATTCCCAAGAACACCAAACAACGCGGCATTTTAGTGTTGTGGTGAACTAGAGTTTGAAAAAAACCCTCAATTGAGGGTTTTTATTTATCTGCTATACGGTATGTTGTGCGCACATGGCTGTGATTAAACGGCAATGCACAGCAATTAAAAATAGCTAACAAAATCTTCTAACGGCTTGCTTGGCTTGATCGGTAGCTCTTTGGCTTTATTACCGATATATAAGAAACCGACAATATCTTGATGAAGTTCAATATTCAAACGCTCTTTTACTAACGGATGATAACTCATCTCCCCAGTGCGCCACATAGCGCCAAGTCCTAAACTTGTTGCTGCCATTTGCATTGCATGTACGGCGCAACCTGCAGTGATCAGCTGTTCTTGCTTAGGAACTTTAGGGTGCTGTTGATATTTAGTACTGATAACAATAATTAACGGCGCGCGAAATGGCATTTTTGCCGCTTTTTCTATTTTTGTTTGCTCAGCACCATCACTTATTACTGCTGATTTAAATGTTTTACTTAATTTAGTTAACCCGTCATCTTTTACCACAGTAAAGTGCCAAGGTACTAGTCCACCATGATCTGGAACCCGCATACCCGCCTGGAGAATATCATTTATTGTTTTTTCATTTGGCGCTGTTCCTTGCAAGTGAGGATTCGACTGACGGGCATGTAAAAACTCTAGAACATTCATAAAAAATTTTATTCCTTTAATTAACACTGGTTGTGAGCGGTCTATTTAACATCGCTACATTAACATTTTTTAGTGATTAAAATCACATATGGCAAGATGTTTTTTGTGAATTATTTAAAACAACTGGCTAAATAAATTCATCACTATTACATTCTATAGAACGTAAACTAAACTGTTTTATTTCATCATGCGTATCTAGGGGCTGTTGATCTTTGTTTATTAATTCAGCTGAGAATTAAAATTGCCTTAATTAAGGCGAAAATGATGCAATTTAGTCATCTAAATCAGTCATTTTCAACGCAAAGTAAGGCGATTTTAAACTCAGCCCTTTGGGCAATGACTATTTTTAACGCTAGCAGCATTAGAATCTCACTTATTTGGAACAACCAAACATCGTTCATTCTGCTTTGCTAACATTAAAAATAACCTATTGCTGAAAATATAAACAAAGATCAACAGTCCCTAGTGAATGCTATAAATAGTTAAAATCAGTATCCATTTTATAAAACGACAAAAATATTTACATTTACGACTACTTAAGCAAGGGAATTTTAAGTAGCATATAGCTATCTAACTATAAAACAACTTATCGATGAATCTGTATGAAAGAAAATAGAGGTACTTTCACCCGCATAATATTTGGTTTATTCAGTTTACTGAATACATCGCGGAAAATTATTGTCAATTTAGTCTTTTTCACTGTGTTATTAGTATTTTTTATTGTGATTTCTAGCGATGAAGAAAATATAAACGTGAAGCAAGGCTCTGCATTAGTGTTGAATTTACGCGGTGATATTGTTGAACAAAAATTTGAAATAGATCCGATGGATGCTTTTGTTAATCAAGCATTAGATCAACCAGAGAAAGCACCTGAAGTTCTACTATCAGATGTTCTACGTGTTATTGAGCATGCAACAACCGATGAACGCATCGCAATGTTAGTACTAGATTTAAAAAATATGCGCGGCTCAGGTATCACTAAGCTTGGCGATATTGCTCAGGCGTTAGTAGAATTTAAAAATAGCGGTAAACAAGTTATTGCTGTTGGCGAGCAATATAGCCAAAACCAATATTACTTAGCAAGTTATGCCGATGAAGTTTGGTTAAACCCAAAAGGTTGGATGTTATTGGACGGCTATGGTCGTTATCAGTTGTACTTTAAATCTGCATTAGAAAAACTGTCTATTAGCCAACATGTCTTTCGCGTAGGCACTTATAAATCAGCGGTTGAGCCTTATATGCGTGATGACATGTCAGATGCCGCAAAAGAAGCTAATCAATTATGGCTAAATGATCTTTGGCGACAATACAAAAGTGATGTCGCCCAACAACGTCATTTCGAGATCAGCAATTTTGATGAAGATGTTGATGTTTTAGTTAGTAAATTAAAAGCAGCTAATGGCAATATTGCAGAGTACGCATTACAAAATAAATGGGTTGATGAACTAAAAACTCGTAACCAAATAAATAGTGATTTAATTGAAATTGTTGGTAGCGATAGTGATGATAGCTATAAAAGAGTTACTTTTGACGACTACTTAAACGCGATCACACCAACAATGACAGCTGATCATTTTAGCAATGAAAAAGTAGCCGTTATTGTCGCCAAAGGCACTATTTTAGATGGTAATCAAAAGCCAGGGTTAATTGGTGGAAGAAGCACAGCTGCCCTTTTACGAGAAGCTAGAGAAGATAAAAACGTTAAAGCAGTGGTATTACGAGTTGATAGCCCCGGTGGCAGCGCTTATGCTTCAGAAGTTATCCGTCAAGAAGTTGAACTGTTGAAAAAATCGGGTAAACCCGTTGTTGCCTCAATGGGTACTTATGCCGCATCAGGTGGCTATTGGATCTCAGCCCCTGCCGATAAAATCTATGCCGCTCCCACCACTATCACCGGCTCTATCGGTATCTTTGGCTTTTTCATGACCTTTGAGAATACCTTAAGCAAACTCGGTATACACACCGATGGTGTTGGCACCACTGATATTGCCGGCTTTGGTTTAACTCGTGAATTAACACCAGGTATGGCAAATATTGTGCAACTTAATATTGAGCGCGGCTACCAAGACTTCATTGAATTAGTCGCAGAACATAGAAATATGAATACTGCACAGGTTGATGCTATTGCTCAGGGTCGAGTTTGGTCTGGCAAAAAAGCACAACAACTTGGTTTAGTTGATGAGTTAGGCAATTTACAAGACGCAATCAATGCCGCAGCAGCGTTAGCGAATTTAACCGATTTTGAAACACAGTTAATAGAAAAAGAAAAAAGCAACCGAGCACAGTTCCTCCAAAACTTGATAGGTCAAGCGTCAGCATTATTGGCAAGTAATGAAACTGACGTCTACCAAGAAAACAGCCTAAGCAAAATTATCACTAAGTTGACAGCTGAATTACAACAATTTGCAGAGTTGAATGATCCTCAAGGCATTTATTCATTTTGTTTAGCTTGTGAAATTGAGTAAGAGCTAATTAGTTAGTTTATTAAGCCTCGATAATTCGGGGCTTTTTATTGCCTATAATTTTGACTCGTTTACAGATAACTTGTTTAGTTTGACCACTATTTTCGTTAGCAAGTTCTTCACAGGTTTGTGTTACAATTCAATTTTCCTCATCTAAACCTTAACTTAGCTATGGTTTAGCTATGAGTTCAAACAATTTACCATAAGATTTTAGCGATGAGAAAACGCATTTATATCGCCTATACAGGCGGCACCATTGGTATGAAACCCAGTGCAAACGGCTATATTCCACAAAAGCAACATTTGACTGATGCGATAATGAACATGCCTGACTTTCATCGTCAGGAAATGCCTGAATTTACCATTAATGAATATCATCCATTAATTGACTCGTCGAATATGTCACCGGATGATTGGCAAAGGATCGCTGATGACATCAAAAGAAATTACGATGACTACGATGGTTTTGTGGTATTACATGGTACCGATACCATGGCGTATACCAGTTCAGCGCTGTCGTTTATGTTGGAAAATTTAACTAAGCCGGTAATAGTAACAGGTTCACAAATTCCATTTAGCCAACTAAGATCAGATGGCCAAGAGAACTTATTAAATTCGCTTTATATCGCGGCGAACTACCCGATTGCAGAAGTTGGTTTATATTTTAACAACAAGCTGTTTCGAGGGAATCGCAGCATCAAGGCCTATGCTGATGGCTTTAATGCCTTTGACTCACCAAACATGGCACCACTTTTGGAAGCTGGCATTAATATAAAGTTAGTTCAAGGTAAAATATCGCAAGCTAACGCTGAGCCTTTATTACTCGCCAACATTACCCCACAACCAATTGGAGTTGTGCACTTGTACCCTGGTATTTCAGTTGAGTTAATTAACAACATCATCAAACAACCGGTGAAGGCGTTAATTATTCGCAGTTACGGCGTTGGCAATGCGCCACAAGATAAAGCCTTACTGGATTGCTTAAAACAAGCGAATGAACAAGGCATTGTTATTGTCAATTGTAGCCAATGTATTAAAGGCACGGTCAATATGGAAGGCTACGCTACCGGTAACGCATTAAGTAAAATTGGCGTGATCAGTGGTAATGACATGACATTGGAAGCGACACTAACTAAATTACATTACTTATTGAGTAAAAATTATTCTCAAGAAAAAATTTGTCAGCTATTACAGGAAAACCTGCGCGGCGAACTGACGCTAAATTAGTTAACCAGCTTTAATTATTTAATCACAGAAAGTAAAAAGCCAGCAGTAAATTATGTTTACTGCTGGCTTTTTGTTTATCCAAATAAAAATTAATCGACAAATATAGTTTTTATTCGTTGCAGTAAACTGACATCTTCTTGATTCAGTTTTCCTAGCATTAGCCACTGACTAAATTTTGCCGGTAAATCAATCCCATTACCTGAAGACATTTGGTCCTGCATCAAATTCACTTGCACCTTCATTCGTTGTTGTTGCAATTCTTCTGGCGAAGGCACGCCGGACAATATTTCTAACTCCATGGTTAACACGTCACGGCTAACTTGATTATCTTTATTGTCGAGCTCTTGTAATTTTTTCTGCCATGATTGGCTTAACTGTGAAAAACTCTCATGCGAGGCAAAGTTAACACCCTTCACTAAACTCTCTTCAATAATAGTAAATAGATCAGTCCACTGCTGTTTTTCGATAGCCAGTTTCAACTTAGCTATTTTTTCACTTGTTAGTTTTTCTTTTTGGACAATTTGCTTTTCTAAACCGGCCATCTTAGGCTTTTGTTGTTGAACATTTTGTTTTAATGACTGCAACGCTTTTTCTAACTGTTGCAAGGCCGCAACATCATCGGCATTGTTAAAATCATTTTCAAGTGCTTTAAATTCTGCTTCGAACTCAGCCAATTTTGCACTACTCGCATCTTTTTCTAGGGCATTTTGTTGTTCACGTTTTGAAAAAATTTCATCGTTAATTTTTCTAAAACTTTGCCACAACTTGTTTTCGACTTTATTGCCGGCATAACCGGTGTCACGCCATTGAGCCTGTAATAATTTAACTTGTGATACCGCCGCGTAAATATCTTCTTCAAGTAACAAACTTTCAGCTTTTTTAATCAGCGTAAGTTTTAGTTGTTTATTTTCGTGATGGAAATCTTTAATCGCAGACTTAACTGGCTGTAGAGCATTGTTAAATTGATTATTAACATCTTGATAGATATTACGATCAACCTGCCCTGAATGTTGCCATTGTTTAATAAGTTTATTCAGTTGATTGTCAAAGTTTTTAAAATCAATGACGGTATTTTCAGTTACTTGCTTTGACGTTTCTAAGCTCTCCGCAAGTGCTTTTGCTTGCGCCAATAAACCTTGACGAGCAAGTAAATGTTGTTCGCGTAGTTTTTCTTGTTCAGCAAAATATAAACGACATGGCGCAAACGCCGTTTCGCATAACTGGTTAAACTGATAGTTTAATTCTTGCTCTGCTTCATCATCCGCATGGCCTAAACTATTCCAAGTTTTGCGATATTGCTTAACTTTTTCGGCTTGCTCATTCGGATTATCCAATGGCGTTTCGACAATCGCTTTTATATCAGTTAACAACTGCTGTTTTCTCGGTGTCGCGATATAGTGTTCCCAGTCAGCCAATTCAGCAATTTTTTCATTGACGGAATCAAACTCTCTTTGCAGTCGTTGCATTTGCTGCTCTGACAATTTAGCAAACAAAGTCTTAGCTTTTTTGAAAACGCCAAAGGCAGCATTATACTTACCTGCCGCAATAAGGCGCTTAACATCATTAATTTTCTTTTGTGTTGTTGAAAACTCTTGCTTCTGTGCTTGTTGCAAAGGTTTTAATGCTTTTCGCCAACTAGCTTGAATTTCTTTCGACGCGTTTTTAATAGAGTCAGGCAAGGTTCCTGCTGATTGCTGCTCAGCATTTTTCCAGCTTGTTAACCATTCTTGATAAATTGGCAATCTTTCATTCATTTCTTCAATATTACTTGGTAGTGCCAATTGAGAAATTTTTGATATCAAATGAGTTGCATCGCTAACCGATTGTGCAATTTCAGGTAACTGTTGTAACTTCTGTTGCTGCTGACAAATTTTGGCAATGAATTCATTCTGCTCTTCATTACTTAGCGATGAGGCGATAATTTCGCTGGTTAATTTATCAAAAACGGTTTGGTATTGTTGTTCATCAATTTCTTCATTTTCAAAAATACTGGTGGTCAAGGTTTGATCGACAATGCTCAGGGTTTTATCAAAATGAAGCCTTGATTGTTGCTTTTCGGCTTCTAACTGACGAACAAGCTCGGCTTGGGCAAATTGTTCGGCTTTTTCAGCAAAAAGTTTAGTAAGATTAGCCAGGATAACTTGTTGTTTATCAATGAAACCGTCACTTATGGCCGTTTCTAAACAAGAAAAATCTTCAGAAAGCGTTAGCCATTCCGCACTAAGGTTTGCTCGCTTCTCAACATAAACGCCATAATCGCTTTGATCTTTCAATGCTTGTAATTTAGCTAACACTAAGTTGACTTTTTTAGCCAATATAATTGGTTGTTCAATAGCAAACTCAAGTGCTGAAATTTTATCGTCAATTTGCTTGCTAATATCACTATTAACCGCTTTTTTCTTAAGTTTCTCTAAGGTCTCAAGATCTTGAACCTTATCAAGAATATATTGCTGCACATCCGCATTTTGTTTTTGATTAAATAGATTAATTAATAATTGCGGTTTTAAACTTGTATTGCCTTTTTGCTCATTTGCTTGCGGTTTATTGGCAAGTTTCTCAAATAACGCAATGATCAAATTGGTTTGTTCTACTATTTTTAGCCAACTCTCAAATAAACTGTATTGCGTATGCTGAGCTATAAAAGCTAACTTATCTTGCTCGGTAATTTTTATAGTGTCTTGATCGGTTAAAATCGCTTCAACTTTTTTCTGAGCATATTGTTTTACTTTTGCCATCGAGTTTTCTTGGCTGTGCTGTAACCAAGTTTGGAAATTATCAAGCTTGATCAAGGCCGCGCGTCTAACATTTTCGTTGTCGTCACTCATTGCGAGTTGAGCGATAATGTCACGTTGCTCTGGTTCGTTAACTGATAAGCTACTATTTATCGCTTCTACTCGAACAACACTGTCTTTATGTTGCCATTTCTTTTTTAAAAACTTGGAAAAAATCATAAATCGGAGAACCTAGCAATATCATTGCTATCTTTAGCTACTGGAAAGTCTGAACGTAGTTCGCGTTTGGTTTTAATTATCATCTCGCCTTTCGGGCCGATTGATAGTGTTTGATCTGAATTTAGATGTTTAGATTGGTAGGCCATAGTGATTTGTACGGCAGATAATTGCTGTTCTTTATCTACGGGCGTACCTTCAGGCCACTTGCCGGTTTCAGCGGCACATTTTAAACGCAAATACATTTCTTCTGACATAGTGTCAACTAACTGAATGATATCCATGGGAATCTCTTTAACTACAAATTAAATATTCGAAAAATGATTAACGACTTCGCTTAACTAATATCAACCGAACACGTGTGACTATGTATAAAATAAAACCAAGTACGGCGCTGGTGATTGAAACAATATATTGCCAAGTGCCTGGCTGAGCATTTTGCCAATAAAGGAAAAGAAAACCACCACAAAATAATAACATGGCAATAAATGAATGGGTCATCAATTGTTGCGATTTCTCTACCGCGCTAACTTTTTTTAGATGGGCAATTTTTTCGGCATCAAGTGCCGTTAAGTCCAACTGACAGTGTGTGCAGTTTTTTGCTTTATCGGAAATTTTTTTCTTACAACCCGGACAATTAATTACAGCCATATATTCACCTTTATTTCGATACTTTATTTTACCTAAAAAAAACGCCCTTGCGGGCGTTTTTTTAACGTAAATAACATTTATTTTTTATTTTGTTGCGCTATTCTGTCTTCCCAGAAATTAGCGTTTTTAATTTCAAGCTTTTTTGGGTCGAAAGTGTAATGTTCTACGCCGTCTTTTTGTTGGCGTTCATAGTCTCTTAATGCCTTAACCGCAGGTTTTGCCATAAAGAAAATAATGATAATACCAATGATATTCAACCAAGCCATCATACCAACACCAACATCGCCCATACCCCAAGCAACATCTGCAGCTTTAACGGTTCCGTAGAAAGTTGCGGTCATAATAAGCACTTTCAATAAAAACGTTAACGCTGGAAAATTAAACGTTCGCTTAATATATGAAACATTATTTTCAGCGATAAAGTAATAAGCCAAAATAGTGGTAAAAGCAAAGAAGAACAATGCCACTGCGATAAATGGTTTACCAAATCCCGTTAGCATACTTTCTACTGCTATTTGCGTATAAGCTGGGCTGTTAGCGGCAATGTCACCGGCAATATTTTGCACGATAAAACTTGCATCACCTTGTAATTGCACATTATATGACTGAGTAATTAAGATCATAAATGCAGTAGCGGTACAAACAAATAAGGTATCAATGTACACTGAAAAAGCTTGCACTAAACCTTGCTGTGCCGGGTGAGCAACTTCCGCTGCGGCGGCGGCGTGTGGTCCTGTACCTTGGCCTGCTTCGTTAGAGTAAACTCCACGTTTAACCCCCCAACCAATCGCAGCACCAACACCTGCCATAGGCGAAAATGCATCAGTAACTATCAACATAAATACGTCGGGTAAACGGTCGATATGTAAGAAGATCATCACACAGGCAATAATAATATAGGCAAGTGCCATAAATGGCACAACAACTTGAGTAAAGTTAGCAATACGCTTAACACCACCAAAAATGATAAAACCTAAAATCAAAACAATAAACACCGCGGTGTATAGCTTAGTCATTGCAATTGGACCGAGTGCAGTTTCAATCATGTCACCGGTACCAAAAACCATAGTTACTGCTTCACCAATACTATTTGACTGCACTGTAGGCAATAACGCACCACACGCTAAAATAGTGGCAATAGCAAATATCCATGCATACCATTTTTGGCCCATAGCTTTTTCAATATAGTAAGCTGGACCACCACGGTATAAACCGTCTTGCTCTTCTTTATATATTTGCGCGTTGGTTGATTCGATATAGGCGGTTGCGGCACCAAAAAATGCCACAACCCACATCCAAAAAACAGCACCTGGACCACCAAAACCAATAGCGGCAGCCACACCGGCAATATTCCCGGTACCAACACGGCCTGATAATGAAACGGCTAATGCTTGAAACGACGAAATACCTTGAGCAGAACTTTTACCTGACAACAACAGTCGCCACATTTCACGAAAATGTCGAACTTGCACAAAACGTGTGATCACAGAGAAAAACAAACCTGTGCCCAAGCAAAGATAAATCAATGCTGGACTCCAAATTATGCCATTTAATGTATTTACAATTTCTTGCACTCTAGACTCCTAATAATTATTATTTTTTTAAAGTAAAATTTGCGTTGTAAAATATTGCGACGTCAAACGACAAACTAGCGTAAATCGTCAACGACATGATAAATAGCAGTTAGGAAGTCACGACCAAACAAACTACTGCGTTCATCAGACCAACCAACACTGTAATCAGGTAATAAATCATTATCTTTAAATGGCATTTCAACGGTATAGGCTAAACATTTAAATTGCTCACCAACCCAGTTTGAACAAACCGTCAAGTTTGCTTGGCCTGGCTCATCTTTATCGTAACCTTTGTCATCTTGAAATTCAGGCGTAATAGCAAGCAGAACATTTTTAAACTTCTCTTCTAGATCTTTATGACGCTCATCGTATGAAGGAATACCTTCACAACCGGCAACAAAGTTAAATGGTAACGCTTCATCACCATGAATATCTAGGTGCATATCAACACCAGTTGCCAACATTTTTTCTCTGACAAGATAAACTTCTGGGCTATTTTCCATTGAAGGGTTTTGCCACTCGCGATTCAAGTTCACACCATTAGCATTGGTGCGAAGATGTCCGCGCGCTGAACCATCTGGGTTCATATTCGGTACGAGATAAAAGACCGCGTTGTTAAGCAATGAACGAGCGACGCCATCGTCTTCATCTAATAAACGATCAATAAAACCTTCCATAAACCATTCAGCCATGGTTTCACCTGGATGTTGACGGGCGGTTAACCAAATAACTTTTTTACCTTCGCCCTCTTCTCCCACTTTTAATACCGACATATCACGACCATCAAGTGTTTGACCCAAAACTTGTAATTGGCAATCAATATCTAATTGCGCGCCGTGAATAAGGTCTTGGTGGCGTTCGTAACTGTACGGAGTAAAATATGCGAAATAGGTTGAGTCGTACTCTGGCGTGAAAGTAATGGTTAAGTTTTCACCATCAAATTCTGTTGGTACGCGGAACCAATGTTGGCGATCATAAGAAGCAACCGCTTGATAATTTTTCCAACCTTCAACATACGCTGACTTGCCTGCATTGTTTAACTGCATAACATGTTCGGTATGTTCAGTATTGTGAAGTTTAAAATGGAACCACTGGTAAAATTCTGATTGACGATCTTTTTTTATTGCTAGTTGAATATCTGTAGGGCTTTGCGCTGAAATGACTTCAATATTACCTGAGTCAAAATTTGCTGAAATTTGCATAAGGTCTTCTGCTCACTATTATTTTGATAGCCTTAGTGTACACAAACGCGCATTAGATCAGAAGTCTAAAAACTCCTTAAATACAAGCCAATCTCCGAAGAATAGCCAAGAGAACGCGCAATGATCGTATTTTCTTCATCTAAAACATAATAACTTGGGTAACCCATGACTTTATAATCACTTTTTACCGCTTCATTTCCTAATGCCACAGGAAAAGTTAATTGATGATTCATGGTAAATTTTTTCACTTGTTCCACATCAACGAAATCTAACGCAACGGCGATAACTTCTAAGTTTGGTGTTTTTTGATAAACATTTTGTAAATTATCAATACTTAAATTACACACTTGGCACCAAGGCGCAAAAAAATAAACAATGGTTTTTTTGCCATTAGCGTGCAGCTCAATATCTTTATCCATAATGGTTTTCAATTGGTGCGATACAGGAACAATATCGTCACTTGACGACAACATGCTAGTTTCGCGCAACATGGCAACGGCATTAAAAATAAATAAAAAAACAATGAGTTGTATTAAAATACTGCGCAACAAAATGAAATACTTCCTAAAAACGAAACTGATAGTTACTAAGACCTGATTAATTATTTTTTCGTTCGTTAAAATGCGGAAAATATTTGTGAAAGTGCATATTGATTTAAGTAACTAGCGACCAAATGAGATTAGCAAGCTAACGAGCAACTATACTTCGGGCCCCGCTTTATCTTGTAGTGACTCAACAAGCATCCAAAATAAGAGAGGCACGAGCAAATAGAGCCTACTGTTATTTGTCCCACTTCAACAGATTGTTGTATTTATTTTTTACTGGCTTCACTAATGTGCTTTTTTAAAGACTCTACTTGTGCATCACAAGATTGCTTTTGTTCTTCAGGTTTAGCTGAACATTTTTGAGATGAATCACTATCAACAGCTTTAGCTATAACCGAACCTAAACATAGAATAGCTAATGGGCTACTTGGATTACAACCAGGAAGTCTACTATCTGATCTAGAGCTACAGCCACCTAAACAAATAATTAACAAAAGAAATAATATTTTCAAAAATGAGATATCCATATACACCTATAAATATAACGCCTCATTAAGAGGCTAAATATAGTGGGCTAAACTGAGCGGAGCGACAGCCCGCTGTATTTAGTCCTTTTGAATGACTTGTTAGAGGTATTTACTATGTACGACATTATTATCAATTTTCGGGGTTCGATTTTATTGGTTCTTGGACTTGCGATTGGCTACTTTCTGCATTGGCTTTTCCGCGCAATAGTCCGTACTCATGAACAAGAACGCCAATAATTAACCCTGTAAGTATTGTGCCAACAATAACCTTTAAGCCTTTGTTATTGTTGGCTCGTGGCTTTTTTATAGCGGCAACCAAGGGTTTAATTTTTACTGCTGATCTTGATACAACAGAGCCGATAGATACGTCTTTGCTTTTTGTTACTTTGAGCGGTTTAACAGTTTCAGGAACTGAAATACTTCCGATAAATACATTTTCGGATTGGTCTATTTCAACACCTGCTCTATCTGTTTTATCTGAACTCATGAATACCTCTAACGCCACATTAAGAGGCTAAAAATTGTGGGCTAAACTTGAGCGAAGCGAAAAAGCCCGCTGTTTTTAGTCCTTTTGAATGGCTTGTTATATGCCAATTATTCATTGGTTTCAAATTCAAAGCCACCAACTTTTTTAGCAACCAGGTTATATGCCCAGCAGAACACCCTTTGCATGAAGTAAAACATAACACCATAAAATAAAGGAGCTAAAGCAAAAAATAGAAATGGAAAGTTAGTCACCGTTTCACCACTTTCTGTTTTTAAATCTGGAGCCATAAAAAAGAAAAACACCGAAATGAAACTGAACGGAATCATTAATATCGCAAATGTTAACGCGAAAACCTTACTTGTTTGATGACCAGATATATTTTTGATTTGGACTTTCATGCTCGAACCATACTCCTTGGCATATAACGCCCCATTAAGAGGCAAATGATAGTTGGCTAAAATAAGCGACGAAGGAGCAAATAGCCAACTGTTATTTGTCCTGTTTGAATGGCTTGTTAGCTGTCGTTTACCCATCAACTAATTGTAAAATAAAAAGGTCTTCTATTTTACTGCCACAAGCGTAGCTTTTTTTCTCTTTTGTTGAGAAGGAAAGTCCCGCTAACTCACCCATCCGAAGCCCAAGCTCCCCATCAAATTGGCAATCATAAATGATGTGGATAATATCGTCTTCAACAATTGCCATACTTATGGATAGAGTGAAAACAGTATTTTCTCTATTAATACTGAATTTCCCACCATCAACCAAATCAATTTCAGCCACTTTATTAGCAGAAGTAATTTGAAGCTTTTGTTCAGCACCTAAAGATGATCCTGAAATAAAAATCATTAATAAGAGTGACATCCATTTCATAATACTCAACCTCTTTTGAGACAGCTAACAGCTTATTAGAAGGAAAAAATCTCTCTTTCTCCAAGCGTCTCTTCCTAAAAATGTATAATTATTCATTCAAATATACAGTTCTTTCTTTTTAACCTCAATAGTTTACATTTTATTTGTGCGCCCTTTCTTTGTAAAAAGTGGGCATAATTCCCGCTTTCCACAGAAAAGCGAAAAATCACACCTTTATGTATATATAAACAGTATCGAAATTTTTATTTTTATTTTTATTTTTATAAAAAATAAAAATTTCCCATAACAAGTAAATACTAAAGCTGAACTTAATCCACCATTGCAAATAACGGAGATCATTTGCGTTGCAATTATCAGAACCACTATTAGTTAACTATTGTAGTCCAATACAATGCTGCACTTATCCCTTTTAATTGAATCTGAATAATTACATGGGAAAGACCCCCCTTTTTTTATCAAACAACAAACGAAAAAACCGCAACTCGTTAAAATTGCGGTTTCTTAGAATATGGCGATGAGATAGATATTTAAACTCTACAAATAGGCTTTGTGCTAAAAAAAAATTTTTTCTATACTGCAAATAGCAAAAAGCCCGTTATATCTTTCGATATAACGGGCTTTTCTTAATGTGGCGGTGAGATAGAGATTTGAACTCTAGAAGGGCTACAAACCCTTGCCGGTTTTCAAGACCGGTGCTTTCGACCACTCAGCCATCTCACCTGAAGTTAAAAAGCATTGCTGCTTCAGAACGAGGCGAATATTAAATACTGTGCGTTACTTTGTAAAGTGCTAATTTCGCAATTTAGGCAATTTATTTCATTTTCCTGACTAACTGCCGATTAATACATCAATCTCGCACTTATTTAGTTCTTTTTAGCTCAGCAGCTTGCACTATTAATTAGCAATATTTTGCAACAAACGTATGTAACACCAAAATAATATTGACCTGTTATACTAACGTTCAATCATTTTCTTAGGAATTTTTGTGACAAAAACCAAACCTAGCGTCGCCGACCGAAGTCTTTTCAGTTTAACGTGGCCAATTTTTATCGATCTATTTTTTATTTTTATGATCAATGTAACTGATGCTTGGTTTCTAAGTCGCATATCTGACTCTGCAGCAGCCTCTGTTGGCGCCATTTTACCAATTTTAGGGATTGCCTTTGCTCTCTACTCTACTCTTCATCAAGGCGGTAGTAGCGTTGCCTCTCAACGTATTGGTGCTGGAGACTATAGCAAGCTTGCAACAACTTATGGTGTGCTATTTGCGATTCTATTATTTACAGGTATTGCTTTAACGGCAATGATGATGCTTTTTGCGCCTATGTTTTCTCAATGGTTGGGTTTGACCGATGATATGGCTGCTATGGCACAAATATATTTAAGCACCATTGGCATGGGCACTTGGATACTTGCTATTCGCTTCGCTGCCGCTGCCGTTTTAACATCGCAAGGTAAAACTCATTGGAATATGTGGTCTACCGCAGTAATGACCATAATTAACATCGTATTCAACTATTTGCTAATTGATGGCAAATTTGGTTTCCCAGCTTTAGGGTTACAAGGCGTTGCTTATGCCTCTGTCACCGCCTGGTTAGTAAGCTTATGTTTTACATTGGTTATTATCGTCAAACATTTAAAAATTAAAATCGCATTGCCGACCAATTGGACACGATTTAAAAAAGATAGCTCACCGATATTAAAAATTGCAATGCCTTCAGTTTTAGAACCCATGTCATGGCAGTTCACGCAAATACTAATGACCGCCATGATAGTTACCATGGGAGAATTAGCGTTAGCAACCCGTATCTACAGTTTTAACTTACTGTTCACTGCCATTTTATACGGTTTTGCCATTAGCTCCGGCGTACAAATTAAAGTAGCACATTATATTGGTGCCAAGCGATTTGACGACGCACATAAACAATTGATGTCAGGCATCAAGCTTGGGGTTATCGGTGCAATGTTTTTTGTTTTCACTATGCTAGCCATTTCCGATCAACTCTTCGCCATTTTTACCGAAAACACCGATATTTGGGCGTTAGGAAGAATGATCCTATTTATTGCTATTCTTGGCGAATTTGGCCGCAGTTTTAATCTTATTGTTGGCGCCTCATTACGAGCTTCAGGTGATGCAAAATATGTCTCTACGGTCGGCTTTATTATTATGTGGTTTATTGCCCTACCATTAGCCTGGCTTTTAGGGCTTCATTTTGCCTACGGATTAGTTGGAATATGGCTAGCAACAAGTTTAGATGAATGTATTCGTGGCTTTATCGCTTTGAAGCGCTGGAAAACGGGAAAATGGCGCAGTAAAGGTGTTTATGCCGATGAGGTTCCAGTACATGATCCGAGTATAAACGAACGTATAGATTGCCAAGAAGCCAATGATTGCCAAGAATTGTTTAGCCAAAATGATGAGCAAAACGCAAAATAGAAGCTTGCGCTAGTTAATCACAAAGTCAGAAAAAATTTGCTATACCCAAATGAAAAAATAAGAAATAATCACTAAATAGTGGCCACACTCGCCCTAGTAAACAAATGCAAACTAGCTACCCAAAGAGAATATCAATGACGTCTAGCCTAAAAATTATTAGCCTGTTTGATCTTGCCATCGCCTTTATTCCAGTAGCTATTGCCCTATTCTTCATTTATGTATGGTCATTAAACGTCAAACAAGCAAGCTACGCTCTGGCTCGAATGTTAGTACAACTTTTATTGATAGGTTATGTGCTGAGCTATATTTTCTATTCTGACAATGCTTGGCTTATTAGCGCAATATTGCTTGCTATGGTAAGTATTTCAAGTTGGATTGCATTACGCACATTAGGAAATAATCGCGCCATATTATTAAAACATGGCTTTAGTGCTATTTTACTTGGTGGAGGCTTTACCTTATTTGTGATTAGCCAGGGTGCGCTAGGCGTAACTCCTTGGTATCAGGCACAAATTATTATTCCGTTAGCGGGGATGATTTTTGCCAATGCGATGAATAGCGTCAGTTTATCTGCCGAACGTATATTCGCAGAATTATCAAATGCCGTACCGTATCGTCAAGCACGCAACCATGCACTAAACGCAGCGACTATTCCGGTCATTAACTCGTTATTTGCCGTTGGCTTAGTGTCTTTACCTGGGATGATGACAGGGCAAATACTGTCAGGCGTTTCACCATTAATTGCCGCTCGTTATCAAATAATTGTTATGTGTATGATATTCGCGTCCGCAATACTTTCTACGGTGGTTTTTTTACTATTATCAGAGAAAGACATAGGCAATATCGTTAGCCCAAAAAGCACGTCATAAAATCACTTTATACCAATTAAAGCGCCTATCAAACAAAGAGTCTACAAGCCTCGCTGCCACTCTTGCCTCAGCGGTATTTGCAGAGGTTGGGTAATAGCCATATTCACTTTATCGAGTAGCTGCTGTTTGTCTTTACCTAACACCCCTTTAAGTACCAAATAATTGGAGGCATGATCCGAACGGAAGATGGTTTTATCTAATTCTAGCGCCTGCAATAGCGTCGACATTTCTTTAAATAGTTCTTGTTGATTTAATTGACGAAAACGTCCATCAAAGTTTTTGGCAAAACGCTCTTCTCCTAATGGAAACGAAACCACCAATGTAGAAAGGAAATCAGGCTGCGCCGCATTCATTAATTTCGCAGAATTTACCGCATGCTGCTTTGATAACTCAGGGCCTCCTAAGCCATTTAAAATCATGACAGATGACTTCATGCCTGCTTGCTTTATTTTACTTAGCGCTGTCAATGAACTTTGAAAATTTTCACCTTTTTCAATCAAAGCCAGTACTTCATCGTCGCCACTTTCGCAACCCACATACAACAGCGATAAACCTAAAGCACGCAGTTCGCTTAATTGTTCAACAGTTTTATTAGTCAAATTTCTTGGTAAACAATAGCTTGATACACGGGTGACTTGCGGCAAATATTGCTTTATTAATAGTAATATTTCTTTTAATCGCTTGAAGGGTAGCATCATGGCATCACCATCCGCTAGAAATACTCGCCCTACCGGTAAATTAGAATGTACGATAGCAATTAACTCTTGCTCGATTTGTTCAGGTTTTTTAGGTTTGAATTTTTTACTTTCACTGGTGTACATATCGCAAAAAGTACATTTATTCCACGAACAGCCGTTGGTTACCTGCAAGATAAGACTTTTCCACTCACTCGGTGGTCTAAAGACAGGTTCAGTATAACTTAACGGGTACATAATAAATTCCAACCATAAACAACAAATACAAAGCGTTATTATACTTAAACAATTTTGAAATGCTTGTTAACAACGCTAATACCTGTTTGCTTATTGATTAAAGTATTTAAAAGCTGTCAAAGCGATGTTCTACTTCCAACACAGCATTGCTAATTGAGTCAAAATTGCGATAAAAACCAATATACCTAGTTGAGGTTATCGGTTTACAGAGACTTTATTGAAAATATTGCTGGCAATAGTTTGTTAGACTACAACATCCTAAATATTAAAAAATACAATGTTTGGTGAAGTCTTTTGCTTCGGTTGCTGTCCAGTCACCTTTTGGCTTTTCTTTTAACTGAGTGCACCATTCTTCGCTACCAATTTCTGGAGCGCATGCACTTAGCAATACAATAGACATTACTACTAGCGATAATTTTTTCATTACTTATCCTTATTCAATAATTATTTTTATTAATTTATTTAACTAAAAAATGGGGCTTAAAATGTTACCGTTAGCATCTTCGAAACGCCCAGCCAGTATTGTAATTAAGTCAGCTAACCACCAAATACCAACACCACCTAATGTGAATAACATAAAGAAGCCACTGCGTTTGCGGCCATAAACAAATCGGTGTACGCCAAACACCCCTAACAGCAAACAATAAATAAAGGCAAAAACACCTTGTGCGTTCTTACTAGCAACACCACCAAAGGCACTCGGTAAATGCTGCTCTGATCCACAATGCTCACATTCACTTGCACTATCGCTGATATGATCGCCGCAATAACGACAAAAAACCGTTGAATTCATAGATATTCCTTGTTTAAAACATTTCTATAGCGTTTCAATACTTGCATAAAAAGTTAATACCAACAATAAAAGCGTTAAGCTAACTAGCAGCCATTTAGACACGTTACTCACTTGTGCTTTTAAGTTGGCGAAACGTACGCTAAAAATAGCATATAACAGCGCCTCCCCCAACAATTTAATAAAGACTATCTTATTAGCATGTGTAACAGCGTATTGATAATGAAAGATATACAGAAAGGTTATATGCCAAATAATTTGATAGCTAACAGCCCAGAGTAAGAAAATACCCAAGGCATGTTTAGCGCTTTTTGTTTTAAACGTCATATGATGTGGCAATGTAAAATACTAACCAAAGAGCTTACTCTTTCGTTTTTTGATGGAACCAAAACTCTATTTCATCAGTTTCTTGTTCAAAGCGAGCACTGTGCTCAACATTCGCGGGAACATGGTACCACTGTCCCATTTTAATTCTTTGAGTGCAACCTTGCATGGTTAAAATTAATTCGCCCCGGGTGATTACGCCATGATTATCAGTGTCGTGACTATGTTTTGGTATTTCAGTACCGGCCGGATAAGAAGCGAATAATACATCGCTACCATTTGCCGATAGCTTATAGGCATCGAATCGACCATCAAAGACTGGTAATTCTTTAATCTTACTTGGATATTGACCCGACATTTCCCTTCCTTTTATGTTGAGATGCAGTGACTACTAAAAAGAACGGAGCTTAACAAATCAATCTAATAGTAGAAAGCATTGAAAAAGATGAAAATATTGAAGACCAAAAAAATCCAATACCTAGGTATTGGATTTTTATATCGAATTAACGCTAAACAGATTAGTTGATGTTAGTACAACCTTTCATGTATGGTTGTAACACTGTAGGTACATTAATGCTGCCGTCGGCTTGTTGGTAGTTTTCTAATACCGCAACAAGTGTGCGCCCTACTGCTAAACCTGAGCCGTTTAAGGTATGAACAAGTTCTGGTTTGTTGGTTTCACTATTGCGAAATCTTGCTTGCATTCTACGCGCTTGGAAGTCACCCATGTTAGAACATGATGAGATTTCACGGTAAGTATTTTGTGCTGGCAACCATACTTCAATATCGAAAGTTTTTGTGGCACTAAAGCCAATATCACCAGTACAAAGTACAACGGTACGATACGGTAATTCTAATTTCTCAAGAATTTTTTCAGCATGACCGGTTAATTCTTCTAAGGCATTGAAAGAGTCTTCTGGCTTAACGATTTGCACCATTTCAACTTTATCAAATTGATGTTGGCGAATTAATCCGCGAATATCACGACCGTATGAGCCGGCTTCACTACGAAAACATGGCGTGTGTGCGCACATCTTAATCGGCAGTTCTTGCTCTTCAACAATTTCGTCACGCACTAAATTGGTTAATGGTACTTCTGCTGTTGGGATCAATGAGAATTTTTTACTGTTTAGGTCCGTATGGAATAAATCTTCACCAAACTTCGGTAGTTGGCCTGTGCCGTATAATGAATCTTGATTCACTAAGTAAGGCACGTACATTTCTTGGTAGCCGTGCTCTTCACTGTGTACGTCAAGCATAAATTGCGCAAGTGCACGATGAAGTTTAGCGATTTGGCCACGCATTACCGCAAAACGCGTACCAGCAAGCTTAGCGCCACTTTCAAAATCAAGACCTTTATCAAGTGCACCAGCAACATCAACGTGATCTTTTACTTCAAAATCAAATTCACGTGGCGTACCCCAACGTTTAATTTCAACGTTGTCGTCTTCGCTAGCACCCACTGGCACTGATTCATGAACCAAATTCGGGATAGCTGAAGCGATATTATCAATTTTTGCAAGAATTTCACTTTGCACTTCTTTCGCTGCTTCTAATTCATCACCTAATTGGCTTACTTCGGCAAGTAAAGGTTGAATGTCTTCACCACGCGCTTTAGCTTGTCCTATCGACTTAGAGCGAGTATTACGCTGATTTTGTAAATCTTGCGTTTTCATTTGAATAGCTTTACGTTGTTCTTCCAACTCAACTAATTGAGCGGTATCTAACGTGTAGCCTATTTTGGCAAGTTCAGCTGCTGTGTTTTCTATGTCTGTTCTAAGTAGTTTTGGATCAAGCATGATATGTCACGTGTTTTCTTTGTTATTTACTTATTAAAAATAGATACAATAAACATTCCTAATGCCGCTGCGAATATACATAAGCTGACATTTAGTAAAATATTTACTGACGCTTTTATTACATCGCCTTGCTGAATTAACAACAAGGTGTCTAATGAGAAAGTTGAAAAAGTGGTAAATGCGCCTAAAAAGCCAATACCAATTAGTGTACGGTAAACACCAACTTCAATAATACCTTGTTCAATTAACCCATAAAGTGCCCCCATGATCAGGGAGCCGGAAATATTAACCGCCAACGTCGCAAAAGGGAAACCTTTTCCGAGCCAATTTAAAATTAATTGTGAAAAATAAAAGCGCAAGCTAGCACCACTGGCCCCGCCTATAGCAATTAATAGATACAAGGTAAAGTTACTGATGGGATTAGTCATATCGACGTTGGCTACTTTGTTGGTCTAACTGATTCAAATAATTTAACTTCTCGCGTAATTGTTTTTCTAAACCACGGTCTGTTGGCTGATATAGCACGGTATTAGCAATATCTTCAGGAAAATAGTTTTCACCTGCGGCAAAAGCCCCTACTTCGTCATGTGCGTAGCGATACTCGCTACCATGACCAAGCTCTTTGGTAATTGCACTGGTAGAATTTTTCAAATGTATTGGTACATCTAAATCACTGGTGGCTTTAGCTAGAGCCTTTGCTTGGCTAAATGCGCTATATACGGCATTACTTTTTGGCGCAAGCGCCATATAAACTGTAGCTTGAGCTATAGCTCGCTCCCCTTCAGCAGGGCCAACGCGTTGAAAAGTATCCCAAGCATTAATGGCTAATTGCATCGCTCTTGGATCAGCATTGCCGATATCTTCACTGGCAATAGCTAATAACCGACGTGCAACGTACAAGGCATCGCCACCACCGGTTAATATTCTTGCATACCAATATAAAGCCGCATCAGCATTTGAGCCTCGTACCGATTTATGAAAAGCGCTAATTAGATCGTAAAAGGCATCACCACCTTTATCATATAACGCTATTTTGTTACCCGCGACTTGAATTAACTGCTCTTTGGTTAACGTTTGCTTGTTGTCGTTGACAGGTGAAATTTCTAAACAATTTTCCAGTAAGTTTAGTAAACGCCTAGCGTCACCATTAGCGAGTGCGATTAATTGCTTTTTAGTTTCAGCTGAAATATCAATATCAACTTGACTACTTTCTTTTTGATAATTGAGCGCCCTTGCTAAGACATTACTTAGGTTGTCTTCACTGAGTTTTTTTAAAGTGTAAACCCGCGCTCGCGACAAAATCGCTTGGTTAAGTTCAAAGGCGGGGTTTTCGGTTGTCGCGCCAATGAAAATAATGGTGCCGTCTTCAATATGCGGAAGAAAAGCATCTTGTTGGCTCTTGTTAAAACGATGTACTTCATCAACAAACAATACCGTGCGGCGTTGCTGGTGAATAGCTCTACTCTTAGCATTTTCAATGGCTTGACGAATTTCTTTAATGCCTGAGGTTACCGCTGACACGCGTTCGATATCGGCATTGGCATGATTAGCAATGATTTCAGCAATAGTTGTTTTACCGGTGCCTGGTGGGCCCCAGAAAATGATGGAATGTACTTTACCTTGCTTAATTGACGTTGGTAGTGGCATACCTTCGCTAAGAATATGCTCCTGTCCCTCGTATTCCTCTAATGATTTTGGCCGCATTTTCGCGGCCAAAGGTTTAAAGGTGTCGTTTTCGGCAAATGCTAAATCTAGCGAGCCATTAACGTTGGTCATCTAAATAAACACCTTCAGGAACGGAAAAGCTAAATAAAGCGCTGTTAGGCTTATTATTATGCGCCGACAATGAAATAACACTTAACTGCCCCGTGGCATCGAGAATATTAAAGGCAATAAGTTTCTCTGAGTTATTGTCAGTTTCGAACGCTAATTCTAAAGACTTAACACGAGAATTTTCATTACTTGCTTGTATCAAATAGCGATTATCAGCCAATTGGCTAACATTATAATCTTGCCAAAGTTTTGGGTCGTTATTGGTGATCAACAAAATAGGGGTATTGGCAATTGCGTTTTCTAGGGTATAAACGCTAACTTGTTCAACAAATGGGTCATAGAACCATAAGTTGCTGCCGTCAGAAACAATTAAAGACTCATCAGGTAACTTAGTTTCCCAGTTCACCAAATTAGGTTTACTGACTGACAATTGGCCACTACCTTGTTGTAATTCGGTGCCATTTTCATCAAATATTTTTTGGCTAAACTCCGCCGAAAAGAAGTCTATTTTTGCTAGCTTGGCCATTAAATCAACTTTACTTTGCTGCTCTACCGCTGCAATAGCATTGGTTGTAACGCTTTCAACAGGGTTGTTTGTTGCCAAGCTTGAGGTTGATAATACCGCATTAAATAGTATTGCCACGGCAACACCACTTTTTATCAAATGCATTTTAATGTTCCTTAATTGGTGGTGGTGCTAATACTTCGCGAGCACCATTATTACCCGGTCTACTTACGACACCTTGTAATTCCATTTGTTCAACAATACGCGCAGAGCGGTTGTAACCAATTCTAAACTTACGTTGAATACTAGAAATGGACACTCGGCGTGTTTCGGTAATAAAGCCTAAAGCTTCGTCATATAATGTGTCTAGCTCTTCTTCACTGCTGCCCTCAGCTTGTTCACCTGGTAATAAAATTTCTTGTTCGGTGTCACCTGATAATATTTCTTCAATATAATTAGGCTCAGCGCGAGACTTCCAATCACTGACAACCGCATGTACTTCGTGATCATCGACAAACGCGCCGTGCACACGAATAGGTACGGCTTCACCTGGCGGTAAATAGAACATGTCACCCATACCAAGTAATTGCTCTGCGCCTTGTTGGTCAAGAATAATGCGTGATTCAATACGTGATTGCACCCGCAACGCCATACGTGTTGGAATGTTTGCTTTAATTAAGCCTGTGATAACATCTGCTGAAGGTCGCTGTGTCGCTAATATTAAGTGAATACCAGCGGCACGAGCTTTTTGGGCGATTCGAGCTATAAGTTCTTCAACCTTTTTACCAACAATCATCATCATGTCGGCAAACTCATCAACAATAATGACTATCGCTGGAAGTTTCTCTAAGGTTGGAGGTGTTTGCGTAAAGGCGTCACTTGGCTGCCATAACGGGTCGATCATCGGCTCACCATCGGCAATGGCTTTTAGCACCTTTTCGTTATAACCCTTTAAATTACGCACGCCTAATTTCGACATTAATTGATAGCGACGTTCCATTTCACCGACACACCAGCGTAAGGCATTAGCCGCTTCTTTCATGTCAGTTACGACCTCAGAAAGCAAATGCGGAATACCATCATATACCGACAATTCAACTTGTTTCGGGTCAATCATGATCATGCGAACATCTTCTGGTGAAGACTTATACAAGATACTGACGATCATAGTATTAACGGCGACTGATTTACCTGAGCCTGTAGTACCAGCTACCAACAAATGTGGCATTTTGGCTAAATCGGCAATCACAGGTTCGCCTGAAATATCGCTACCAATTGCCATGGCTAAATTTGATTTTGATTGCGCAAATTTTTCATTGCAAATAACTTCTGAGAAGAAAACCGTTTCACGATGTTTGTTTGGCAACTCAATACCAATAACTGATTTACCTTCGATAACTTCAACAACACGAACACTTTTTGCTGACAATGAGCGAGCCAAATCTTTTGATAAGTTAGTAATTTTACTGACTTTAACACCAGGGGCTAAATTTAACTCAAAACGCGTGATAACCGGCCCGGGAAAAACATCAACAACTTCAGCTTTAATACCAAATTCTATTAATTTTGCTTCCACCAAACGAGACACTTTATCAAGTTGCTCTTGGTCGATTGGGTTTTTAACTTTGTCGGCACGATCAAGCAGCTCTAATGATGGCATATCAGCATAATTTGGCTCTGCAGGTTTATCATTTTCAAGTTGTTGATAAATTTTTTCGTGCAAGGTTGTAGGTTCATCAACAACAATTTTTTCAACCGGTTCAAATGCTGCGGCAATTTCGTCATCGCTAACATGCTCTTGCACATTAATAGCCAATGGCTCCCCCATCAATTCGTCGATATCAACAAAAGGCTCTTGCTCGCGGTTATTGTAGGCGCTATCGTCTTCACTTTTTGCAAATAAACTTTCGTGTTCTTCTTCGCTAAGTGCTTCTAATGCTTGCCTAACTTCTTCTGGCTCTTCGTCAAATGGAATATAATGATCAGTTGCTGTTTTATCAGAAGTCTTTTTATTAACTTTATTATCTATGGCAGCAAGGCTATTAGGTAAGTCAAGTTCACTGTCACCTTTCGCCTGCGCTTTCTCATCTGTCGATGTCTCTGCGCTCGTGCCCAAGTGATATTTAATTAGCGCAGGTAGTGCTATCAAATACTCTAAGGCAACAATCGTATATTCACCTATCCTATCGATCATTTTAAGCAGTGACACACCAGTGAGCAGCACAAAGCCTGAGCCACAAAAGGTGACAAATAATAGCGTGCTACCAACAAACGACAAATAAGGTAACAGTGAGTTACTCAGCACATCACCTAAAATACCGCCAGCAGAAAAGTAAAAAACGTCATCAAAATTCATACTAGCAATTGACGTAATACCAATATAAAACAAGATGAAGCCGATGAATTTAAGGCCCAGTGTTAAATAATCAAGTTGGATCAAGCGATGATACTTTTGAAAAAGTAACCAGCCAGTGATAGCAATCACAAATGGTAAGCTATAAGCGACTAGGCCAAATAAATTAAGTAATAAATCAGACAGGTACGCACCTATTGCCCCGCCCATGTTTCTTACTGGTGTTTGATAACCTGTTTGTGACCAACCTGGATCTGCGGGATCAAAACTAAATAACGCCAACATAATGAACATAGCAAAAACACAAGACACTAATAGTCCTGCTTCGAGAAGGCGCTGAACGCCGTTTAACTTGGGAGATGGAGAAGGCAAATGTACACTCTTATAAAAATTACCATTATAATGAAGCTAAAGTATCAAACATTAGCGATGAATTAAATGTTATTAACGTTTAATTGGTAACAGATTGGTGGATTTGACCTCTTCCATTACCACATAGGTTCTACTTTCACTTACCGCCGGTAACCTAAGTAAAGTATCACCCAGTAATTCACGATACGCCGCCATATCAGCAACACGAGTTTTTAACAGAAAGTCAAAATCACCAGATACTAAGTGACATTCTTGAATAACATCCAAGTCGTGAACGGCTTTAGAAAAGTCATCAAAAACGTCTGGGCTAGTTTTAGTTAAGGTTATTTCAACAATAACCAATAACGCAGCCTCTAGTTTGTGCGGGTTTAATCTTGCTTGATAGCCTAAAATATATTCATCATTCTCTAATCTTTTTACCCTTTCTAAACAAGGGGTTGCACTTAAGCCAACGCGTTTTGAAAGTTCTATGTTTGATAATCGACCATTTTTTTGTAATTCAACTAAAATGTTTTTATCAATTCGATCAAGTTTTTTAGTCGCTGATGACGTCATTTATATAAGTCACTATAATAATACCAATTGACAGGATTATATCCTAATTTAAAAAAAATAACGACAGGTTAATCCGTAAAAAACTCACTATACTAGTTTCATATTTTTGAGGAGAGATGAATTATGATTATTGGTGTACCTAAAGAAATAAAAAACCACGAATACCGCATTGGCTTAACCCCTGCTGGCGCAAAAGAGTTAGTGGTAAATGGCCATAGCGTTATCGTTGAAAATAATGGTGGTGCAGCAATCGGTTTTGATAATGAGCAATACATTACTGCCGGTGCGAAGATTATCGACTCTGCAGCAGAGATATTCGCAACTTCTGACATGATTATTAAAGTTAAAGAGCCACAACCAATTGAATGTAAAATGCTTCGCCCTGGCCAAGTATTATTTACTTACTTACATTTGGCACCAGATCCACAACAAACTGAATTATTAATTGCATCAGGCGCTACCTGTATCGCTTACGAAACAGTGACGCAAAATGGCGGTGGTTTACCATTGCTAGCACCTATGTCTGAAGTGGCTGGTCGTATGTCTATCCAAGCTGGTGCACATGCTTTAGAAAAAGCCCAAGGCGGCTTAGGCGCATTATTAGGCGGTGTACCGGGCGTTGCTCCTGCGAAAGTACTAATCGTTGGCGGTGGTGTTGTTGGTACGCAAGCGGCTCGCATGGCCGTTGGTATGGGCGCAGATGTCACGATACTAGACCGTTCTTTACCTCGTCTTCGTCAACTAGACACTGAATTCGATGGTCGTTTAAAAACGGTATATTCTACCGCAGATGCCATGGACCAACTTATCGTTGAAGCTGATTTAGTTGTTGGTGCGGTATTAATTCCGGGTGCAGCAGCACCTAAACTAGTTACAGCTCAACATATTAAAATGATGAAAAAAGGCGCGGTAATTGTTGATGTAGCCATTGACCAAGGTGGTTGTTTCGAAACATCAAAAGCCACAACACACCAAGAGCCTACGTATGTTGTAGATGACGTTGTACACTACTGTGTTGCTAATATGCCAGGTGGTGTGGCAAGAACATCAACAATGGCGTTAACTAATGCAACCATGCCGTTTACTGTTACTTTAGCGAATAAAGGTGCGAAACAAGCGATGCTTGATGATGCTCATTTAATGGCTGGCTTGAACGTTTTAGGTGGTAAAATCACTTACAAACCTGTTGCTGATGTCCTTGGTTACGATTATGTGCCGGCAGAAGACGCTATTGCGACCCTGTAATGCGATAAGTAGTTAAAGCACAAAAAGTCGTTATCTTTGATAACGACTTTTTTATTTCTACTGGAGAATATTTCAATAGTCTGATGAAAAACAATGTAAAACTAAATTCTGCATTTTTGGCTAGCGTTATAAATCGCCAATGTTATTAGTGCTATTTCGTAACATTAAGCTTGCAGTTTTACTAAATAAGTAATTATTTATAATTATTTCTTTGTTGCTCTCTTGAGATAATCCCTTAGAATCCCAACCATTAAAAACATCAATATATTTTCTTTTTGGAGTAGTTCATGAGCGAAGCAAGACATTGCCCGTTACTCATCTTGGGTTCTGGCCCTGCCGGTTACACGGCGGCTGTTTATGCAGCACGTGCAAATTTAAAACCTGTAATGATCACAGGTATGCAACAAGGTGGTCAACTAACCACCACCACTGAAGTAGAAAACTGGCCAGGTGATGCTGACGACTTAACTGGCCCAGCGCTTATGGACCGTATGCAAAAACACGCGGAGAAATTTGATACCGAAATTATTTTCGATCATATCAATGAAGTAGATTTTAGTGAAAAACCCTACAAGCTGAAAGGCGATTCAGGCTCATACACATGTGATGCTTTGATTATTTGTACGGGCGCATCAGCACAATACCTTGGCTTACCTTCGGAAGAAGCCTTTATGGGTAAAGGTGTTTCTGCTTGTGCAACCTGTGACGGATTCTTCTATCGTAACCAAAAAGTAGCCGTTGTTGGTGGTGGTAATACCGCTGTTGAAGAAGCACTTTATTTATCAAATATCGCATCAGAAGTGCATTTAGTTCACCGCCGTGAGACTTTCCGTTCCGAGAAAATTTTGACTAAGCGTTTAATGGACAAAGTTGCTAATGGTAATATTGTATTGCATCTTAACAGCACGTTAGATGAAGTATTAGGCGACAATATGGGTGTTACCGGTGTGAGATTAAAAAGCACTCAATCGGATGCGACTGAAGAGTTTGACGTTATGGGGGTATTTATCGCCATTGGTCATAAACCAAATACCGATATTTTTAAAGATCAACTTGATATGAAAGATGGTTATTTAACTATTCAAAGCGGTACTAACGGTAATGCTACACAAACTAGCGTTGAAGGTATTTATGCTGCTGGCGATGTTGCCGATCATATCTACCGTCAAGCAATTACTTCTGCCGGTGCTGGTTGTATGGCGGCATTAGATGCAGAGCGTTACCTTGACGCACAAGGCAGTCACTAGTAAATGAGCAGAGCTATTCCTTGGTTATCAGTGGATGGCTCTTCTTTTCCTGCCCTTTCAACAGCGCTGACTGAGCCAAATGGTTTACTGGCCTTTGGCGATGATTTAACGCCGAAAAGAATATTTCAAGCCTACCAACAAGGTATATTTCCTTGGTTTAGTGACGGTGAGCCTGTCATGTGGTGGAGCCCAGATCCTCGGGCAATAATTAATATTGATCAACTCAAAATCAATAAAACCCTAAGTAAGTTCATTAAAAAGCAACCCTATCACGTCACCCTAAACACAGATTTTCAACAAGTCATTGAAAACTGCGCTGACGCCCCTTTTCGAAAAGAGGAAACTTGGATTGTACAGCCTATGTTAACGGCATACCAAGAGTTGCATCGCCAAGGGAAAGCTCATTCAATTGAAATATGGTGTGAAAATGAACTTGTCGGTGGATTATACGGTGTGGCAGTCAACGGTTATTTCTCTGGTGAATCTATGTTTTATCGCCAAAGTAATGCCTCAAAAATCGCCCTGGTTTATTTGACAAAGTTGTTAAAATCAATAGGTGTGAATTTTATCGATTGCCAAATGCAAAACCCTTTTCTTGAAGCTATGGGCTGCATTGAAATCTCCAGAGAGCAGTTTATTCAACGACAACAACAAGCAAAAGAACTGCTAGTACCAACCCAGTTTTGGCAACCGCGAACATTAACTTAATCACCGGCTGATTCAACAAGCGTTGCTTGGGTTTCATTTGCTAAAATAACGCTACTATTTCGACCTTGCGATTTTGCTTGGTAAAGCGCCTTGTCCGCTCGGGCATAAATGGTCTTCTCATCATCGCCAGTTTTATAAATAGCCCCGCCAATACTGACTGTTAAGGTAGAGGCAATAGGCGATTCAGGGTGAATAATTGCCGCGTTTGCGATGACTCGATGAACACGCTGGCAAATACTGTCAGCGCTGCGCCAGTCAACATCGGGCACCAAAATAGCAAACTCTTCACCGCCCAAGCGTGTCACTGTATCGGTTTCTCTTTGAAATGTGTCTGTGAGCAATTGAGCAATCTTAACCAGACACCTATCCCCTTCAGGGTGACCTAAATTATCATTATATTGTTTAAAAAAATCGATATCTAAAATAAGTAATGAGAAGCCTAGCTTAAAGCGATGGGCGCTGGCTAAAGCGGAAGTCAACGCTAATCGAAAACCTTTACGGTTTTGTATTTGAGTTAAATCATCAATAATATTTAAACGTTGTAGTTGACGTTTAAGCATTTCATTTTTCACCACATAGTACTGCCCTTTTAGCAACAATTGTCGAATTGTACGCATGAAAAGAATTAACAGCACCGGAAATTTAATCACAGTAATAAACAAATCCAATGACGACATTGCCACTATTTGCATTTGCAGCGTTAAATAGACCGCGGTCAGTACAATAGATGATATAACTAATAACCGTAAATGAGAGTAATAACCCAGTATTGAACAAATAAAGCCAATAACAAGTAAGTCAGATGCCGACTCCACTTCCCCCCATTGGTAATAGATAATAAAGGCTAAGCTTACCCAAGAAATCAATAACAATATCGACGATAAAGTGAACTTACTCGCGTTGATTGATTTTTCCCAAAAGTATTGTCCGGAAAAAATAATACATACAATAGTAAGCGTATAGGCAATGGCCGATGCTTGTTTTAAAGGAGTAATATCAATAATAAGATATAAAGTGACTATTGCCAGAAAGAATGCCACTAAGATGAACATCCAAAGAATGCTAGAGCGATTTACAGTATGTTGAACTTCATTGGCATATCCCTTCCATTCAGCCGAGTTTTTCAATGAATCATTACCTTATTTAAATTGACTTTATTTCATCGATTTATAAATTAGTACAATATTTAAACTTTAGTACAGAAAATAAATCCTGACAAAGTTATATATTAAGAACAATGTCTTGAGAATTAATTTACGCAAGAATTACCAATCAATATTGCTATAATGATAACAAAATAAGACAATTTACTTGTTATAAAGTGTTAAATTTATGGTTGATAATGAAATGGAAACATAAAAAGGTAATGAATGAGTTTTAATTTTAAACTGGGCATAACCAAGTCATTTAAATGTAATTATTTACCCAACAAGCAAGAACGATTGTTGGTGGCCGTTGATTCTAGTTTACATGACAGTGAACATTATAGTTGGCTAATGCATCAAGGCTTTCGACGTAGTGGTAACGACATCTATCGCCCTCATTGTGAGTCATGTCAAGCCTGCCATTCTATACGAGTACTAGTGAATGAATTTCAAGCGTCAAAAAGCCAAAAAAGAAATATCAAACGTAACCAAGTTTTTGAAATTAAGCTGAGTCACGAAATTAAGGAAAATTATTATCCTTTGTATGAAAAGTATATCAACACGCTTCATTGTGACGGCAGTATGTTTCCAGCAACACCAGAGCAGTTTAAAAGTTTTACCTCAAATGACATTACTAAGCAGTTGTTTATCGAAACTTGGCATCAGCAGAATTTGATCAGTGTTGCAGTAACCGACGACTTACCCAATGCCCTATCTGCTGTGTATACCTTTTACCATCCAGATTATCGTTCACACGGTCTAGGGGTGTATTCAATTTTAAAGCAAATAGAGGTAAGCAAGCAGCTGCAACGTGAATTTCTTTACTTGGGTTACCAAATCGATGACTGTAAAAAAATGAATTATAAAAATCGTTATAAGCCACACCAAATTTTATTAGCAAATCAGTGGAAAACAGTAAATAAATAACACTATAGCTTTACATTAGCGTTGCAATTCGGCATTATCTGCGCAGCTTTTTATTTACGCACTAATTTAGAGGTTTGGCGCCCAATGGCGAAAGAAGAAAATATTGAAATGCAAGGTACAGTTTTAGATACTTTGCCAAATACTATGTTCCGTGTTGAATTAGAAAATGGTCATGTTGTTACCGCTCATATTTCTGGGAAAATGCGCAAAAACTACATCCGTATTTTAACTGGCGATAAAGTTACTGTTGAGTTAACTCCGTACGATTTATCAAAAGGCCGTATTATCTTCCGTGCTAGATAGAAAATAATTCATTCTTTTAAAAAACGCTTTAGTATTTCACTCAAGCGTTTTTTTATGCTCAAAATTTGTGAAAAAACTCGCAAGCAATGCAACTAAAATCGAGAATTAAAAAAACCGAGTCATACTCGGTTTTTTTTTGCGCATATTAAGTTAAAAAACTAATGCTCGACTAGCTCTTTTTTTGACTCATAGTTAATAGCAAGTTTATCTTTTTTAACAACAACTTTAGCTACGCCACCTTGGGTCAGTTCTCCAAACAAGAGTTCGTTGGCCAATGGTTTTTTCAACTCTTCTTGAATTAACCGTGCCATAGGTCTTGCCCCCATCGCTTTATCATAACCATGGCTTGCCATCCACTTCTTAGCATCTTTGGTTATTTCTAACGAAACACCTTTTTCATCTAATTGCACTTGTAGTTCAACAATGAATTTGTCAACAACTTGCTGAATAACATCATCATGCAAATGGTTAAACCAAACTATATTGTCTAAACGATTACGAAACTCAGGAGAAAACACTTTGTTAATTTCATCCATAGCATCAAGGCTATTATCCTGTTGTTTAAAACCAATAGATTGCTTAGTGGTATGAGCAACACCGGCATTAGTCGTTAGAACCAAGACGATATTTCTAAAGTCAGCCTTACGACCATTATTGTCGGTTAATGTGCCATGATCCATAACCTGCAATAAAATGTTGTAAACATCTTCATGAGCTTTTTCGATTTCATCTAATAACACCACAGCATGGGGATTTTTAATCACGGCATCAGTTAGTAAGCCACCTTGTTCATAGCCAACATAACCAGGAGGAGCCCCAATTAAACGGCTAACTGCGTGTTTTTCCATGTACTCTGACATATCATAACGCAGTAACTCTACGCCTAGCACTTTAGCAAGTTGTTGAGTAACTTCCGTTTTACCGACACCGGTAGGACCGGCAAAAATAAATGAACCAATAGGTTTTTGCTCATTACCTAATCCGGCACGCGATAAACGAATAACCGAAGAAAGCTCATCAATGGCGTGGTCTTGGCCAAAAACAACCAATTTCAAGTTTCTATCTAAGGTTTTCAGGCTATCTACTTCTGAAGAAGAAACTGATTTTTCAGGAATACGGGCCATTTTCGCAACAATATTTTCAATATCGGTATTGCTGATCACTTTCTTTCTTTTTGAGGCAGTCACCAATTGTTGCCGGGCACCAGCTTCATCAATAACATCAATAGCCTTATCCGGTAAAAAACGTTCATTAATGTATTTAGCTGATAATTGGGCCGCTGCACGCAAGGCTTTATTTGAATAGCGAATGCCGTGATGCGCTTCATACTTGTCTTTTAAGCCGTGCAATATTTTTGTGGTATCGTCTACGCTTGGCTCAATAACATCGATTTTTTGAAATCTACGGGCTAAGGCGCGATCTTTCTCAAAAATACTTTGGTATTCTTGATAAGTTGTTGAACCCAAGCAACGTAGTTTACCCGAAGAAAGTAATGGCTTAAGCAGGTTAGATGCATCCATCATGCCGCCTGACGCTGCTCCTGCGCCTATAATGGTATGAATTTCATCAATGAATAATATTGCATTACCATCCTCTTCAAGTTCTTTTAACAGCGCTTTAAAACGTTTTTCAAAGTCACCACGATATTTAGTGCCAGCAAGTAAAGCCCCCATATCTAGCGAATAAATAGTCGCATCTGCTAGAAACTCAGGTGCTTTATCAGATATCACTAAATTAGCTAAGCCTTCAGCGATAGCCGTTTTACCAACGCCCGCCTCACCAACATACAAAGGATTATTTTTTCTACGACGACTTAATACTTGTAATGTCCGCTCAAGTTCATTATCTCGGCCAATAAGAGGATCAATATTACCTTTTAGTGCTTCTTCATTCAGATTAGTGGAAAAATTTTCAATGGTACGTGGCTCTTCTTCGCCAACTTGAACTTGCTCTTCAGAATTTGCATTGTTTTGCTCAATTTTGGCAATACCATGAGAAATATAATTGACGATATCTAAACGGCTAATATCTGATTTTTTCAAAAAATATGCTGCTTGTGATTCTTGCTCACTAAAAATAGCCACTAAAACATTTGAGCCATTAACTTCACTTTTACCTGAAGATTGCACATGAAAAACCGCACGCTGCAACACCCGTTGAAAACCTAAAGTAGGCTGAGTTTCTCGTTCTTCTTCCCCCATAGGAATAACAGGCGTGGTATCAGCAATAAAAGCCAAAAGCTCTTTTCTCAGCTTAGTCATATCTGCACCACAGGCATGCAAAGCATCAATTGATGATGGGTTATCTAAAAGCGCCAACAATAAATGTTCAACCGTCATAAATTCATGGCGAGACTCTTTAGCCTGACGAAAAGCCATATTTAACGATACTTCTAAATCTTTATTTAGCATAGGTTACTCCAATTAAAATCTCGCGTAATTACGCTTTTTCCATAGTACATTTCAGCGGATGCTCATTGCTTAATGCGTAATTTAACACTTGATCAACTTTAGTTTCTGCTACCTCAGCAGTATAGGTACCACATCGCCCTTTTCCTTTGTAATGTACAGCTAACATTACGTCGGTTGCTTGCTCTGAGTTCATATTAAAAAATTTACACAGTACGTCGATAACAAAATCCATTGGCGTATAATCATCATTCAACAATACAACATTATACATTGGGGGTTTTTGATGCTTTTCAACTATCTCATCATCAAGAACCGCTTGGTCATCTATTAACTCTTTCCATTTACTCATAATTCTATATTAGTCTGTCAGTCATAATTTTGCTTTAAGATTTTAAAAAAATAATAAGGAAAAATTGCCAGCATATGGAAGTTATCACTTGACTATTTTAATTTATTATCTACGATTTACTTTGGTGGGCGTTTTTTATCCACCTCTGATATAAATTTAATGCTTTGAGGAAAGCATACCTAATTACCGATGATTTTAGAAGGATGTTGAAGTATGGCTCACGGTACAGTTAAGTGGTTTAATAATGCAAAAGGGTTTGGTTTTATTCGTCCAGAGGATGGTGGTGAAGATATATTTGCTCATTACTCTACAATTCAAATGGAAGGATACCGTACGTTGAAAGCGGGTCAAGACGTAAACTACGAGTTAAACGCAGGACCAAAAGGTCACCACGCAGCAAGCATTACCCCATCAGAAATAGAAGCAGAAGAGTAATTTTAATATTTTTTGGTGGTGTAAAATAAAAAAACACAGCATTAACGCTGTGTTTTTTTATGGCTAGCTGATAGTTAACATGCTCATTTTACACTTTTACATGTGTTCAATAATACAATCACCAAACTCAGAACAAGTCACTAAAGTTGCATCGTCCATTAAACGTTCAAAGTCATAAGTAACCGTTTTAGCATTTATTGCACCCGACATACCTTTCAATAACAAATTAGCTGCTTCAGTCCAGCCCATATGACGTAACATCATCTCTGCTGATAAAATCACCGAGCCTGGATTAACTTTATTTTGACCGGCATATTTTGGCGCGGTACCGTGAGTTGCTTCAAAAATAGCCACTTCGTCGTTTAAGTTAGCACCTGGCGCGATCCCTATGCCACCAACTTGCGCTGCTAAGGCATCAGATAAATAATCACCATTTAAGTTTAATGTTGCGATAACACTATATTCGGCCGGGCGTAACAGTATTTGTTGCAACATGGCATCGGCAATTACGTCCTTAATAATAATTTCTTTGCCAGTTTTCGGGTTTTTCATCGTGCACCAAGGGCCGCCATTTAAAAGATCGGCGCCAAATTCTTCGCGAGCTAGCTCATAACCCCAATCTTTAAAAGCACCTTCGGTAAATTTCATAATATTACCTTTGTGTACTAAAGTTATCGACTCCCGATCGTTATCAATGGCGTATTGAATGGCTTGTCGAACTAAACGTTGTGTGCCCTCTTTTGAAACGGGTTTGATACCAATACCACAATTATCTTGAAAGCGTATTTTCGTTACACCCATTTCTTGTGTTAAGAAGTTAATCATTTTTGTTGCTTGCTCAGTACCCGCTTGATATTCAATTCCTGCATAAATATCTTCTGAATTTTCGCGGAAAATAACCATATCAACTTCACTGGGTTTTTTAACCGGACTAGGTACACCCGTAAACCACTGCACTGGCCGTTGGCAGACGTACAAATCAAGAATTTGTCTCAAGGCAACATTCAGTGAACGCATACCGCCGCCAACAGGCGTGGTTAATGGCCCTTTTATACCTACTTTGTATTCTTTGAACATCTCAAGTGTTTCATCAGGTAACCAAGTTTCAGAGTCATACATTTGCGTGGCTTTTTCACCGGCATAAACTTCCATCCAATGAATTTTTTTCTCGCCACCATAAGCCTTAGTTACTGCAGCATCAACCACTTTAATCATAGGTGGCGTAACATCGACACCTATGCCATCCCCTTCAATAAAAGGAATGATCGGGTTGTTGGGTACATTTAAAATACCATCAACAGCGGTGATTTTATCGCCTGCACTAGGAATATTTACATGGTTCGGCATATGAACTCTCCTAAATTTACTAATGAAAATAGCCGTTTGCTAGTTTCTTTATCATTAAACTAAATGAAAAAGAGCAAAGACACTAATACTGAAATGGTGATAATGAACATCACTACTATGAATAATTAAAACGGTTGTTTTAATTATTTGCAAATTTTTTTGACATTATTTTTTAATAACTTGCAATTTATTACCTTAGCTTTGAATATCGAGCCAAAATTCAGACAAAAAAAAGCTAGGCAAAAGCCTAGCTTATAAAATACTTCTATTTTTGCTTATAGTAAGCTAGATAAAATGGTGTTTAAGGTTTCACTCGGACGCATAGCATTAGCTGCTAACTCGGCGTCAGCAAAATAGTAACCGTTAATATCCATGCTAGGACCTTGCGCAGCATTTAGTTCATCAACAATTTTTGCTTCTTGTTTGGTTAATGCTTGAGCAACGGCGACAAAACTTGATTTTAAGCTTTCATCCGTTGTTTGCTCGGCTAAAGCCTGTGCCCAGTACAAACCAAGGTAAAAGTGAGAGCCACGGTTGTCTAACTCACCAACACGACGTGATGGCGATTTATTCTCTTGTAAGAACTTAGCTGTAGCTTGGTCAAGTGTATCTGCTAATACTTGTGCTTTAGCATTACCGGTATTAACACTTAAATGTTCAAGTGAAGCGGCTAATGCTAAGAACTCACCTAAAGAATCCCAACGTAAGTGGTTTTCTTTTTCGAATTGCTGAACATGCTTAGGCGCAGAGCCACCAGCGCCGGTTTCAAATAAACCACCACCATTCATCAAAGGTACGATTGATAGCATTTTAGCACTGGTACCTAATTCTAGAATTGGGAATAGATCCGTTAGGTAATCGCGTAATACGTTTCCTGTGACAGAGATTGTATCTTCACCTTTAGCAACACGCGCTAAAGTATATTCACATGCTTTAACAGGAGCCATGATTTGAATATCTAAATCAGTAGTATCGTGATCTGCAAGATAAGTGTTCACCTTTTTGATCATTTCAGCATCGTGGCCACGGTTTTCGTCTAACCAAAATATTGCTGGCGTATTGCTGGCTTTAGCACGTGTAACGGCTAGTTTAACCCAGTCTTGAATTGGTGCGTCTTTAGCTTGACACATTCTCCAAATGTCACCTTCAGCTACCGCATGCTCAATAAGAGTTTCACCATTGTCGTTAACAACACGCACTTTACCTTCACCAACCATAGTGAATGTTTTGTCATGTGAACCGTACTCTTCCGCTTTTTGCGCCATTAAACCAACGTTTGGTACTGTCCCCATAGTCGTTGGGTTAAAAGCACCGTTTTCACGACAAAAATCAACAACAGCAGAAAATACCCCTGCATAGTTACGATCAGGGATCATAAACTTGGTTTCTTTTTGCTTTCCGTCTGGTCCCCACATCATACCTGAAGCACGCAATGCCGCAGGCATTGAGGCATCAATAATCACATCACTTGGCACGTGTAGGTTAGTAATACCTTTGTCAGAATCAACCATAGCTAATTCTGGACGAGTTGCGTATACCGCTTGAATATCAGCTTCAATTTCAGCTTTCTTCTCAGCGGACAAACGGCCGATTTTCGCGTAAACATCACCAATACCGTTATTAGCATCAACACCAAGTTGCTCGAATGTAGCACCGTGCTTAGCAAAAACGTCTTTGTAAAATACTTTTACTGCGTGACCGAACATAATTGGATCAGAAACTTTCATCATTGTCGCTTTAAGGTGCAATGATAACAGTACATCTTCTGATTTTGCTTTCTCAGTTTCTGTAGCAAAAAAGTCAACTAACGCACTTTTGCTCATTACTGAGGCATCAATCACTTCTTGATCTAATAATGCTAAGTGCTCTTTTAATAAAGTCACCTCACCATTTTCGGCAACAAATTCAATTTTTACATTTGTTGCGCCGTTAATAGTGACTGATTTTTCACTACCGTAAAAATCGCCTGATTGCATATGTGCAACGTGTGATTTAGTTGTTGGTGACCATGCTCCCATTGAATGTGGGTTGTTACGCGCATATTGTTTAACTGAACCTGGTGCACGACGGTCTGAGTTACCTTCACGCAAAACTGGGTTAACAGCTGAGCCTAATACTTTTGCATAAGTAAGCTTAATAGACTCTTCTGCTTCATTTTGCGGCTCTTCAGGAAAGTCTGGTAAGTTATAGCCTTTCGCTTGCAGTTCTTTAATCGCTGCTTGTAACTGTGGAATAGAAGCAGAAATATTAGGTAGCTTAATGATGTTTGCTTCTGGGGTTTTAGCTAACTCGCCTAATTCAGCTAACGCATCGTCAATTCTTTGTTCAGCGGTTAAGTATTTAGGGAAATTTGCAATAATACGACCAGCCAATGAAATATCGCGAGTTTCAACATCAATTGCAGAAGATGCAGTAAACGCTTTAACGATTGGTAAAAAAGAATGCGTCGCTAAAGCTGGCGCTTCATCGGTAATAGTATAAATAATTTTTGATGTATCTGTGGTCATTTAAAATCCTTTGCTGATTTGCCATTAATCGATAAAATGAATAACTACGCAACTCGAATAACTATTCATTTTATCGATAAAAAAATATTTTTGCGCGCGCATAGTATCGGAATTCAAAGCGCATTAAAATAGATGAATTATCGGCAGTTCATATTCAACAAGGTAAGATTTAGTGACAATTAAGCAAAATCAATCATTTGCGCGTAAAAAAAGACGAAAACCACAAAAGGTACGACCAGTTGACTTTCAACCAGAAATTGTACTTTTCAATAAACCTTTCGATGTTTTGAGCCAATTTACTGATGACCAAAATCGGAAAACCTTAAAAGATTTCATCAAGGTAAAAGATGTTTATGCCGCAGGCCGTCTTGATCGAGACAGTGAAGGACTCTTATTGCTGACTAATGATGGTAAATTGCAGCACAAATTAGCAAACCCGAGTCAAAAAACAGATAAAACCTATTGGGCGCAGGTTGAAGGCATACCGTCCGAAGTTGATATTAATGCACTTTGCCAAGGTGTTGAATTAAAAGATGGTATGACTAAGCCCGCAAAGGTACGCATAATTGCAGAGCCCAAGGTTTGGCCTCGCACCCCACCTATTCGCGAACGAGCAGCTATTCCTACTACTTGGTTAGAAATTACCATTCGTGAAGGCAGAAATAGACAAGTCAGACGTATGACCGCACATATCGGCTTTCCAACATTAAGACTCATTCGTTTTTCCATCGGTAAATGGACCATTGACGGTATTAACAACGGCGAATATAAAAGGTTAAACCATGTCTAAATCAGTGTTGTCTTCTCACTCAACAACCGATCATAGCGGCAGATATGCTTGAAAATACGTCACATGGCAGCGAGCAATTTAAACCAAATACTACCGTAGCAGCTGTTGTTACCTATCAGAACAAGTTTTTAATCGTTGAAGAATTAGAGCACGGCAATACCGTTTATAATCAACCGGCCGGCCATTTAGAAAGTAACGAGAGCTTAGTTAGCGCAATTGAACGAGAGCTAAAAGAAGAAACCGGGCTTGTGCTGGCGCCACAATACTTGTCAGGCATCTACTATTATTACCGCGCGTCACTAAATTTGTATTACCTAAGGTTTTGTTTTGTCATTGAGTTAGACGTTCAATTACCAACCACGCCAGAAGATGAAGAAATCATTGCTTGTCATTGGTTAACCTTAGCGGAAATTAAAGACAAATCAGCGCAATTACGCAGCCCTCTAGTACTGGAATGCATTGAAGATTACCTTAGTGGCAAAAAAATTCCATTAAGTCACTTAAAATCTAATCTTTAATCTATCATCGTGATAATTGACCGTGCTATAATTTCGCGCCATTTTCCATTGTAATGTAGTTGTAATGACCTCGAACAAACATTTAGATATTAACGCAACAGCACCGAACGAAAAATTGCCACAAGAGACGAAAGTTATTGTTGGCATGTCGGGCGGTGTTGACTCATCCGTTTCTGCGTATTTATTACAAGAGCAAGGCTATCAGGTTGAAGGCTTGTTCATGAAAAACTGGGAAGAAGATGATAATGATGAATATTGTGCGGCAGCAGAAGATTTAGCCGATGCACAAAATGTTTGTGAAAAGTTAGGCATAAAATTACATACCATTAACTTTGCTACTGAATATTGGGATAACGTTTTTGAATATTTTCTTGCCGAATACAAAGCCGGCAGAACACCTAATCCCGACATTATGTGTAACAAAGAAATTAAGTTTAAAGCTTTCTTAGAATTTGCCTGTGAAGACTTAGGCGCTGATTACATTGCCACCGGTCATTATGTACAACGTCGTTTTACTGACGATAAATGGCAAATGATCCGGGGTTTAGATAGCAATAAAGATCAAAGTTACTTTCTTTATACCTTAAGTCACGAACAAGTGGGCAGAACGCTATTTCCTGTTGGTCACATTGAAAAGCCAGAAGTTCGAGCAATAGCAGAGAAAGCTGATCTTATTACCCACAATAAAAAAGACAGCACAGGTATTTGTTTTATTGGCGAACGCAAATTTAAAGACTTTCTCGGTAAATATTTACCAGCGCAACCGGGCGTTATCGAAACACCTGAAGGTGAAGCCATTGGCGAACACGATGGTTTGATGTACCACACGTTAGGACAACGCAAAGGTTTGCGCATTGGCGGCTTAGCCAATGCAGGTGAAGAGCCTTGGTACGTGGTTGAAAAAGATCTAATTCGTAACGTATTAATTGTTGGTCAAGGCCATAACCACCCTCGCCTATTTTCCAAAGGTTTAATCGCCAATCAATTACATTTAGTTGATCGCGTAGAATTAACAACACCAATTACCTGTACGGTTAAAACTCGTTATCGGCAAGAAGATGTTGCCTGTAATTTGTCGCCGATGGCAAATGGCGAATATTTGGTGATGTTTACTGAGCCACAAAGCTCTGTAACGCCAGGTCAATCTGTGGTGTTTTATCAAGATGATATTTGCTTAGGTGGCGGTATTATCAATTCCCTTATTCGGTAGTCATAATATTCATGAATAGTATAGAAGAACAAACCATTACCATGGCAGCAGTCTGCCAAGTTGCCGCATTAGTACAAAAAATCGCTCGCAGCGGTGAAAATATTGATGATGATTTAAAAACCATGCTAGATAGCATAGTGGTAACATCACCAGAGAACACCTTAGAAGTTTATGGCAATGATAGCGCAAACCTAAAAACTGGTTTACATGCACTCATCGAGCAGCTAGGCAACCAAACAAAACAAAAAGACCCTGAATTAACACGTTATGTAGTCAGTTTATTGGGCTTAGAGCGACGCTTAGCAAATAAGCGTGGCCAACTCTCACTATTAGGTGAACGTATCGAACAATGTCAGCGACAGCTGGCTCATTACGAGATCACTAGCGATACCCTTATTGCCAGTTTAGCAAGCATTTATAGCGACTTACTTAGCCCGATAGGCACACCAATACAAGTTGCCGGTGAACCAGAGCGCCTAAAACAAACGAGTAACCAACACAAAATAAGAGCCTTGCTACTTGCAGGTATTCGCTCGAGTGTGTTGTGGCGTCAAGTAGGCGGTAAACGCAGAAATATTTTATTTGGTCGCGGCAAAATGGTTGCTTGCGCCCAACAATTACTTAATCAAATTTAATAATAACTTCAGGAATATACTATGGAACTTTCAGCATTAAGTGCAATATCACCGGTTGACGGTCGTTATGGCAGTAAAGTTAAAGCATTACGCCCTATTTTCAGTGAGTTTGGCTTAATTAAATATCGTGTAACCGTTGAGGTTCGTTGGTTACAAAAATTAGCCGCTACTGCAGAAATCAATGAAGTTCCAGCATTCTCAGCACAAGCAAATGCCTTATTAGATGCCATAGTTGCTGACTTTTCTGAAGTTGATGCGCAACAAATTAAAGATATTGAAGCAACAACAAACCACGACGTAAAAGCGGTTGAGTACTTTCTTAAAGAAAAAATTGCTGACAATGCTGAATTAAATGCCATTACTGAATTTATTCACTTTGCCTGTACTTCTGAAGATATTAATAACCTTTCGCACGGCTTAATGCTTGCGGATTGTCGTGATGAAGTTTTATTACCTATGATTGACGATATTCTTGCTGACATTAAAGCGATAGCCGTTGAATATCAAAGTATCCCTATGATGTGTCGTACTCACGGCCAGCCTGCTTCGCCAAGTACATTGGGTAAAGAAATGGCTAACGTATACGTACGTTTGAAACGTCAACGTCAGCAAATTGCACAAGTTGAAATGTTAGGTAAAATTAACGGCGCTGTCGGTAACTACAACGCTCACTTATCAGCATACCCAGAAGTTAACTGGCACAATTTTGCTAATGAATTTGTTAATTCATTAGGTTTAAGCTGGAATGCCTTTACTACGCAAATTGAACCGCATGATTACATTGCTGAGCTTTTTGACGCGATCGCACGTTTCAACACCATTTTAATCGATTTTGATCGTGATGTTTGGGGCTACATTGCTCTTGGTCATTTCAAGCAAAAAACCATTGCTGGCGAAATTGGCTCTTCAACTATGCCGCATAAAGTTAACCCGATTGATTTTGAAAACTCTGAAGGTAACTTAGGTATTGCAAATGCACTATTTACACACTTAGCGCAAAAGTTACCTATTTCTCGCTGGCAGCGAGACCTTACTGACTCTACCGTTTTACGTAACTTAGGTGTTGGTTTTGCACACACGCTTATTGCTTATCAAGCAACACGTAAAGGTATTAGCAAGTTACAAGTAAACGAAGAAAACTTACTTGCTGAGCTTAATTCAAACTGGGAAGTGTTGGCTGAGCCGATTCAAACGGTTATGCGTCGTTACGGTATTGAAAAACCATACGAAAAATTAAAAGAACTGACTCGTGGTAAACGTGTCGATGGCGATTCAATGCGTGAATTCATTATGACGTTGGAATTACCAGAAGCGGCAAAAGCACAACTTTGTGAAATGACACCGGCTTCATATATTGGTCGCGCGGTTTCATTTATTAATGACCTAGACTAATCATTCCACACTTGTTTGATAAAAAGGGATCCGTAATGGCTCCCTTTTTTATTTTATATTTATATATACACAGTTACAGTTAACACATGGCAAAGCATATGAACATTGAATCATTAAATTGGGGTGAGCTAAGCCCAGAACTATTTCTTAAAGAATATTGGCAAAAAAAACCATTATTGCTCAAGCAAGCGTTCAAAAACTTTCAAGATACCATTCCAGCTGATGAATTAGCGGGCTTAGCCATGGAAACTGAAATTGAATCTCGTATTGTCAGCAATGATGGTAATGATAATTGGCAAGTCGATCATGGCCCATTTGATGATTTTAGCCAATACGGTGAAGAAAATTGGACTTTATTAGTGCAAGCAGTAAACAACTGGTCACGCCCAACTAATGCCTTATTAACACCATTTTCTTTTATTCCTCGCTGGCGTATTGACGATGTGATGGTAAGCTTTTCTACACCTAATGGTGGCGTTGGTGCCCATTTAGATCAATACGACGTATTTATTATCCAGGGCAGTGGTAAAAGGCGCTGGCAAGTCGGTGCTCCTGATAGCACATTAAAAACTCTTTTACCGCACCCAGATCTTAAGCAAGTATCAGCTTTTGAGCCCCTAATTGACGAAGTGACTGAAGCGGGCGATTTACTCTATATTCCCCCTAATCATCCACATAATGGCATATCGATTGAAAACTCTGTTAACTTTTCTGTCGGCTTTCAAGCACCATCAAGTCAAGAGCTTTGGTCTAGTTTTGCTGACAAACTAATCGATAACAATCTTGGCGAGCAACGTTTTGGTGATGCCGCACGTCAAGTTACTCAGCACAGCGCCTTGATAAGTAAGGAAGATCAACAACATCTAAAAGCTTTTATGCTAACACAGCTTGAAAATAACGAATTGTTTGAACAATTTATTGGCCAGTATTTGACACAAAGTCATCACGCATTAGAGCTACTGATGCCAGTAACTGATATAGATGACGAAAAACTTACCGACATTTTATCTGAGCCAGAGATATTATTTATGCCAGTATCAGGCATAAAAGCCGCAATAATTGATGAGCAGCAGACAACACTATTTCTAAATGGCGATAGTTTTCCTATAGATAAGCAAACCTTGCCTTTAGGCCAATTGTTAGCCCAGCAAACGCCTTTGACCACAAGCCAAGTAAAAAGTTTCAACACATGTTTGAAAAACAGCCAATTGTTAACTAGTGTTTTAAATAAGGGTTATTGGTATATAGAATAGAGTGCAATGTCATACACAGTCAGTAGAGTACGATGGGAGCAAGCTGCTCCCCTACTTAAAAACGTAAGAGAACAAGTTTTTGTCTGTGAATGGCGCATTCCGAAAAACATCGAGTTTGATCAAAAAGACAGATTTGCCTTCCATGTATTAGCCTGTAACGATATCACCAAAGAGCCCATTGGTACCGGTCGAATTCTGACCACAGGTGAAGTTAGCCGCATTGCGGTGTTAAAATCTTGCCGTAAAGATCAAGTTGATAAAGTCATCTTACAAGCATTATTTGATATTGCTAAAGAGATGAATCTAAAAGAGATTTTTATTTACAGTCCATTAGAGTCTATTGATTATTTTCGAAAATTTAATTTCAATACCGCAGGCGCTGTGTTTATGGAAGCTGGCATGCCAAGGCAAAAAATGACCTGCCCACTTGATAACGCCAGCCTAGCTAAATATTATTTAAGCCATTAAATCAAAAATTAATGGCTTTTTATTGTTCTATTACCCTTGCCACAACTCGTCTTTTTCATAGATTTTATAAAGTCCGTCTGCACGTCCTATTAACAACTGAGCAAATTCTTGTTGTTCTTTATCCTCTTGTTGCAATAAATTCTCAGCTTGTAGCTGCCATTTTAACGAGAAATGTCGAATAACTTCTCGTGCTGATTCACTACCATCAAGTGCAACATGATCAGTTGGTAAATCACCAGAAATAACCCAAACGGTAGATTTATCTAACAGGTTGATTTTCCATACTGACAATACCGGCACTAAATAGCGACTTTCTTTATCAGCAACACTTTCGGTCACTAAACCCTTGTCTGCAAGATACTTGGTTGCTTTTAGGTACTGTTCTCGGATCCACGCCTGTTGCTGCTCTGGGGTCATTGCTTGCTGTTGAGTCATGATTATTATCTTTTTTGTTAATTATTTTAATGAGATGTTAACTTTGGAAAGTTGTATGAATTAATTCACAGTAAATTTCAGTTTTATTTATTGCTTCACTAGCGAAGCACTTACCTAAATGGTATTGTGCGCAGCAAATTATTACAACCTTTGTTCAATAAAATAATTGAACAAATTCTATAATCATTGGAGATTACGATAGTGGCCGTTTTTGATTTAGTAGATTTTGATAACCACGAACAAGTCGTTTATTGTAGCGATGAAGCCTCAGGGCTAAAAGCCATCATCGCAGTGCACAGTACTGCTTTAGGACCCGCGGCAGGTGGTTGTCGTTTTTGGGATTATGCGACTGATGAAGCGGCATTAAAAGACGTTTTACGTTTGTCAAAAGGCATGACCTATAAAAATGCCATGGCAGGTTTGAAGTTAGGTGGTGGCAAAGGCGTTATTATTGGCGACCCTAAAAAATTAAAGTCAGAAGATTTATTCAAAGCCTTTGGCACAGCCGTTAATAACTTAAATGGCCGCTACTATACGGCAGAAGATGTTAATATCACCACAGGTGATATGGCAATTGTTAATCAAAGTACTGAGTTTGTTTCTGGCCTTGAAGGCAAAAGTGGCAACCCAGGTCCATTCACTGCCTTAGGTACGTTTTTAGGTATTAAAGCAGCGGTTAAGTTTAAGTTAGGTAAAGACGACTTAAATGGAATTAAAGTAGCAGTACAAGGCCTTGGCAGTGTTGGTTATTCACTTTGTGAAAAATTACACCAAGCTGGCGCAGAGTTAATTGTCACTGATATTAACCATATAGCATTGGACAAAGCCGCTACTGAATTAAACGCAACGGTTGTTGGATTAGACGAAATATACAGCCAAGACGTTGATGTCTTCTCGCCATGTGCGCTTGGCGCATCGATTGATGACAACAGCATTGAGCAAATGAAAGCCGTGATCATTGCCGGTTGTGCAAATAACCAATTAGCAGAAGCTCGTCATGATCAACTATTGCTAGAAAAAGGTATTTTATACGCGCCAGATTACGTGATAAATGCCGGTGGCATCATTAACGTAGCGTTAGAAATTTATCCTGAACCTTACTGTGCAGATAGTGCAACCGCGTTAGTTGAAAACATTTATCACACCTTGATGAATGTATTTGAAACCGCGGCATCAAAAAATATGCCGACAGGTATTATTGCAGATGAAATGGCGCGAGAAATTATTGCTAACGGCCACAAATAAATTACGCGGTAATATCACACGCTGATACGTACTAAAACTACAAGATTAAAAAAGCACCTATTAAGGTGCTTTTTTATTATTGACGAATTAGCCAAGCGAGCATACTGGAGCTAATCGAGCGCATGTAATAATGCTTGCACTGGGTGCTGTGTTATCTTGTTATCTAAACGTTTTATTTGACTTCGACATGAGTAGCCGGTAACCAATAGCTGTTCTGTTGCAAGGTCTGCCACTTTATTTTGCCAACTCATCTGATAAAGCGCCTTAGAATTATCTAAATTTACTTTCTCATGTCCATAAGTACCTGCCATACCACAACAGCCGACAGAAACATTAGCTAATGACAAACCAAAGTGTTGGAAGATATCTCGCCACTGACCTTCACTACCCGCCAATGCAGTTTTCTCTGTGCAGTGTGCAAAAAGTTTATACGCTATTGGCTTAGCGCTTTTAGAGGTTTCATCTTTCAGCACTTTATTTTGGTGATCGAGAATAGTAATTAGCCATTCATGTGCCAGAACAACATTAAACTCTCCTCTCGCTTTCCCCAAAGTCTGATGATACTCATCTCGATAACATAAAGCTAAAGAGGCATCTAAGCCAATCATAGGTAGGTTTAACTGATGTACTTTATTAAGAAAGTCTGCTGTTGATTTTGCAGTCTTAGCAAATTTTGCCAAAAAGCCTTTTACATGTTGCGGCTTACCATTGGGTTTAAATGGCAACAATATTGGTTGATAACCAAGCTTTCTCACCAATAACATAAAGTCTTCCACCACTTTTGCATCATAAAACGAGGTAAAAGGGTCTTGCACAACGAGCACTTTCTTAGCACGTTCATCCGAATTCATTTCGCCAAGCTGCTCTAAATCAAAGCTTTCAAATTGATGCTGATTAGTACGCTCTGTTAAGGTAGGTACAGACAACAAAGGTGTATCAACATAGCCGATTGTCGCTTGCGATATTTTATTATAAATATTTGAACCTAAAACACTATTAACCAGTTTTGGCGCTTTGGCCATGATTGGTGTCATCACTTCAACATTAGCCACTAGGTGATCTTTTGCTGGTCTAAAATATCTTGAGTGGTAAAGATTAATAAATCGGGCTCTAAAATCAGGCACATCGACTTTAATTGGGCATTGGCTAGCGCACGCTTTACAGGCTAAACAGCCTTGCATAGCGGCCATCACTTCATGAGAAAAATCATCACTTTCTTGGCTAGAAGTTTGGCGACTAAAGCGATTTTTGACTTTATCTAATAATTGTTTTACCGACCAATGCTGTATATTTTGCTCTAATGCTAAAATATCAACACCTTTTGCTTCAACAAGCCTTAACCACTCTCGCATCAAGCCAGCTCTGCCTTTTGGCGAATGCCTACGGTCACGCGTAACCTTGCTTGAAGGACACATAGGACTATTAACGTCATAATTAAAGCATAAACCGTTGCCGTTACAATCGAGTGCGGAGTTAAAAGAGTCTTTTACCGTTACCGGGATTTGTCGATCATAAAAGCCACGTTTTCTATCATCAACTGAGACTAATTTTTCTTCCGATTGATATGGCGTACAAATTTTCCCTGGATTCATTTTATTCAATGGATCGAATGCTGCTTTTATTTTTCTTAATTCTGTAAATAGTGCTTCACCAAAAAATTCAGGTCCGTATTCACTACGATAGCCTTTACCGTGCTCTCCCCACATTAAACCACCATATTTAGCCGTTAATGCCACAACCTTGTCAGAAATTTCTCGAAGTAAAATTTCTTGTTCGGGATCACACATATCCAATGCAGGACGAACATGTAAAACGCCAGCATCAACATGACCAAACATGCCATAATGTAAACCATAGCCATCAAGTAATTCTCTAAACTCAGCAATAAAGTCTGCTAAATTTTCTGGCGGTACGGCGGTGTCTTCTGCAAAAGCTAAAGGCTTTTGGCTGCCTTCAGTATTACCCAATAGGCCAACCGCCTTTTTGCGCATGGTATAAAGTTTAGCAATGCTGCCTAAATCAGAGGTAACTTGATAACCAATAACACCCGTGCCATTAGCAATATCTTCATCAAGCACAGCACAAAGGTCGTTTACCTGCTCAGCAACCGCTTCTATACTTTCGCCGTTATACTCGACCATATTGATGCCATCCATCACAGCACCTTCAACGTCTTGCAGCATATCGCTAACTAACTGCCAAACAATATCTTGTTTAGCTAAGTTCAGTACTTTACTGTCGATGGTTTCCACTGAGGTTGCTTTGGCTTTAACTAGCGACGGAGAATGACGTAGCGCCGAGTCAAAACTATCATACTTAATATTAATTAAGGTTTTGGCATTGGCGATTGGTGTTAAGTTTAGTTTGGCTTCACAAACAAAGGCTAATGAGCCTTCTGAGCCAGTAATGATACGACTGAGATCAACCTGAGTGAGCTCTTGGTTAAAGACATTTTCTAAATCATAACCGGTTAGAAATCGATTTAAACGAGGAAACTTTGCAAGAATAAGATCACGATTATCGCGACATGAACTCAGTACTTGCTGCATTAATTTACCAATCGTGGTTTCTTCTTCTGCCAACTCTTGGGCTGCTACCATTGATATTGGTGATGTTGCTAACAACTCGCCATTGGCTAGCACACTCTCCAATCCTAAAACATGATCTGAAGTTTTACCGTACACCAAAGAGCCTTGTCCTGAGGCATCTGTGTTGATCATGCCACCTATAGTTGCACGGTTACTGGTTGATAAATCTGGAGAAAAGAAAAAGCCATGAGGCCTTAAATAATCATTGAGCTGATCTTTAACAACGCCCGCCTCTACACGCACCCAGTTTTCGGCGACATTGATCTCTAATATACGGTTCATATATTTTGACAAATCAACCACAATGCCCGGCGTTAAACTTTGACCATTGGTACCGGTTCCGCCACCACGAGCACTAAACTTTATTTCATTAAAGCGTTGCTCTGCACCGAGTGCTGTGATCTGTTGAATATCTTGCTTGCTACGCGGGTGCAGCACCAACTGAGGCAATTGCTGGTAAACGCTATTATCTGTGGCATGGGCTAATCGAGCACTGTACTGAAAATTAATATCGCCGGTAAAGCGTTTGCTTGCTAATTCTTTGGCATATTCTTGATATAAAGGAGAAACAAGCTCTTGTGGGGCTAGCTTAGGTAACATGAAGTAAATTTTCTATTAACAATAATATGATGGCAACATTATATCATGGCAAAGTAATATTTGGCCCTGTTAACAAAAAAAGCCTAAGAACTTTTTTATCACAAGCATGACAAAAAGCACCTAGGCTTACTTTCAACAAAAAGAATTAACAAGTTAATTCTTTTTGTTATGTTGCTCAGCTAAATACAACCAAGTTGGTAATACAGTATCAGGGTTAAGCGACAAGCTTTCTATACCCTGCTCGACTAACCAAGCAGCAAAATCAGCGTGATCAGAAGGACCTTGCCCACAAATCCCTACATACTTACCACGTGCTTTACAGGCCTTAATAGCCATTTCTAGTAGTAATTTGATCGCAGGATCTCGCTCATCAAATAAGTGCGCTACTAAGCCAGAATCACGATCTAAGCCTAAGGTTAGTTGCGTTAAATCATTTGAGCCTATAGAAAAACCATCGAAATAATCTAAGAATTGGTCCGCTAATAAAGCATTAGATGGCAATTCACACATCATAATAATGCGTAAACCATTTTCACCGCGCTTTAAGCCATGTTCACCCAGAATATCAATTACCGCTGACGCTTCTTCTAATGTACGAACAAATGGGATCATAATTTCAACATGGGTCATCCCCATATCATTACGCACGCGTTTTATTGCTTCACATTCAAGTGCAAAACAATCTCTAAAATCTTTAGAAATATAACGTGAGGCACCGCGATAGCCAATCATCGGGTTTTCTTCTTCCGGTTCAAACGCTTCGCCGCCAACCAAATTAGCATATTCGTTAGATTTAAAGTCAGACATACGCACAATAACTTTTTCTGGTGCATAAGCTGCTGCTAATGTCGAAATGCCTTCCGTTAGCTTAGCAATATAAAATTCTACTGGGTTGTCATAACCGGCGGTAATATCGCGAATTTCATCTTGTAAATCAGCAGACTGCTCATCAAAGTTCAATAACGCCTTAGGGTGTACGCCGATCATTTTATTGATGATAAATTCAAGTCGCGCTAAACCAATGCCGGCGTGTGGTAAACGAGCAAAGGCGAAGGCGCGGTCTGGATTACCAACATTCATCATAACTTTCAGTGGTAAATCAGGCATTGAGTCCACTTCAGAAGTCGTCACAGTAAAGTCTAACTTGCCCTGATAAATAAAGCCGGTGTCACCTTCAGCACATGACACGGTAATTTCGTCACCGTTGGCAATTTTACTGGTGGCGTCGCCACAACCAACTACTGCAGGAATACCCATTTCACGAGCAATAATAGCCGCATGACAGGTACGACCGCCACGATTAGTTACAATAGCAGAAGCACGTTTCATGATAGGTTCCCAATCAGGATCTGTCATATCGGTCACTAATACATCACCAGGTAAAATTTTATCCATTTCTTCTAATGAAGATAGAACTTTTGCTTCACCACTACCTATTTTGTGACCAATTGAACGTCCTTCACAAACAATAGCTGCACTTGCTTGTAATTGAAATTGTTCCATTACATTTGCATTTTCGCGACTTTTCACTGTTTCTGGACGTGCTTGTACAATATACAGTTTACCGTCTAAGCCATCCTTAGCCCATTCGATATCCATCGCACGGCCGTAATGCTTTTCAATTACTACCGCTTGTTTAGCTAATTCTTCTACTTCATTATCGGTCAATGAAAAAGTATCAGACTGCGCTTGCTCAATATCAACTACTTCTACCTGCTTACCATGCTCTTGGGTATCAGCGTAAATCATTTTAATGGCTTTACTACCAATATTTCGGCGCACAACCGCTGGCTTGCCTTTAGCTAATGTTGGTTTATGAACATAAAATTCATCAGGATTAACAGCGCCTTGTACCACCATTTCACCTAAACCATAGCTAGAAGTTACAAAAACCACGTCTTCAAAGCCAGACTCTGTATCAATTGAGAACATAACACCGCTAGATGAAATATCACTGCGCACCATACGCTGGATACCTGCAGATAACGCCACCCCACGATGATCATAGCCTTGGTGAACACGGTAAGAAATTGCGCGATCGTTGAAAAGAGAAGCAAAAACATGCTTAATCGCAATCATCACCGCGTCTAAGCCACGAACATTAAGAAAAGTTTCTTGTTGACCAGCAAAAGAAGCGTCTGGCATATCTTCGGCCGTAGCTGATGAGCGAACAGCAAAGGAAGCATCGTCAGCAAAACCACCAGCAAGTTGTGCGTATGCTTGTTCGATGTCTTGCTGCATTTGAGGTAGGAATGGCGTATCAATAACCCATTGACGAATTTTATTACCACATTCAGTCAAAGCATTAATATCACTAACATCTAAATCATCTAAAAGAAGATAGATTTTGTCGTTAAGACCACTTTGTTCAAGAAATTCATTAAAGGCAAACGAGGTTGTAGCAAATCCCCCCGGCACCTGTACACCCATATTTGAAAGATTTGAAATCATTTCGCCCAATGATGCGTTTTTACCGCCGACGCGATCAACATCATTCATGCCTAAATCTTCATACCAAAGTACGTTTTCTTGCACGTCACCATCTCCATTCGTAATAAAAGAATTTAAGAAAGCTATCTTTTCTTATTAAGTCTCAAAATCAATAGCCTTAAAATAACTTTCTTAAATCTTTTCTCGAAGATAATTTTCATTTAACGGTAGTTTTCACGCCGCAGACATTTTACACTGCTAAACGTTAAACTAAAGCACTATTTGAAAGTTTTCACCTTCCATTACAGAATAATATATAGGATTATTTATGCGGGCAGCGTTTTACATTTCTGACGGCACAGCTATCACTTCTGAAGTTTTTGGTCATGCATTGTTATCACTTTTCCCTACCGAGTTCGAACACGATACCATTTCATTTGTCGAAACCAAAGAAAAAGCGCTGAAAGCCTGTGAACGCATAAATCGCGCGGCAAAGCGCACCGGTATACCTCCGTTAGTATTTCACACCTTTGTTAATCCAGATATTCGCGAAATAATCGACGGCTGCGACGGTATTATTTACAATTTCCTTGAACATTTTGTCGCACCGTTAGAGCAACATTTAGGGATTGAAGCAAAACCCAAAGCCCACAGAACACACAGTATTCACGAAAATAGCTATGACTATCGCATTGACGCGGTAAACTATTCATTAGCCAATGACGATGGTTCAAATGTCACTAACTATGAACACGCAGATGTGATTCTTGTTGGGGTTTCACGCTCAGGTAAAACGCCTACGTCACTTTACCTCGCCCTGCAATACGGTATTAAGGCGGCTAACTACCCTTTTACTGATGACGATATGGATGAGCTTAAATTGCCTGCATTTCTAAAAATGCACAAAAAGAAAATATTTGGCTTAACCATAGACGCTGAGCGCCTAGTTGATATTCGTGATGGTAGAATGGCCAATACTAAGTACTCTTCGGCACGACAATGTCGTATGGAAGTACGAGAAGTTGAAAAGCTCTACAAAAAAGAAAAGATCCCTTTTTTAAATACCACTAAGCTTTCCGTCGAAGAAATAACTGCAAAAATATTGTCAGAAACTGGCCTTCAGCGCTATAAATATTAACTTATGACAAATTAGTTGCTTAAAAACTCAGAAAGCGGTTCACTTAACAGATTATATTGGTTATGTTAGCGCGATATTATTATTGCGCTGCATATAAATAGATATGCAAGCTAACAAGCATTTGATAGCACATGACCATAAAAACAGATGAATTTAGAACCACGTTAATTGAAAATTTAGTTTCTCCAGCCGAACTTGCCCAGCAAATTCCCCTTGATGATGACACTGCCAGTTTTATTATTAATAGCCGCAAAGACATTGAAGCGATTATTAACGGTGAAGATAATCGTTTGCTTGTGATCATCGGCCCTTGTTCGATACACGATACCGATGCTGCCATTGACTATGCTAAAAAATTAAAAGTACTTCATGATAAGTATGCAGATGAATTACTTATTGTGATGCGTGTTTACTTTGAAAAACCTCGTACAACTGTGGGTTGGAAGGGGCTAATTAGTGATCCTGACTTAGACAAATCATTCCATGTTGCTAAGGGCTTAGATTTAGCTCGTAATTTATTAATGGAAATTAATAAATTAGGCTTGCCCGCAGGCACTGAATTTTTAGATATGGTTACTGGCCAATATATTTCTGATCTGATCAGCTGGGGAGCTATTGGCGCGCGTACCACTGAAAGCCAAGTTCATCGAGAACTAGCTTCTGCCCTTTCATGCCCAGTGGGTTTTAAAAACGGTACCGATGGCAATATTCAAATCGCCGTTGACGCCATTAAAGCGTCTAGTGTGCCACACGTACTTTATTCGCCAAATAAAAGCGGCCAAATGTGTATTTACCAAACCCATGGCAACCCATTTGCTCATGTAATATTACGAGGCGGAAAATTACCTAATTATCACTCCGATGATGTTAAAGGTACCTGCGCAACGCTTTCAAAAGCGGGCTTGGCTGAAAAAGTCATGATTGACTGTAGCCACGGCAATAGTTTTAAAGATCATAATAAGCAAATCGATGTTGCTCGTTCACTTGCCACTCAAATTGAAAACGGTGAAGAATCTATTTTCGGTGTCATGATCGAAAGCTTTTTAATTGCCGGTAATCAAAAAGTCATTCCTGAACAGCCATTGGTATATGGCCAAAGTATTACCGATGCGTGTATTAATTTAGATACTAGTGAAGAAATTCTTAGTGTTTTAGCGACTGCGATTAAGACAAGAATGTAATAAGGCAAATACCAAACGCTTTAAAAGTGATTTAAAATATCGTCATTCATTCACATCCATGTGATCATGACATACCGTTCATCCTGAACATAAAAAGCCGATTATCAATTTGATAATCGGCTTTTTTTTATCACTAAATAATATTTAACTTAGAAGAAGTTAGCTTTAAACTCAACGCCCCAGAAACGAGGTTCGTTAACAAAGCCAGTTAAGTTGTTAAAGTCAATTGCCCCTGTTAACTGTTCTTCATCTGTAATATTACGGCCGAACAAGGCAACTTCATATTCAGCGTCATCACCGAACCATTCATAACCAACGCGAATACCGCCTTCTAACAATGCATCACCAGTAAACTCTGTTGATTCATATAGGAAGAAATTAACTTCACTGCGATAAGACCAATCGGTATAAATGTATAGCTCACCATCGGCAATTTCTTTTGTCCAACGGGCGCTTAAGTTACTGATCCACTCTGGCGATTGTGGTAATGAATTACCATCAATAATCGCTAAACCATCGGCATTTAATGGATCGGTTACCGTACAACCACCACCACAGCCAGGTACAGCTACATTACTATCTTGCAATTCAGTGTGGTTATAACTAACACTTGCTGCCAGCACAAAATCAGGCGTAACGAAGTATTCTGAATCAAGTTCAAATCCATAGCCTACCGCCTTATCGGCATTTAGCAAGCTTGCGACATTGCCTGTACCACCAACAGCAGTTAATTGCTGATCTTTAACTTCATAATAAAACACAGAACCGTCAACACGGGCAGTATTTTCTAAAAACACTGATTTAAAACCTGTTTCTACCGAGTCTACTATTTCTGAATCAGCTGTCGTTGAATTCGCTGAGAATAATAAACTACGTCCTTGAATACTAGGTGCACGGTAACCGCGAGCAATTCGTGCATAAATATTTGTCTCATCATTAAGTACATATGATGCACTTAAATCACCGCTCACTTGCGAATCTTCAACATCATTACTTTCTTTAAATCCAGGTGCGCCAAATGGAGATTGTACTAATTCACCATCCCATTTACGTTCATCATCAGAGTAACGTAAACCACCATTAATGCTTAACTTATCAGATACTTCATAATCAAGTGAAGCAAAAATTGCCCAGGCCTTAGTTTCCATATTTTGAATAGCAAGACCATTAGGAGCGCCATTTGCTAAAGTATCAAAACTTAAGTTGTTTATGGTTAAATCTTCGTCGAATAAAAAGAAACCAAATTGATAATCTAGCTTACCTAGATCGTTACTTGCAATGCGTATTTCTTGTGTCGACTGTTTATGATCAGGCATTTTTGCGCCTGTTTCTGATGGGAAAGGAATAAAGCCAGGTCCCATATAATCAGGTAGGAATGCTGCACCGTAACCACCATCAATATCACCTACAGAAAACATTTCTGCTGATTCATGACCTGTTACGGATGTCAGCGTATGACTACCAAAGTCATATTCAATTTTTAAACTTGCGCCCTTCATATCAACCGTTTGATTGTTACGTAGTGCCGCATCTTGGAAAATAGTTTCACGATCAAAGTCATCAATTAAGTCATTGGTGCCTGGCTTGATAATATTCGCTCTAAAAATACGCGCATCGGCTTCTGCATCACGGAAGTGATAATTAAATAATGCCGAAAAGTCATCATTAGGCTCCCACAGCAACTGTAAACGACCCGCAGTTTCACTATAGCCGCCGAGTTGATCTTTCTTTTCAAAACCTGGAGCCTTATTATCAATCCAATCATCACGGTCTTGTTGTAATAACGAAACTCGTGCTGAAAGCTCATCAGTTAAACCGCCGCCAACGGCCAAGCGAAAGTCGGTTGAGCCAAAGCTTCCGTATGAACCAGAAACCGTCGCATCAAAATCTTGCGTTGGCTTTTTCGATTGCACTTTAACAATACCAGCCGGGGTATTACGGCCAAACAACGTACCTTGTGGGCCACGCAAAACCTCAACACGTTCAATATCAAACATTGGCATACCTTTAGTTAAGGCATTTTCCAATACAACATCATCATAAATAAGAGAAACCGGTTGTGATGCTAGTAAATCAAAATCAGTATTACCTAAACCACGAATATAAAAGCGCGGGAATGTGCGACCAAATGAGGATTCTATTAATAAACTAGGAACCTTTGCAGATAAGGCTCTTACGTCCATACCTGATGAACCTAATACTTCTAATTTTTTCGGTGTTAAAGCAGAAACTGAAATTGGAACATCTTTCACATTTTCTGTACGCTTACGCGCAGTGACTTCGATAACCTCAATGCCAACAACTTCGTTAGCTTTTTCTTCTGCCAGCGCTGAGTTTGAAACACCCGCAACAGACGCAAGAATAGCCGCGTTTACACAAAGTGCAAGCGACGTTTTTTTAAAAACACTCATTAAGTACTCTCCCAAGAACTGTTTATGTTTTGTATTGCTTTGATTTTATTGCTTTGCTTTATATTACTAAACGTACAAAGCGACCACGCTTATTCTTTTTATGATTTAAAATTTAAATTTGATAGAAAACTTTTACCATACGACATAGCCTCTAAACTAAAGAGCTCGGCGATAGTTTGCCCTAAATCAGCAAAGGTGCTTCTTTCACCTAAATTTACCGATTCAATGTTGTGGTGATACGCGATCATTGGCACATATTCTCGCGTGTGATCATTACCCGGCCAAGTTGGATCACAACCATGATCTGCGGTAATAAATAAGACATCATCATCATTCATGGCCTGATAAATATCAGCTAATCGCGTGTCTAAATATTCTAATGCTTGAGCATAGCCAACCGGGTCTCTTCTGTGACCGAAGTCTTGATCAAAGTTGACTAAATTAGTGAAGATGAGGCTATTATCTTTAGCTGTGTTAATGTGGTCAATTGTGGCATCAATAAGTGCCGGTAACCCTGTTGCTTTCGTTTTATCCGTGAAGCCTTGATGAGCAAAAATATCAGCAATTTTCCCGATGCTAATAACATTGCCACCAGCTTCATATAATTTATCTAAAACCGTTTTTGCCGGCGGCAATACTGAATAATCTCGCCTATTACCCGTTCGAATAAAGCTTGCTTTATCTTCGCCAACAAATGGCCGTGCTATCACTCTGCCAATATTTAAGTTTTCTTTATCAAGTAACTCTCTGACTTGTTCGCAATAGCGATATAAATTATCTAAACCAAAATGTTCTTCATGGGCAGCTATTTGAAACACGCTATCCGCTGAAGTATAACAAATAGGTAAGCCTGTTTTAATATGCTCAGCACCTAAAGCCGCAATAATATCTGTACCTGAGGCATGGCAATTACCTAACAACCCAGCATAATTTGTTGCTTGATTTACTTTTTCAACCAGATCTTTTGAGAAACTTTCTGTCCTGTCGGAGAAGTAGCCCCAGTCAAATAAAACAGGAACACCTGCCATTTCCCAATGTCCACTAGGTGTATCTTTACCGGTACTAATTTCCGCTGCGTAACCATATGCCCCTTTAGTTGGCAAAGCGCCATCAAACGGAAACGTTTTATTTGATGCTTGCTCACAAGCGCGAACTAAACCCAATGAAGAAAGCTGTGGTATTTTGGCGGCTTTACCGGTTTGTTGATGAAAAGCAATAGCAAGATTTGCAAATGTATTTGCCGATACATCACCAAAATCCGCCGCATCAGGGGCATGCCCTATGCCTAAACTATCAATAACTACAACAATTGCTCTTGCCACTTCAATTCCTAATTTATTAAGTTCAAAATAATACCAAACAAAACCTGACATATAAGTCAAGTTAAAGTAAGATTACATTAGCACCAATTTATACTAGATGGCAATTGATAAAAGCCAACTGATGCAAATTTAATTATAGAACAATAATCTTATGTCCTTTTATATAAGTATTCGCGTTAAAAATAGTTTTTTATATGCAAATATATATATTAAAAAAGCGCTTAATAAATGTGACCACATGGTCAGGTTATGATAAAGTTCAAGACAAATTATGTATGTTTTACTTCTCAAAACCTAACCTAGATAATATAAAATAGTTAATTGAAGTGATAAATTAAGAAAGGTCAACATTTTGCAAACCAATAAACCGACGATTATTGCGGTAACTGGCGCTTCGGCATCAGGAAAATCTCTTTTTGCACAAACGATTTACGATGAACTTTTGCCTGAACTTGGGGCAAATGGCATTTCTATCATCAAAGAGGATTCGTATTACAAAAGTCAATCACACCTTTCTATGGAAGAGCGTGTTAAAACTAATTACGATCACCCAAGTGCATTTGAACATAGCTTATTAACTGAGCATTTAACTAAATTAAGTAACGGCGAAAGTGTTGATATTCCAACATATTGTTATAAAACTCATACTCGTTTAGATGAAACGTTACATTTAACGCCAACATCAATAATTTTGGTCGAGGGGATATTGCTCTTCTCCGATGAAGCGTTACGCAATAAATTTGATATTAAAATTTACATTGATACCCCACTCGACATTTGTTTAGTGCGCCGAATAAATCGCGATACAATCGAGCGTTCACGCAGTGTTGAGTCAATTACTGAACAGTATTTAACCACAGTTCGTCCTATGTACCACCAATACATAGAGCCCAATAAGCCATTTGCTGACGTTGTCGTCACCCGTGGTGGTAAAAATAGAATGGCGATTGAAATGTTAAAAGCAAAAATTCGTCAACTAATGCAAAAAAAATAACAGTACTTTTAAGCGAATAGTTTTAAAAAATATAATAATGATAACAAAGTAAATTATGAGGTAAGTATGGAATTAGGTGCACTTCGAGGCGTTATTGGCATAATGGCTTTATTGGTTATTGCCTTTTTAATGTCAAAAGATCGCAAAGCAATCAATTGGCGAACAGTAGGTTTTGCATTCTCCTTGCAAATTTTACTCGGTGCTTTTGTACTTTATGTTCCATTCGGTAAAGACGTTCTAGGCTCAATCACCAATGGTGTTCAACAAGTTATCGACAGTGCGAAAGCCGGTATTAACTTTTTGTTTGGCGGCTTAGGCACCGATGCCATGTTTGGCAATGGTGTCGGGTTTGTTTTCGCTGTACGTGTTTTACCCGTTATCATCTTTTTCTCTTCACTTATTGCCGTGCTTTATTATTTAGGCATTATGCAGTGGGTGGTAAAAATTATTGGCGGTGGTTTACAAAAGTTATTAAAAACCTCAAAGCCTGAATCTCTTTCTGCAACGGCTAATATCTTTGTTGGCCAAACTGAAGCGCCATTGGTGATCCGTCCTTACATCGCAAAAATGAGCCAATCAGAATTATTTGCCATCATGGTTGGCGGCTTAGCCTCAGTTGCAGGCTCTATCCTTGCTGGTTACGCCGGTTTAGGGGTAAAGCTCGAATACTTAATTGCTGCCTCATTTATGGCTGCCCCTGGTGGACTTCTGATGGCAAAGTTAATGTTGCCAGAAACAGAAGAAATTAAAAATGACTACAGTGATGTCGAAATTGATAGCGATGGTGAAAAACCTGCTAATGTGATTGACGCCGCCGCATCGGGAGCCGCATCGGGACTAAAGCTTGCCGTGAATGTTGGTGCAATGTTACTGGCATTTATCGCGATTATCGCCCTACTTAATACTATGGTATCGGGTTTTGGTAGTTTATTAGGTTTTGAAGGTATTACCATTGAATGGATACTTGGCTATCTATTTGCTCCGTTTGCTTTTCTAATCGGTGTACCATTTGAAGAAATGCTACAGGCAGGCAGTTTTATCGGTCAAAAAGTTGTAGTAAATGAGTTTTTTGCCTACGTAAACTTTGTTGAAATTAAAGATACATTGACGCCGACAACGCAAGCGATTGTAACCTTCGCCTTATGTGGCTTTGCCAACTTATCGTCTATCGCCATTTTATTGGGTGGTATTGGCTCTATGGCGCCAAGTCGTCGCCCTGACATTGCTCGTTTAGGCATGAAAGCTATGCTAGCGGCAACCATGGCAAACTTGATGAGTGCTGCTATTGCCGGGGTTTTTGTTAGTTTATAAACACACTAGGAGCTGTTTTCTTTCAGTCTATAGCAGAGACAGAAATGAAAGTTCAACAGCCCCTAACAAGCAATAAACATCCTATTAGCCTAGCCATTATGTCTGGGCTATTTTATAAATATGACTTTTTCTTAACACGAGGCTTATCATGACTACAATCGAAAACTACGCCCAACGCGCGCTTGAGATGATGGATTTAACCAGCTTAACTGACAGTGAAAGTGCTGAAGACATTATTACGCTTTGTCAAAATGCCAAGTCAGCTAAAGGCAACACAGCAGCAATTTGTATCTTCCCTCGTTTTATCCCTTTAGCAAAGAAAACATTAGCAGCACAAGGTACACCAGAGGTAAAAATTGCTACCGTCACTAACTTCCCCCATGGTAATGATGATATCAACATTGCGGTTGCAGAAACCAAGGCGGCAGTTGCCTATGGCGCCGACGAAGTTGATGTTGTATTCCCATATCGAGCATTAATTAGCGGTAACGAAACCATTGGTTATGACTTAGTTTCAGCGTGTAAAAATGCCTGCCCTGAAAACGTACAACTTAAAGTAATTATCGAAACGGGTGAATTAAAAACCGACACCTTAATCACTAAAGCCAGTGAAATATCGATTGCGGCGGGTGCTGATTTTATAAAAACATCAACCGGAAAAGTTGCTGTTAATGCAACCCCAGAAGCGGCAAAATTAATGTTAACTGTGATCAAAGAAAAGAATACCGCTGTTGGCTTTAAGCCTGCTGGTGGTGTTAAAAATGCAGAAGATGCTGCCATTTATTTAGATTTGGCGAGTGACATTCTCGGGGAAAATTGGGCCAGCAAAAGTAACTTTAGATTCGGGGCGAGTAGCTTACTCACCAACCTATTAAATACCTTAGGTGCAAGTAATGACGTTGCAGATCCGTCAAGCTATTAAGCTATCCAATAACAATAACAATAAAAATTTCAAAATAATAATTAAGGTTTAAGCGCTTTATGGCACAGTTATATTTTTACTACTCAACGATGAATGCAGGTAAATCGACCCATTTATTACAATCTTCTTATAACTACCGCGAGCGCAACCTCAATACCTTGTTGTTTACCGCGCAAATTGACGACCGATTTGCCAAAGGTAAAGTTTCTTCAAGATTAGGCATTCATGCGGATGCACAATTGTTTGATGAAAATAGCAATATTTTTGAAAAAGTACAGGCGTTTATAGAGAATGAAAAACTTGCTTGTGTTTTGATCGACGAAGCACAATTTTTAACTAAGCAGCAAGTTAAACAATTAACCGACATTGTCGATGAGTTGAATATCCCTGTGTTAGCTTACGGTATCCGTACTGACTTTCTCGGTGAAACTTTTGGAGGCAGTGCTGCCCTGCTTGCTTGGGCCGATAAATTAGTCGAATTAAAGACTATTTGTCATTGTGGTAAAAAGGCAAATTTTGTTATTCGTTGTGATGAGCACGGCAATGCGGTCAAAGGTGGAGAGCAAATTGAAGTTGGCGGTAATGAGCGTTATGAATCGCTCTGCAGACGACACTTCAAAGCGCTGGTTTGGTAAGCCCAACAATATTTTTTACAAAACAAAAGGGATGACATCAGTCATCCTTTTTGTTTTATCTGTTTAGTCTAGCAAGTATAAAAAATACACGCTAAACCGACACTTATGCCGTTATTGTTTGGTAAATAACCGGCTGTTCGGCGACTGCCTTTTCGCTTATTGCCAAAGCAGCAAGATATTGTTCACTCGCTATCAGTGCTGATGCTTCGTCTTGCGCATGAACTCTAGCAACAGCATCACCACGATTAACTAGAGTGCCAATAGGTAGAATGCGATCAAAGCCCACACTATGGTCAATTGCTTGGCCATTTGCGGTGCGACCACCTTTTAGTCCGACTACAGACATACCAATATCACGAGTTTGCATACCAACAATATAACCATGCTCTGGTGCCAGTACATCTGTAATAAACTGACCGCGTTGCATTGAGCGCCAAGGATCTTCCATAAAGTCACTTGGTCCACCTAGAGCATGGATCATCTTAGCAAATAATTCAGCAGCTTCACCCGATGCTAATACGTGATTAATTTTCGTCAAAGCAACTTCTTCGTTTTCAGCAACCTTGGCACTGACTAGCATTGCCTTAGCCAATGACACAACGACCGCATGCAAACGAGGCTCTCTTAAAGTACCATTTAAATATTTTACCGTTTCCGCCATTTCTAAGGCATTACCTGCACTAGCACCTAAAACTTGGTTCATATCAGTAATAATCGCTTGTGTTGGTACACCTGAGCCATTGGCGACATTGACAATACTTTGAGCTAACGCACGTGCATCATCAATATTTGACATCATAGCGCCATTGCCAACCTTCACGTCCATAACAAGTGAATCTAAACCTGCCGCTAACTTTTTCGACAATATTGATGCCGTGATCAATGGAATTGATTCAACCGTTGCCGTGATATCACGAATACCATATAAACGCTTGTCCGATGGTGCCAAATTGTCTGTTTGCGAAATAATAGCGACACCTAAATCTTTCACAATACGTTTAAAGTCACCAATACTAGGCTGAATATTAAAGCCAGCAATACTTTCCAGTTTATCTGAAGTACCGCCAGTATGGCCTAAACCACGCCCTGAGATCATTGGCACATATGCACCACAAGCAGCAACAATAGCCGCAAGCATAAAGCTGACTTTATCACCGACACCGCCTGTTGAATGTTTATCAACAATAGGGCCGTCTATTTCTGGCCAACTAAGTACATCACCTGAATTTTTCATCGCTGAGGTAAAGTCGATAATCTCACGGGTTTCCATGCCCTGTTGAAAAATAGCCATTGCCATTGAACCGACTTGAGCATCATTAAAATTTTTCGTTACTAAGCCATCGACAAAATATTGTATTTGTTCTTGGGAGAGTGAACCACCGTTACGTTTGGTGCGAATAATTTCTTGTGGTAGTAACATTAATTTTAGTCCTTATTGTTCAAGTAAGTCTTTAGGTGTAAAGGCGTCAGGTAATAATTCGCTAACAGTCCATTCCTTTGTATCATTATTGTGGTTAACCGCTTTGACTAGCGCATCAGGTGATAAAAACTCAGCAATCACTTGTCGACATGCGCCACAAGGTGGAGTTAATTTATCTTGATTGGTATAAATAACAATAGCGGAAAACTCCTGCTCTCCTGCAATCACACCTTGCGCTAAACAGTTGCGCTCAGCGCAAACGGTCAAACCATAAGAGGCATTTTCAACATTACAACCTTTTACGATATTACCATTAGCCGTTAATGCCGCTGCACCAACACGAAAGTTACTGTAAGGAGCATAAGCTTTTGCAAAACCGTTTTTTGCCGCTTCAACAAGTGCCGTTATTTTATTATCTTCAATCTTTTGCATTCTAGAACCCTTTAACTGACCAGTTGGTCAACTTATTAACTATCGTAATAAAATAACCTTATAATATCAACCACAATTACTACATATTCTTTAATAAATGTGATCTTAAGTAATTTAAATTTTTTATTATTGTTAATGACAGGTAAAAAAAAGCCAGCAACTTTCGTTACTGGCTTTTAACTAACAACAATAACTATTATTAGAAAGTGTATTTAACACCAATTTTCATGCTCCAAGTCGATTCACGATCTTTAAACTCAGCCGGCGATTCACCTTCGCTAATATTGGCACTTTCATATACATATTGACCGGCATCATTAATGCTATAGTCAAGTAATTCTGTTGATGATTGGCCAAATGGCAATTGATAAACACGCGCTGAACCTTCATCAAAAATTGCTAAAGCATTTTTAATGTCGATATAGAATAAGCCTTTATGACCTTCCATAAAACCAGGAATTTCCTGCTCAAGTCGTAAATCCATGGTTGTGGTCCAAGGTGCTGTATAAGTATTTTTACCTAGATACCCGCCATCTGAACTAATCCCAGCCGTCGCAAGTTCAGCCATAATTTCTTCATAGCTTAAGCCATTTTCAAAATCAACCGCGCCGTCACTCGCACTAGTTGGAATATAAGGTAAATTAGCTGTAGTTAAATCTAAGTTACCTGATAAACCATCACGATTATTAAAGCCTAATAAGTAGCTAAATGGACGGCCTGACTTACGTTCCCAAAACATGTGCATGCCAGTGTTATAACCTTCAAAGAATTCGGTATTATATGAAAGGTTAAATGTTAAACGATGTTTAACCTCATATGCAGACGTACCAATACCTGGGTTTTCGGGATCAATTACCGGATTAAAATTATAGGCCGTGTTAGTTGAAGTACCCGTTGCGTCGATACGATTACGAATTGTAGAGTGCGTGTATGAGAAGTTAGCTTTAAAACCATTTGACCAATTTTTAGCAATGCTCAATGTTTCAATTAAGGTATGGCCACCTTCACCATTAGTTAATAATACATCACGGGCATCACGATCAGGGTCAGCAAACGTATAAATTGGACGACCTTCAACAGTATAACCATTGTTGCCTTTTGAAGTATCTAACGTGCGCGAAAGATCTGACCAGATCATGTCCTTTTGGATGTCTTTATATAACACTTCACCGCTAATTCGCCAATCATCCCCTAAGCCAATATTAGTCAAGTCAGCTACATAATCAGCCGCTATGCTGTACTGCCAGGTCGTTGGAATTTCAAAGTCAGGGTCAATAGCATCAATATTTGAGTTTGGACCACCTAAAACAGAGTTCGAAATTTGATCTTGAGCATGCTGTGGAATGCTGTTTGGATCAGCGTCTTGTAAAAATGTATTTTCCGCTACATCATCACCAAATGTGCGATAAAGAGCAATTCTTGAACCATCATTTGTAAAGGCATTAGAAATAAATACATTTGGACGACCGCCACTAAATAAACCTGCACCACCTCGAATGGTCAAATTATCATCAGCTTCCCAAGTAAAACCTAAACGAGGAAGTAAAACATCTAAACCGTCAAGATTTTCATTATTAGCATAACCATAACGGTCATAAAAGCTCTGGTTAAAGTTAGGCTTGTCATCGTTAGTAGTTAGTTCATAACGTAAACCATAAGTTACGTTTAATGAATCCGTAACATCCCAGCTATCTTCAATATAAAACGCATGGTTACCTAATGAAAACTCTGCCGCTGCATCGTCACGATTTAAGCTTGGGTTATTTTGATATTCAAACCAATCCGCTTGACCCGCTTCAAAGTCATCAATACTGTCAAAATACCATGAACCAAGATAATGCTGCATAAAGATATTATAAACATCTACTTTTTCATATTCCCAACCAAATGAAATAGCATGGTCTTCATGTAAATACTCACCACTAAGGCGAATTTGCAAGGTTTCATTTGTCAGTTGGTTTGCATGACGACTGTCATCTGCCCCTAACATAATCTCACCGCCGTTGACGGTATCAATTTTAACTTCACCAAACTCCAAGCCGCCCAATGGTACCTGCCCATTGACTGACTCTTTGTAAGATACTTTCATTTCTGTAGAAAAATCTTCGGTCCAGTATGAAAATAGTTGCCCTACATAAGTATCAAACTCATTAGAACGATTATACCAATGTGATGATAAGTATAAATCATCTGAGCGGCCTCCACCTTGGTTACCTGCACTATTACTTGAACCATGAGAATAGGTAAACGATGCTCGATGATCATCATTAATATTCCAATCTAGCTTTAATGAATACTTTTCATCTTCTAGAGGAATAGAATCATCCCAACTACCCGCATCATAGCCATATTTATCTTTTGCTATTTGGATAACACGGTCTACTTCGGCTTGTGAAACTTGGGTAACTTTGTTTGCTACGCCTGAGTCAGAAGGACCTTTATCAACGGCACTAGGTGATTCGAATGTTTCATATGCTGCAAAGAAAAACAACTTATCTTTGATGATTGGGCCACCAAGTGTTGCACCCCAGGTTTCTTCATCAAATTTTAAGTCAATCTTTTCGCCATCATCAGTTTCTGGGGTACCAGCCCATGCATCTTTTGCTTGTTCAATAAACATTGAGCCATGGAATTCGTTAGTACCTGATTTGGTTACAACACTAACCTTACCACCAGAAAAACCGCCTTCTTTTGCAGTAAACGGTGCTATAGCAACACTGATTTGATCAATTGAATCAAATGAAATCGGAGAACGTTCAGTTGGATAGCCATTACCCGCTAAACCAAAGTCATCATTAAGATTCACACCATCAACGGCTAAGCTATTATACTTAGGGTTACTACCCGCCAAAGATAAAGTGTTACCGTCGTTACCAACAACGGCCATAGGGTTTTGTCGAACAATATCTTTTAAATCTCGATTAAAAGCGGCTGATTTAGTTAATGCGTCGCCACTAAATACACTTGATGAACCCTTTGATGGATCAAAAAATGTTGAAGAGCCCGTAACGGCAATGCGTTCAATACTGGCATCTTCCAAAACTTCATTGATTCGGAATACATTACCTAAGGTAATGTAAATCCCTTCAAGTTTTTTATCGTTATATACATCTGAGTCGATGGTAACGGTATATGGCCCACCAACACGTAAACCTTTCGCTGAGAAAGAGCCAGTTTCATTTACTTTAAGAACTTTACGAGTTCCTGAAGGTTCATGAACAATGGTAATTGTTGCGTCACTTACAACGTTTCCATTAGCCGTTAAGATATTTCCGCGCATAGATGACGATGTATCGTCAGCCATAGCCGAAGTTGACAAACCAAGCGCAAGTACAACGGCGCCAGTTATGCGTGAGAGACGATGAGTTTTCATCATATTATTCCTTGGTAGAAGTTTGTTATGTTTTGTAAATTGTTTATTTTTAGTTTCACTTAGTTAATTTTTTTATCTATTTTTTATTCTTTAAGTGTATTTCAGCAGAAATTAAAACAGAGTTTTCTTACATTTTCATTACAAAATTTTACAGTCATCATTTTACTAAGTTCTATTTTTTTTAGACGCAAAACAATAAAACGACAAAGGCCAAATTTAAATCATATAAAACAAACAGTTAAAATCAGAATTAAAACAACAACAAAAAACACTTATAACAATATTTATTTAATTTTTAATTTATCATAACAAAAAATGATAAAAACAAACCATCTGGTCAAGATAAATTCTTGTATGCTTCAGTTAGCTTTTTTAAAGGCCTACAACAAATGCTTTTTATTAACCATTAGAACATATGGTGTATGTAATCAGTATTTTGTACTATTACAGTGCACAAAATGCATTAAAACAGTGCCTTAAGTAAATAATTAACTTAAACTAGTCGCTTTTAAATGAATAAGAAATGATTTTCATGGCTAAATACAATATTTTATTCATAAAATTTTATAGAATTTGAATAATAAGTGCTTTAACAAGTTATAAGCATAGAACAAGCTCAATAAAATGTAACATTAGTGTAATAAACTACGACTAAATAAATAGAAAAATAAAACTTGAAAGGTTATTAGTGTGAGCAACAATACAACAAATGATAAGCAAGGAAGCATTAGGGCTAGAAGTGAAGCCGTCATTTTAGCCGCCGCCCAAAAAGAATTTATTCTACAGGGATTTAAAGGCGCTACCGTGCAATCAATAGCAGACTCCGCCGGCTTACCTAAAGCCAATGTACTCTATTATTTTAAGAATAAAGAGAACATCTATCATGCGGTATTACAATTAACCTTAGATACTTGGGATCAAGGTATTGGTGATATCGATAGCAGCGACGGTCCTGTTGTTGCCATTGAAAAATTTATTGCCGCAAAAGTAAAAATGTCGTTTGAACATCCACAAGCATCAAAAATTTACGCCATGGAAATTATCCAAGGTGCACTGCATTTAAAAGAGTTTGCTCGCACCTATTTACGCCAATGGGTTCGTGAAAAAGCGAAATTATTTCAAGTGTGGATAGATAATGGTGAAATGGTCAATGTTGACCCAGTCAAGTTGATATTTCTTATTTGGTCTTCTACCCAACATTACGCGGATTTTGAACAACAAATACTTACTATTATGAACCGTGCCGATTATGAAGAAGATGATGTTACACAAGTAACTGAGTTTTTAACTGATTTTATTTTACGTGGCTGTGGCTTAAAGTAAGGAATACTTATGCGATTACTAACAGTCGCTATTGCGACAACACTATTGTTAACTTCTGGATGTAATATGGCTGATCCAAAAATCTCAGCACCATCTAAACTTCGTATTGCGACGTTTAATGTCAGCATGGAAGCACTCAATTATTTACCGGCCGAACAAGCTAACAATACAAAGGTTAAGGGTGATGAATTAGCCTTGGCTTTAAAAGATGATCGCCAACAAATTAAAAATATTGCCGAAATAATTCAACGGGTTAATCCCGATATTATTTTGTTAAATGAATTTGATCGCAATGATGATTCACACCGCTCTCTGCAAGCATTTATAAAGAATTATCTAAATAAACCTCAAAATGGCAATAACGCTGTAGATTACCCCTACTTTTACCAAGGACCTGTTAATACTGGCGTTCCAACAAAGTACGACTTAAATAATGACACCAAAACTGGAGCCTTGCCTAACGACGCTTATGGCTATGGCCACTTTCCAGGTCACTTTGCCATGGCCTTGTTATCTAAATATCCGATTGACCAAGAAAAAATCAGAACTTTTCAATTATTTAAATGGCAAGATATGCCAAATGCGTTGATACCCGTTGATCCTGAAACGGAGCAAGCTTGGTATAGCGAACAGGCTTGGAACAATTTTCGTTTATCATCAAAGTCACATTGGGACATTCCTGTCACCATTGCCGACAAAACTTTACACGTTTTAGCCAGTCACCCTACTCCACCTGTGTTTGATGGCCCAGAAGATAGAAACGGTAAACGTAATTTTGATGAACTACGTTTTTGGATTGATTATTTAACACCAAGTGCCGCTAGCTACATTTATGATGACAATAATGTGTATGGTGGTTTAGCGAAAGATCAGGCCTTCGTTATTTTAGGTGATCTCAATGCTGACGCTATTGATGGCAATGCTATTAAGTCTGGTATTCATCGATTAACCAATCATCCGCGTGTTATTGATCCAAAACCAGAAAGTGAAGGCGGCAAATTTCATAGAATCGATAATCCAAATGCTAAAAATCATACCGCGTTTTGGGGCATGCGCGCAGATTATGTCTTACCTGCGAAAGCACAAATGAAAGTACTAAACTCAGGTATATTTTGGCCAAAAACCGACGACGCTGAATTTAGACTAATTAAAGACCGTGCCGCATCTTCCGATCATCGCCTGGTATGGGTTGACGTTGAACTTAAAGCACAATAACAAAATTTTATTGAATAAGAGCGCTATTCGCTTTTATATACAATCCTTATTAACTGGACAAAAACATGAAAAAACTCGTTCCTAGTATTTTAACCAGCATAATGCTCATGTCGTGTAGTCAAATACAGGCAAATAACATTACTAGTATCAATACTGGCAATGCGCCTAAAAACATTATTATGATCGTAGGTGACGGTATGGGGCCAGCTTATACCTCAGCCTATCGCTATTTTCACGACAATCCTGATACTGAAGCTGTAGAACAAACCGTGTTTGATCGCCACTTAGTTGGTAGCAGCAGTACCTACCCCGCACGAGTTTCAGGCTATGTAACTGACTCAGCAGCCGCGGCTACGGCACTAGCAACAGCAACTAAGTCCTACAATGGCGCTATTGGTGTCGACGTTGATAAAAAGCCTGTTGAATCGGTACTCGTTTGGGCGAAGAAACAAGGTAAAAAAACCGGTATGGTGGTTACCTCGCAAATTAACCATGCAACGCCAGCCTCTTATTTAGCTCATAATGAAAGTCGACATAATTACGACGAAATTGCTGATAACTTTTTAGCATCACATCATAATATTGACGTATTATTAGGTGGCGGTTGGCAATACTTTATTCGTCAAGATAAAAACCTTGTTGAAGAGTTTCAAGCCAATGGTTTTAACTACATCGACAATTATAGTCAATTAACACAATTACCGAGTAACGAAAAAGTTTTAGGACTATTTGCTGATAAAGGCCTACCTTGGGCATTAGACGACAGTAACAAACATCGCCTATCTGCTATGGTAGTGCCAGCAATTGCACAACTAGAAAACAAAAATGGTTTTTTCATGTTGATTGAAGCGAGTCAAGTTGATTGGGCTGGCCATAGCAATGATATAGCCGCAGCAATGGCAGAATTGGATGATTTAGCCAAAACACTTGAATATTTAGAAGGCTACGTTGAAAAAAATCCAAATACTTTAGTGGTGCTGACGGCGGATCATAGCACGGGTGGTTTTACCATAGGTCAAGGTGGAAAATACCTATGGCAACCTGATGTTTTGCGCAGCATGACAATATCACCAAACACTATAGCTGAAAAGCTAGCAGGACAAAAAATAACATCAACTAATGTCAGTGAAATGCTTAATTTTGAAATAAGTGAAGTGGAAGCATCTGAGCTGATTGCAACAAAAAAATCTTTACCTGAAGCGTTAATTATTTTTAACAACTTGCCAAAAGCAGAGCAAGAAAAAATGAATAAGCCAACAGTACAACGTTTATTACGCCAGCATATCAATCGTATCATAGACCAACGTACCGTAACTGGCTGGACGACATTTGGCCATACTGGTGTTGATGTCCCCGTATTTGCCATGGGTAAACAAAAAGAACTTTTTGAAGGCTTAAATGATAATACTGATATTGCTAAAAAAATATTTAAGCTTCTGGGTAAGCAATAAGCTCATTCTCATTATTAAAAAATAAATTTTTTCCTAAAAAAACGCCGAATAAAATATTATTCGGCGTTTTTATTTTCACGAATTAACTTAACCTGAACTCGGGATAATGGGAATGAAAAGCATAACTACTTCAAGGCATTATCAATATTCAATCTACAGTAGTGCTATTTATGTCTAGTTCAAGGCGTTTAAGTGTGCTCAATAACGAGTTATTGGGAACTTGAACAACGTAGAAATAGGCTTTAATAGTGCTGCTGTAGCATTTTGCTTATCCCGAGCTCAGGTTAACTTAGTGCAGCATTTAAACGTGCAAAGCCTTGTTCTAAATCAGCGATTAAGTCATCAACATTTTCTAAACCAACATGTAAACGAATCAGTGGATATTCATAAGGCCACAGTGTTGCAGAGCGTAAATTATTAACCTTAGCAATCCCCAAAATTAAGCTTTCAAAACCGCCCCAAGAATAGCCCATTTTAAAATGTTCCATACCATCAAGAAGTGCTGTTAATGCTGCTTGGTTACCGCGGTTTAATACAAAGGAGAACAAACCATTTGAACCGGTAAAGTCACGGTCAAATACTTCATGGCCCGGACACGATGGCAAAGCAGGATGAAGCACTGTTTCTACTTCTTCACGGCTAGTTAACCACTGAGCTATTTTTAACGCGCTGGCTTGATGTTGTTGCAAACGTACTGGTAAAGTTCGAATACCGCGCATAGCAAGGTATAAATCATCTGGTGATGTACATTGCCCCATGGTATAGCTACTCTCTCGTAACTGAGGCCAATGAGCTTCGTTTGCGGTTGCGGTGCCAAGCATAACATCTGAATGACCAACAATATATTTGGTGGCGGCTTGAATTGACACATCAACACCGTATTCAAACGGCTGAAAATTAACACCCGCAGACCAAGTATTATCTAACATCACCACACAATTATGTCGGTGAGCAACTTCTGCAATAGCCGGTACATCTTGCACTTCCATCGTAATTGACCCTGGAGATTCCAGAAAAATCACCCGAGTATTAGGTTGAATTAACGATTCAATGTCGCTGCTAATAAGTGGGTCATAATATGTTGTTTCAATGCCGAGTTTAGCCAATATTTTATCGCAATAATCTCGAGTTGGTTCATACGCAGTATCAACCATCAAAATATGATCGCCGGTTTTCACAAAAGCTAAAATAGCATTGGTAATGGCCGCCGTACCAGAAGGATAAACTGCACAACCCGCCCCTCCCTCTAATTCAGTCATGGCATCACTAAACGCAAAAGATGTTGATGTACCACGTCGACCGTAAAACAGTACCTGATTAGTTTTATTGGCAGTTGCGTGTTTCATTTCCTTAACAGAATCAAATACTACCGTTGAAGCACGCTCTACCGGCGGGTTTACCACGCCACGAGTCCACTTGCTTTTGCGACCGGCATTAATAATTTTTGTTTCTTTCTTCATCAGCCCATGTGTTCCTATGATTAAATTGAAAACAAATTCAAATTAGCTATCTAGCCATCTACAGCTCTTTTATATATTGAATTGGGTCAAGAAGCACGCATTATTTTGTTATGAGATAGTTTTAATTGACTCTGGTACACTCTTCTAACACACTATTTATTCATCAAATAAGTTCATTTGTGCATTGGTTATTTCATCAAAGCTGGTATTAATGAACGGCAATATAGCATCGGCAACCGCTTGTAGTTGTCTATCAATATAGAATTGATAATCTAATGCTGCTGTTTGATAGCCTTTGGCTTGTGGGCCATTTGTTGTGATGACATATTCTATCCAGCCTTTATTTTGATACTTAAGTGCTTTGCCTTGCGCTTTGTTAATTTCATCAGCAAGCCTTGCTGCACGCACATGTGGTGGCACATTCTTTACGTATAGTTCAAGCTTTCGGCGTAATCGCTTTCGATAAACCAACTTATCATCATGTAAACCAGACAAAGTCTCAGCCACTATTTGTTTAATATATTCCGCCACCGGTTGATCACTAAAGATCATTTGATATAACTTACGTTGAAATTGTTTTGCTAGTTCAGTCCAATCGGTACGAACACTTTCTAAACCTTTAAATACCAATTGTTGCTCATTATTTTTAATTACTAACCCTGCATAACGCTTTTTAGTGCCAATTTCTTGGCCACGCACTGTCGGCATTAAAAATTTACTAAAATGAGTTTCAAACTCTATTTCCAATTCGCTTTCAATACTAAACTCTTCCAACAACACTGCGTGCCATTTTTGGTTAATGTAATCTTGTAAGGTTTTACCTAACGCTTTACTCGAGGCAAGTGTTTGCTCATTATCAATATGGACAAATATTGAATCGGTATCGCCGTATATCACTTGATAGCCTTTCGCTTCAATCCATGTTTTTGTCGTTTTTAACAGGCTATGGCTACGTTTAGTTATTGAGCCCGATAAGCGAGGATCAAAAAAACGACAACCGGTTGAACCTAAGATGCCATAAAAGGAATTCATAATAATTTTTATCGCCTGCGACAAAGCCGCATTTTTTTCTACTTTCGCTTTATCGCGCTCTTTCCATAACTCAGTGATGATAGTAGGTAAAAAATGCTGTTCTCTTGAGAAATAGGCCCCGTCAAAACCTTTAATGGCAGTTTCTGGCGATTTTAACCCTTCAATTAAGCCCATAGGGTCAATATTAAAACTTCGGATGATACTTGGGTACAGGCTTTTAAAATCTAAAACAAGAACATTGTTGTAAAGACCAGGTATGGAGTCCATAACAAAACCGCCCGGTGATTCAAAACCTTGCTCGCCATCGCCCATATTTGGCGCGACATAACCACTGCGGTGTAATTTCGGTAGGTATAAATTGGTAAAAGCCGCAACTGAGCCGCCTACTCTATCAATCGCTAGTCCGGTTAATTGCGCCCGCAGCATAGCGAATTCGAGCAATTGCGTATGTTGGAATATCAACCAAACTAGACGGCAATCTTCTAAGTTATATAGCGCTAGTGCGGTTTTATTGTGTTTAAAGTTATCGGTAATTTCTTGTACGCGATTATCAACATCATCAACTTTTTTACCAATTCCCAATAGCGTATTAGCAACATTATCGAGAGAAAAACTTGGAAAACTGTAAGTTGCCGTTTTTAACAAATCTATGCCGTCTAGAATTACTCGACCATTAATTTCAATAAATTGCTGTTCGCTGGCCTTATTTTTACGCCAATGCGGTGCTCTTCCGTCTCGTCCAATAGCGAATTTAATACCATGAAGCTCATAGCGTTTTTGCAGTAAATTAAAATCAAAGTTAATCACATTCCAGCCAATAACTATGTCAGGGTCATGCGCTCTAAACCAAGCTAATAAGCTCAGTAATAATGCTTTCTCATCCGCTTGCCAAATAATATCAAGTTCGGTATCAGCATGTTCATGTTGCTCACGTAGCACTTCTTCAGCACTAGCGATCATTAATACTTGCTGGCACGTTTCACTGTACAAACCAATAGAATAGAGTTCTCCTGACATTGAACACTCAATATCTAAAGAAACTGTGGTTAATTGAATATCAGTTTGCTGCGCTTTATCGATACGTTTGCATTTTACTTGCTCAAATCGTTGATAAGCGTTCGGTAAATCGTGCTGCTCTCGCTCAATTGCAACATGATTACCAGAGAAAACTAAATCTGCAGTGATAAATCGTTCCATCAAAAAACGATCGTCTGGGCGAAAATCGTCTTCGTAGCACTTAACGCCTAGGTTCTTTAGCGCCTCTCTTGCTTGATAGAACTCTCTTAAGGTTGAAAAATAAACCGCGCTAACGCCCACTTGGTTAAATGCTTTCAAAGCTACTGATTTTATTTCAGCAGAGTAAAATTGCTGGCTTTTAAGTATGCCACTAACGTTATCAACCTCATGGTTTTCGACAAAAAGCACCATACGTTCATTATTTACAACCAGTTCAACAGGCCCTTCTGGTGTTTTTAACCATAAAGTAATTTCAATTTCATTACCGCGATCGCGCACTGAACGTGTCAGTATAAAGCCTCGACCTGAATTAACAGTATTTGGCGGGGTTTCAAATTGTTGAGAAGAAATTTGCATTAAGTGGCTAATACCAAGTGGATTAATAACAACAAACTGTTAATATATACAGCAGTGTAAATCATCTATTCTCGATAGGAAACCAAAGCCGCGATGTTAAGCGAAAAAATTAAGCAAGTTATTCGAACTTCCTATAAAAGCATAGGTGAAAACCTCACCAATTTTAATCCACGTAAGCAACAAACCTTTCTAATTGCTGAAATTGCCAAAACTCTGGCTGGTGAATACGATAAACAGCGTAAAATTATTACTATTGAAGCCGGCACAGGTACAGGTAAATCATTAGCTTACTCTCTAGGCTCTATCCCATTAGCGATAAGTCGAAACAAAAAAGTCTGTATTGCAACGGCTACCGTTGCGTTGCAAGAGCAATTGGTTGATAAAGATTTACCTTTCTTAAAAAAGCACAGCGGTCTTGATTTTAACTTTACGTTGGCAAAAGGTCGTCAACGTTATGTTTGTCGTCAAAAACTTAGCCAAGCAGTAACTAATGACGATAGCCCACAAGTAGGTTTCACTTTCGCGGAAAAACCACAAGCACACGATATTAGAATGCTAAATAATATGCATAAAGCACTGACTGACAATTCTTGGTCGGGTGATATTGACTCTTGGCCCGATCCCGTTAATCACATTATTTGGCAACAAATTCAGGCTGACAAGCACAGCTGTTTAAAGCATTTATCAGAGCATGCACATTGTCCATTTCACAAAGCAAGAGAGACCATGGACGCTGCAGATGTATTAGTGGTTAACCACAGTTTATTGCTTGCTGATTTAGAACTCGGTGGTGGTAAAATATTACCCGCGCCAGAAGACACTTTTTACATAATTGACGAGGCTCATCACCTACCAAAGGTTACGCGTGACCATTCAAGCGCTAGCCTGACCATCAAGGGAGCCATTGACTGGCTTACAAAGTTGCAAGAAACCGGCGATAAAATTGCGAAATTAGTAAAATCGAACAGCGCAATCTCTCCGTCAGTAAAATTAGCGGATGACTGCCAAGATATTTTAGCGGATATGCAAAAAGTACTAGCTTTTATCGACAATAATCGCAGCATTTATTTTCATGGCACAGCTGAAAGTAACAACAAAAACCAAGCGCCGTTATACCGTTATGAAAATGGTATTATTCCAAAGTCATTAAAAAATTGGGCAGAAGATTTAAGCGAAAGGTCGAAAAAATCCCTTAGCCATTTGAACAAGCTTTATAACCTTTTAATGGAATCAGTTAAGGACGGTGACACACAAATGTATTTGGCCGAACCGTTATTAGCCGAATCAGGTTTTATGATCCAACGACTGGAAAATTTTAATGCCCTTTGGCAAATGTATGCGAAAACTGATAGCGAAAAAGGTGCACCTATGGCGCGCTGGATGGAACAACTTGACGGCAAACGTCTTGATTTTTTACTTTGCGCATCACCTATCGAAGTTGGTTTTACCTTAGAAGATATGTTGTGGTCAAAATGTGAAGGCGCGGTGTTGTGCTCAGCCACGATTTTGGCGCTTAATTCATTCGACCATTTTCGCCGACAAGCTGGTTTACAAAGCAATGACGGCAGCCAATATCAAAAAGTCGACTCACCATTCGACTATCAAAACAACGCACAATTAATGATAGCTAGCATGCAGCATGAACCGAGCGCAGATAAGTTTACCGATGAATTGATTGAAAAGCTCCCTGCCATGATCAAACGAGGCAAAGCCACTTTAGTGCTGTTTTCATCGTATTGGCAAATGGATAAAGTGGTTACTGCCCTACGTGAAAAAAACAAACTAAGTATTTTAGTGCAAGGCGAGCAATCACGACAAAAAATCATCGAAACCCATAAAGCGCTGTGTGACAAAGAACAAGTCAGCATTATATTTGGCACTCAAAGCTTTTCAGAAGGCTTAGATTTACCCGGTGATTATTTAACGAATGTGATTATCACTAAACTGCCATTTTCAGTACCGTCTTCGCCAGTTGAAGAAGCGCAGGCAGAATATATAACCGCTAAAGGCGGTAACCCGTTTATGTCGATATCAGTACCCGAAACCTCAAAAAAACTTATTCAGGCCACCGGACGTTTACTCAGAAACGAAAAAGACTACGGTATTATTACGCTAATGGATAAACGCGTAGTCAGCAAACGTTATGGCAAAGATCTACTTAATTCATTGCCACCGTTTAAACGTATTATTGAATAAGCATTCATTCGAGTAAAATTATCCGGTATCATGAAACGCAGATATTGAATTAACATTGGTATTTTGATGGAAAATTGGGATGACTATCGTTTAATACTCGCCTTATCTCGTGGTAAAACACTAAGGGCAGCAGCTCAACAATTAGCATTAAATCATAGTACCGTTTCCCGCCGACTTGCTAGCCTAAATCAAAAGTATGGCTCTGACGTTTTTGATTTAACACCTAAAGGCTATGTAATAACGGCGTCAGGTAAAACCTTGTTATCTTCCGCTGAGAAAATAGAACAACTGACAATTAACGATAATCGCTTAAAAAAAGCCCATCAATTAGATATAACCGGCGAAATAAACCTTTCTATACCCCCTGCAATTGGGCAGTTTCTTCTGTTAACAGAGTTGCATAATTTTCAAAAGCAATATCCTCAAATAACGCTCAACATACAAACTTCATATCAGCTAGCAAATTTAGATAGATCTGAGGCAGACATAGTTGTCAGAGTATCCGACATGCCATGTCAGCACTTAGTCGGCCATCGATTATTTCCTATTGCATTAAGCTATTATGCCAATCCACAATATCTTGTCGAAAAAAATCATACTGACTATCAATGGCTGACAAATATAAACAATGGTACTAGGCCGAGCTGGATTGAAAGTTCGCCCTATCCTAATGCCAGTATTGCCATGAGAATTGAAGATTTAGTGTTACGACATTATGCCGCGGCGCAAGGACAAGGTATGACAATGGGTGCCTGTTATATTGCAGAATCAATCTCAGGCTTACAACGCATAGATGAAAATATCTTATTTCCCCATCAAGATATTTGGGTGCTTACTCACCCAGACTTGCGAGATGTACCAAGAATTAAGCTCTTAATGACGTTTTTAACCCAATCATTAAGAGCAAAAGAGCCGTTAATTAGTGGCACTTGTATTTAAATTAACGAGACTGTGTAAAGCAACCAATAATCAGCAATCCGAAAAAATTAGTTATCCTTTCGTTGATAAATTAAGGACTTGCTCTGGGGCATGAAGCGCAAATGCGGATATTTCCCAACCTGTTGCGGCTTTATTTAAGAAATATGTTGCGCCAGCACGGTCGTATACCTCACCATTGGCTAAATAACGCACCGCAACATTACTAGCCAAGGCAATATTGTCGGCAAGTAATTTTACTTCAACCGTTTCCCAAGCAACTTTGCTAACACCTTTCGCTTTAAGTTGTGTTAAAAAACCAGTAACCCCTTGATTCATTTTTTCTGACGTTAAGCTTGTTGCTTTACCATTGCCTAAAATCAACATCACTTGCTCAGAATATAGTGCAGGAGATAGCTTTAATTCTTGTTTGTTAATAAAGTGATTATATTTACTCATATAATTTTCAAACACTTTTGAAATTAATAGATGCTCATTTTCAGTGGTTTGGTGGTCATTATCTATGGCTAATACATTACTACTTAACACTACTAAAGCGGCGGTTATTGTTAGCTTTTTAAGTATTTTCACATTTTCTCCTTTGCATCAGAATCATGCTTCATCAGTTGAATTGGACTAACAAAACATTATCATTGTGAAAAAAGAGTGTCGTGGATTAATATCTTTGTTCAGTGTTGCAAAAACGCACCACTGAACAATGAGATAACAAAAGTGATATTTTTTAACGATGTTGATCTATCAAAATAGCATTGCCATCTGGGTCGGTAAAAGAAAAGCTTGCCGGTCCTTGCTCTCCTTCAATAGTTTTGTGATTTACTTCAATGCCTTGCTGTTCTACATTTGCTAATAACTCTCTGACATCGGTAAAGTTATCTAAAGCTTGTGCATTTTGGTCCCACCCTGGATTAAAGGTTAAAATATTACCTTCAAACATGCCTTGAAACAGGCCAATATTGGTATCGCCATTTTTCATTATTAAATAGTTATGCGCCATTTCGCCGGCAAAAACACTAAAACCCAATTTTTCATAAAAGTCACGAGACTTTGCTAAGTCTTTAACTGATAAACTCACTGAAAAACAATCTAACTTCATGACCTTGTCCCCAAAATTTAACCAATATCAGTACTGTGATAAAGGTATAAAAAGTTAAAATCCGATTGTAATAGTCGAGATTACAATCGGAAAAAATATACATTAGTGCGGTCTCATTACATTTGTTTGAGTGCTATGCACTACGTGTTAAGTATCACGCTTACAACCGTGCTTTACTTCGTTATTAACCATATCGCGTGTAGCACACCAGGTATAAAGAACAAAAAACATAAAATAATATTGATCAATAAATCTTTTCCAACACCAGATTTTAAAAATACCGCAACTGGCGGTAACAAGATGGCAATAATGATATGTACTAGCTTGTTCATACAGACTTCCTTTTTAATTGTTGTTATTTAAAGACAAAAGTATAAATTGAATTTCACTGTTCTAATTATTAGCACAAATTGTAATTTTTGCTTAAAAAGATGAATTAGGTTGTTGTAAAAACACTAACTCTTCAGCACTAGATTCACGGCCTAAAATGGCATTTCTATGAGGATATCGACCAAAACGGGTAATGATTTCTTGATGTTTTAATTCAAACTGCAGATTCGACTCATTACCTAATGCCGAATACAATTCAACGGCTTGTTGATGAATAATAGAAGACTCACTATGCATGTAGGGCAAATACATAAAGCTACGTTGGCTAACAGGCAAATTCATATTTTCTGCTAAGCGCACCGCTTCTTGTGCCAATACTAACGCAAGTGTATCTGATGCAAATGCATTGGCGGTGTCGCGAAAGATGTTACGAGAGAACTGATCAAGGACAATAATTTCTGCTAATCGACCTTCCGCCGTATCGCGCCAATAATATAACTCGCCACGATTGGCACTTTCATGTAACTCAAGAAACCGTTTTTTTATCTCTTGATCAAAGTTTTGATCTTTAAGCCACCATTGCTCTGGTGCTATTTCATTAAACCAAAAATTGATCACCGTTTGATAATCCATAACTTGCCCTCTCATCCTAAAACTTATAATCAATAGCTTAGGCTGAACTATTCACCAATGTCTAGGAGATATTTTTTTACACGACAAGCAATAAAAAACCAAGGCGGGAGACCTTGGCTTTTTCTTCAAGTTAAATTCAATATTACTGGATGTAGCTGAGTATAATTATCGTGCGTCACCTCCTGTTATTTCAATTAAAACAATCGACTAGTTAAACTCGCTAAACAATTAAAAATTATTCGCCATTTGAGCATCTTTATTATTCATTGGCGTGCTAACCACAGCTTCATTTTTCAGTTTGATAACAACACGACGGTCGTAAAAGCTCACTTCTTTGTCATTTGAGGCAACAACAGGTTGCTGTTCACCAAAAGCAAATAAATTTATTCTGTCCGCTTTCACCCCTTGGTCAATTAAGGCATTTTTAACTGCATTGATACGAGCGAGCGAAAGCGCTTGATTTAATTCGTCACTACCTTGCTTATCGGTATAACCTGAAAGATCAATCGTTAACTCTGGAGACTGCTGCAAAATACTCACTAATGCTGTTAACTGCTCTTGGTAATGCGCTTTAATTTCGCTAGAGCCGGTTGAAAACTGTAAACTCATTAAAAGGTTTTGCGCTTGTAATAAACTCGTTTGTTGATAATTTCTTTCTAGTGCAATCAATTCTTCTTGGTAGGCTTGCTCGGCATTGGCAATTTTTTCTTGATACGCAGCCAGCGCCATTTCATTGCTTTGCTTTTCTTGTTGGTAAGCCGTCGATAGCTGTTCAATTTCATCCTCCGCATTAATGTTTTTTGCAATAAAGTTACCGGCTAAACCAGTAATGAAAGCCCCTGCTGGACCACCAAAAATAGCACCAATAACCATACCTGCGCCGAAGCCTATTTCTTCATTGCGTTGTGCTTCTTCGGTGTTGCTTTGTGGCAGTACTGCATGATTTTGAGCATTTGCAAATACTGGCGTTATTGATAGCACTGAAATTAACGCGGCACTAACCAGTGTCTGGGCAGTCGTTTTCTTGCTGTTGGTGTTTTTTGCAGTTTGTTGTCTATAAGTCGTCATAGGTATTCCCCTTAATAAAATAATATTTAAAACTCAGAGCTATAAAGTATTGTTAACTCTTCGTTTCGCCTCTCTTTCGATGAAGCTATTAAACCGCAAGAAAACGGCCACTTACCGACGCAAAAATGACAATTCACTGAGCAAATGTGGCAACATTATGGCAATTTGAACTATTAGCAGCATCACTAGGATTTATTCGATATGATGCAAATGAAAAATGGCAGTTCATAACAAGGTAATCATTTAAAATGTCAAAACGGATCGCAATTGTTGAAGATGACGCAGCAATTAGAGAAAACTACGCAGATGCTCTACGTTTACAGGGCTATCAAGTGCAAACTTATCCAAATAAAGCCACTGCTATGCAAGCATTTACGTTACGCTTACCGAATTTAGCAATTCTAGATATTGGTTTAGAGCATGAATATGATGCCGGTTTTGAGCTATGCCAGTGGTTAAGAACGAAATCGAATACCTTGCCGATAATATTTTTAACCGCCCGTGATAGTGACGTTGATACGGTCTCTGGCTTAAGAATTGGCGCTGACGACTACTTAACTAAAGATATCAGTTTGCCACATTTAGCGGCGCGTATAGCAGCGCTATTTCGTCGACAAGACGCCTTAGGCAAGCCACAACAAACGGATCATTTACTCAAGCTTGACGCATTAACTATCGATAGCCAGCGTATGACAGTTGAGTGGAACGAGCATATGGTTGATTTAACCATTACTGAATTTTGGATGCTTTATGCTTTGGCAAAACACCCAGGCCATGTAAAAAACAGAAGTCAGTTAATGCAAGACTCAAAAATCTATGTCGATGATTCAACCATTACTTCTCATATAAAACGGATTCGAAAAAAATTCACACGCATAGATGCCAACTTCAATTGTATTGATACGGTTTATGGCATGGGCTATCGCTGGAACCAAGCACATGAAAAATCAGTAGAAGAATTAGGCCAATAACGAGTAATAACAATGAAATGGCGCTTTGGCTTACGAAGTAAGCTGCTTTTATTATCAAGCTTTTTATTCACCATTCCTTGGTTTGGTTATCAATATGTTTGGGAAATGGAAAAATACCTACGTTATGGCCAAGAGCAAACCATTATTGGCACGGCGAGAGCATTGGCTACAGCCATGCATGAACGGGCGAACTTATTTAATAATCAGGCAAGTTTTTTGCCGAGCGTTGAAAAAGGTAAAGACTTATACAGTTATGGCTTATCTGCACCTATTCAACTCGATGGCTTAAACAACGATTGGCCAGACTTTGCCAATAAGGGCCATTTTTACCAACAAAACAATCAGCTTTATACGCATTTGCCACCAGAGCAACTGTCACTTAATTTTACCGCAGCGGTTGGCACTTATGGTAAGTACCTGTATTTATATTTTTCAGTAAACGATAACGAAGTCATTTACCGCAATAGTAATGCCCGCAGTATCGTCAATAATGATCATCTTGAACTCGCTTTTATTAACCCTGATGGTGTTTTTAGTCGCTTTATTATCAGCAATAAAACCACCGGCTGGATTGACGCTTATCGTATTACCGACACCTTAAACGATATTCCAGTGCCAGCGACACAAATTCAGGGCCATTGGCGTGATACTAATCAAGGCTACAATGTGGAAATCCGTATTCCTCTGACTGAATTTAACGACCATATCGCCTTTGCCGTACACGACGTAGATCGCAGCTTAGGCAAAGTAATTGCCTCACTGGGCTCTGCCGATCCAAGCTCTGCAGATACACTAGGAACTATTTTAGTGCCCTCTCCTGAAATTGAACGCATTGTTAAAGGCATGAGCTATACCAACTCAAGTATTTGGGTTGTTGATCAGCATCATAGAGTGCTCGCTAAAACCGGTGATATTAAACAAGCCAGTGGCGTTTGGAATAAACGTGTCAATAGTAACGAGACAGTCGATACCTCTTCAGATAATATTTTCTTCAACGCCATAATAAATGCTTGGTATAGTGTTGAAAAAAATTGGCTAAAACCTTTATACGAGAAAATTCTTACTCAGCCACCCCGTAACTTTATTGACCAATTATATGATTCGGAAAACTTGACGGGTAAACATATCGAAAGCGCGTTAAGTGGTAACCCTATGTCGCAATGGCGTTTATCTACAGATCAACAAGCGGTTGTGTTGTCGGCCGCCTACCCGATATTTATCGATGAAAGTGTTAAAGGTGTGGTGATAGTAGAAGAAACCACTAACGGCATTCGTACCTTACGAAACCAAGCGCTTGAAAAACTGTTTAGTTCAATACTTGCCATTATGCTATTAGGCGCATTAGCGTTTTTCTTATTTGCTTCTCGGATCTCAAATCGTATTAGAACTTTAAGTAACCAAGCTGAATTAGCCATTGATGAGCACGGCAGAATAAGTGGCAATGTTGACACTTCAACAACCAATGATGAAATTGGTGACCTCTCTCGCAGCTTTGCCACCGCCGTTAACCGCCTCGGACAATATAACCACTATTTGGAAAACATGTCTTCACGGCTTTCACATGAATTGCGTACCCCGATTGCGGTAGTTCGCACGTCGTTAGAAACCTTGGCGATGCAACATCAAAGTTCGAATAACAACATTGAACAACAAAGCCAAGAAGCTGAAAACCCTTATTTAACCCGAGCACAACGCGGTATTGAACGGTTGAGTCTTATTTTAACTAACATGAATGAAGCAACCCGCATCGAGCAAATATTGCAAAACACCGAACAAACTCAGTTTGATATTGGTGAAGTGATCAATGGTTGCATACAAGGTTATCAGCTTATTTATAAAGATATTGAATTTGCCTGTCCCCATATTCCACAAGGAAAGCTTCAACTAAATGGCTCGCCTGAACATATTGCCCAACTACTCGATAAAGTGATCGCCAACGCGGTTGAGTTTTGTGACGATAAAAAAGTAGCACTACTATTTAGCAAGCAAGCGCAAGAATGCACCATCACCATTAAAAATAATGGAGAGTTATTACCTGAGCAAATGAGTGAACAGCTTTTTGATTCTATGGTGTCTATTAGGCAAAAACATAACAACGAACAACCACATTTAGGCTTAGGCTTATATATTGCTCGGCTGATCTGCCAATTTCATCGCGGTTCAATTAGAGCGGTTAATAACACTTTAGGTAATGGTGTAGATGTGGTGATCACTTTGCCGTTAATAAAATAACGGTCATTCTCACACTATAAAATTTAACGATAGAAAGGTTGAAAACAGTGCAGTTATTACACTGTTATTTGACACTTTTAGCGGGTAAATTTAACCGCAATAAATCATCCGTTAATAGCAATATTGTTTACTACTTCTCCGCCGGAAAGTAGTAAACACGGATAATTTTTTCGTCTGAAAATTCGTAGACACTAAGCGCGCGTTGAGAATTAAGTCCACTTGCTCCTTGCCAGCTAGCAATTTCAACAGCACTGACGCGATTTTGTGTTGAAATAACACTCGATAACGTTGAGCGACACGTTGAGCAAGATTTAAAATATGCATTCATACTTTTGATCAAATCATGCTTGCCCTTCGCTTCGACAATAACTTTTGTACCATCAACACTTAACCATTCAATATCGTCAGTGACATGTTTTGCCATCGCAAGGCTATCTTGCGCATTGAACGCTATCATGAAATGCTTGACTGTAGCTAAGTGGTTCGACTCTGCTTCACTGGCTTGAGTTTCTAACGCTACAACTATAAATAAAGCGAATAATAAAACTTTTAAAGCATTCATAACCTATCCTTTGTAGATATTCAGTCAAAGCAGGCAGCTAATACTTAGCTTACATGTGCTGTAAATAAAAGCGGGTAAAGTAATTAACTATAATATGCTTCAACGGTACCTTTCATTTTCATGAGTAACGGTTGTCCGCGACGATCTAAGGCTTTAGGCGAAGGAATTTTCACCCATCCTTCACTGATACAGTACTCCTCAACATCTGTACGTTCTTTGCCGTTTAAACGAATACCAATGTTGTGCTCAAAAATTTCTGCTACATGGTGTGGGCTACGTGGATTCCCTGAAAGACGATCGGGTAAGTCTGGTAATGATTTAGTATCGTTCATAATAATGACCTGATTTTAATAAAAGTGCGCTATTCTAGACAATATAAACCCCACCCTCAACAACTCTTACGGAGTTTATCAATAAGTTGCGTTCATTAACGATTATTCGTCGCTATGTACGCAATGCTTATTCAATACCGATATATTTATGAACTTGTACCGACAAACGCCAGTTGTTTTCAATACAGGTGGCAATCGCTAGTTCCGTTGCTCGTTGTTTTTGGCTGATCGGTTGTAGATATATTGGTTTGTTTTCTACCTTAAACCTAGCCAGTAAGGCTTTCAGGTCATCTACATGTTGCTCGGTAGCAATTGGATGTTTAATTTCATTAGCCCGTTGCATAGCACTGGCTAAAATGTCGTAACCGCCACGCATATTGACTTTTGGCGACACTGTCACCCAACAATCTTGTGAAACTCGAATTTCAAAAGTGCCTGAAGTCTCTACTTGGCAACTATAGCCTTTCGCTTCAAAATATTCACACAACTGGCTTAAATCAACCATACAAGGCTCGCCACCGGTGATCACTATATGTTTTGCTTTATAGCCTTGCTGCAAAAAAACGTTAGCAATATCGTCTAGCGATAAATTTGACCACTGCTCAGTTTCTTCTGATTTAGTTAATAATTGTTGACTAGAAATTTCTAATTCTGGATGAATTTCCCATGTATGCTTGGTATCGCACCATGAACAGCCAACAGGACAACCTTGTAAACGGAGGAAAATCGATGGTTGGCCGGTGAAAGAGCCCTCACCTTGCAGAGTTTCAAACAATTCATTTATTTTATAACGTGTGGTCATTACTTTAATGCTTAGATAATTTCGAGTAGAATGCGCAAGTTTTTATTATACCCCAAGAGATAGACAAATATGAGTAATAAAGTTGTGGTAATTTTTTCCGGTGGCATGGATTCGTTCACCGTTCTTAATCGTGCCCTTAAGGACGGTAAAGAAGTCTATGCATTAACTTTTGATTATGGCCAAAAACATGTCAAGGAAATTGCCTGCGCCAGCAAAGTTTGTCAACAACTTGGGGTTGCTCATAAAGTTATCGATATTTCTGCTATCAATCAATTACTTGCCGGTTCTTCATTAACTGATGATATTGACATTCCAGAAGGTCATTATGAAGCAGAAAGCATGAAGTCTACCGTAGTGCCAAATCGTAATATGATTTTACTGTCATTAGCTGTTGGTTACGCGGTGTCGGTGAAAGCGTCACAAGTTTATTACGGCGCGCATTCTGGCGACCACGCCATATACCCTGATTGTCGCCCTGAATTTGTAATGAAAATGAATGACGTTTGCCAAATAGCTAATTATGAAGCGGTTGAAATTTTCAGCCCGTACCTTAACGTGACGAAAACTGACATTTTAACTGACGGGTTAAAAATGGGCTTACGTTATGACGATACCTGGACTTGCTACAATGGCCGAGAAAAAGCCTGTGGTAAATGTGGCGCTTGCCAAGAACGCTTAGAAGCATTCGCTGATAACAATGCCACCGACCCATTAGCTTATGAAGCGTAATAAATAGCACAATATATAGAAATAGTGACCAAATGCGCTCTTTCACATCCATGTGACCGCGTTATACCGTACTTCCTATACATAAAAAAGGGACAATGAATGTCCCCTTATTATTTTTTACTCAGCGGAAATTAATAGTAAAATTAATGGGTAAACAAGGTATCGTGCAAGCGCTCTACTACTTGACTAGCATCTTCTTCAGGCACGAGAAAACATAGATTATGATCGCTGGCGCCATGACAGATCATACGTATATTAAAATCGTTAACCTTATCAAAGATACTGCTACCAACACCTTTGGTACCATGAATTTTATTACCGATCACCGCAATTAAACTTAAACCGTGTTCAACGCTCACTTCACAAAGCTGTTCTAACTCTTCCACCACAGCTTTAGTCAATAAAGCCTGAGTTGAACCTAATGGGTTATCAAAGGTTAAGGCAACACTAATTTCACTAGTGGTGATCAAATCAACACTTAATTGGTGCTTTGCTAATACCGTAAAGACTTTCGCTAAAAAACCACTGGCATGCAGCATTTCCGGGCTTTTCACCGTTACCAAAGTTTGTTCGCGACGCAAGGCAATTGAGCGATAAGTTGGGTTAGAGTCCACTTGTCGTTGTATTCGAGTGCCACCAGCATCAGGCTCTTTACTGGAACCAACAAAAACAGGAATATCTTGCCGCATTGCCGGAATAAGTGTTGCTGGGTGTAAAATTTTAGCGCCAAAGGTCGCCATTTCAGCCGCTTCACCAAAGCTAATTTCATTAATTGAACGAGCTTGCTCGGTAATGCGAGGATCTGTGGTAAAAATACCGACCACGTCAGTCCAAATACTTAAATTACTGGCTTGAATAGCTTCGGCAAGTAATGCCGCACTATAGTCTGAGCCGCCACGGCCCAATGTTGTCGTATTCCCTTGCTCATCACTACCAATAAAGCCTTGTGTAACGATAATCTTATCCGCTAATTGCGGTAACAACAGTTCTTGGGCATTTTCTGCTAATTGTTGTAAGTCAACTTGTGCTTTACCGTATAAATCATCGGTTTTCATCACTTGTCGAGCATCAAAATAATGACCGTTCGCATCAATACTTTGCAAAACTTGGGCAAAAATACGTGAGCTCATTTGCTCACCAAAACTGAGAATTTCATCACTGTTTTGTAAACAATGTTGATTTGCTTGTTGCTGCGCGCATAGTGCTAAGGCATTTAATAGCTGCTCAATTTCTAAGTTGAGTGCTTGATGACAGGCTAAATGTTGGGTAATAGCAAACTGAATACGGCTAATATCAGCAATGATATCAGCGCGTTCTTGCTCAGGTACATTTTCTTGACTCAACCTAACTAAGTGATTCGTAACCCCTGCGCTAGCCGATACAACGACCAGGCGATTACAACTATCTTTTTTAATAATCTCTGCGCAACGCAGCATGGCATGATAGTCGGCGACACTGGTACCGCCAAACTTTGCTACGGTAATTTCATCAGCGCTTGCTTGATTTACCACTACTGACATGCAAGTTCTCCATGAAGTCGAGATTGAACGAATGTAGCGCAATTACTAATTTGTTGCAGATACATAGCCATTAACGTAACAACCAATGCGTTACTATGATTTATTTGCTGAGATATTAACATAAAAATTCTCCCTAATAGCCCAATTACCATCAATTTAATTAAAATAAACTGCATAAAATAAGCTAATAAAAAACAGGAAGAGCATGACTGAGCGTAGAGTGAATAATGGCTGAGGAAACTCATTATTCAGGCGGTACTTTTCAGCCAGAAGCTCTCCACCCAAATCAAGAAAATACTATTAAAAGCCCCTTCTTGCGGTGACAGCCCTAAGGATTCAGCCCTAGTGACCGAATGCGATATGCCACCCATATCAACATTCTCGGCAATTGTCCCCATTAGTAACCATCAACGGATGTGGTTCCTCGTGTTACCTACCTGGCAATTGCACCTCTTCTGGTGAGTAAAATAGCAACTCTTTCTTCAATAAATTCTTACCACTAGCGATAAGAATTGAATTGAGTAAAAGTTCTAATTTACTACAGCGCTATTTAACCCCATTTGATTAACCAGGTCAATAGACTTTTAGATGTCTAAACAAATTTAATTAAGATAGCGATTAATTTAGTTATAAAAAATGCATTTTAAAGGTGTGGACGTAAATTCTGCAGCATCTAGCGAGTAATAGTTAGTTACAGCGCTGTGCTAATCTTTCAATATTCCATTTTTGGGTGATTTTACCTAATGTGCCGTTACGCTTAATTTCGCTAAATGCCGCTTGAAAATGTTCGATAATTTCTCTATCTGTATTGAGGCCAAAGGCTATACTCAAGGGATTCGAGATCACTTTATTTTCATACATTCGCTTTACTTTACTAAGATCAAGGCCGAGTTTTCTGGCTGCTAATCTTAGTGAATATTCCGTCGCAAGAATAAAATCAGCCCGACCAAGAAACAGCATTTCTATACTTTGTTCTTCGTTTGACGTTAAGTAAACATTAGTAAAATTATTGTCTAATAAATATTGTGCACTGATAGAAAATCTGGGGGCGGAAAATGCTTTATCTTTTAAAGCCTTATCAACTAACTTGTTTTCAGAACCATTATGGCGAAGTGTCCAATAGCAGAGCTTTTCTTCAAAAATTTCTCCAAGCCATAAAAAATCTCGATCTCGGCTGTCCGATTTAGTAATGGAGTAGATCATGACATTTTCTGAGTATAGCGCGGTATTGTAGGCACGAGCCCAAGGCATCACTTCTATTTTTGCTGTCGACTGTGCTTGTTGAAGTAATGCTTTTATAACGTCAGTTGAAAAGCCCCCCAAAGTACCGTCGTGATTATAGACTTGATATGGCTCTAATAACTCGGTAACAACTTGTATCTCGTACTGCGACACTTGTTTGGCAACACTGTCGATTGACGATATCAATAGCACACTTAACAATAGTAATTTAGTAACTCGCAATACACAGCTTCTCATAGAATATAACGTAACGTCATTGATAAGAGTATTGTGCATCTAAAAGATGCAATTATTTGTAACTAATTACCTAGTTGCCTGATAACTAACTTGATATCATCTTATCATTCAATGTTAAGGTTAGCCTATTTATGGATTTATTCCTGTTAAAAAAAATTATTAGCTCACTTATTATGCCGCTGAGTGTGATCATTATATTATTATTTATCGCGATTATTTTTTTTCGTCGTAAACCTAAATTAAGCCTGCATGCTCTTGTAACTGCAACCGCCATATTAACTATTAGTTCCCTTTCACCGATATCAGACAGTTTGATGGCGCCTCTTGAAGATAACTACCCAGCATTTACTCGCAGTAGTGATCCTGTTGATTATATTGTGGTACTAGGGTGTTCTCATACCACAGTTCACAGTTTACCGGCAACGAGTCAATTAAAGTCATGCTCTTTAGAGCGTTTGGTCGAGGCAATTCGTATTTATCACATTCATCCAGAAGCACAAATTATTACCTCAGGTTATGCGGGTATTGATGAAACTTCTAATGCCGAGAAGGTTAAACAAGCAGCAATATTATTAGGCATACCGGAAAACAAAATACTTACTGAAAACTTTCCACAAGATACAGAAGAAGAAGCCGAGCTTATTGCGCCACGTGTGCGTAATAAAAATGTTGTACTAGTCACCAACGCTAACCACTTGCCACGGGCAATGAAGTATTTTGAAATGTATGGCGTCAATGCCATCCCTGCCCCTGCTAGTCCATGGGTTAAAGAAGATGAACATAAATCTTGGCAATACTACGTGCCAAGTACGAGAAAACTACAGCAAACCTCGACCGCATGGTATGAAACATTAGGCCGTATTGTTCAGTGGTTTAAAAGTTTATAGTATAAGAAATAATCGTATTTAAAATATATTCGAAAACGGATCACCACTAACCAGTAGCTTACAGGCATTTGTTAGTGGTTAACTAAAAGCGTTAATAAATTTACGCTTAGGCCGGATTATCAATATCAATAAACTTAGCTTCTACTGATAAATTTTCATTAAAATGTTGTGCTAATGCCTTAGCGCCATAGCGCTCAGTTGCATGATGACCGGCACAGTAAAAATGAATATCCATTTCTCGGGCAACATGGGTGGTTTGCTCTGAAACTTCACCACTTATAAAGGCATCAATACCAAGCTCTGCAGCAAGCTCAATATAACCTTGACCACCACCACTGCACCAAGCCACGGTTTTAATCGCCTTATTTGACGGTGCAGCAATATGTAAACACGTACGGTTCAATTGTTCGCTAATGCGTTGTTGTAATGCCTCGGCTGATAATAGCGAAGCAAAGTCACCACGCACAGGCACACTTAATTCATTGCCAACTTCTAATGGAGCGACGTTTTCAATGGCGAACAATTTCGCCAATTGTGCGTTATTGCCCAAGGTTGGATGAATATCTAACGGTAAATGATAAGCGAACAAATTTATATCATGGTCAAGCAAGGCTTTAATACGCTTATGTTTCATGCCACGGATAACATAGCTCTCATTTTTCCAAAAGAAACCATGATGCACCACTAAGGCATCAGCCTTTTCATTAATCGCTTGTTCAATAAGTGCTTGTGTTGCGGTTACACCGGTTATCACTTTATTGATGCGTTCAGTACCTTGAATTTGTAAACCATTTGGGCAAAAGTCTTTGATTTGCTCTGGTTTCAGTAAGCTATTGAGATAATTTTCAAATTCATGACGTTGCATGTTTTGTTTTCACCTATCTTTGGAATATTAATACACCTTTGTATTTCGTCTCGTTAGACTAAATACAAAATTACTTATGATTTTGCTTTCTAGAAGAATTCATTGTTGGCACTTTAACCGGCTCAAAGCGGGGCCTCAGTTGCCATTTCGCTTTAATTGGCGTTAGCGGTAACACTCTTTTTTTCGCCACTATAACATAAACTGAGCCCAAACTTGGAAAATAGCGCGCGGCGAATTTCCGCCACTGAGCACTGAACATGCCTTCACTATATTGTCCAGACAATGACGAATGTAAAAAGCGATGATCTAGCTGTATTTCAAAGCCCATCAAATGCAACCAATCTTTCACTCGCATCGGAGAAAATAGCCTTTCATTCCAAGGTGTTTGTTTACGTCGGTATGGAATAAATTTATTAAAGCCCACTAAACTAAAGGGGTTAAAGCCTGTGATAACTAAATAGCCATTAGGTATTAATACTCTATTGGCTTCACGCACCACGTGATGTGGGTCGAGAGAAAACTCTAATGCATGCGACAAAACACAAACGTCAACACTGTGCTCCAGCAAAGGTAAATCGTCAACCTCAGCAATAATGTCAGCAGCATTTGCTTGATTGGTTAAGGTCAGTTGATGTTTAATTGGACTTGATGAACTATCTATTTCACCACTTAAAGCCCCTAATTTTAACAAATGATAGCCGAAAAACTTTGGCCACCATGACGCTAAAACTTGATCAATATTTTTTACGATTAATCCGCCATTCGGGAGATCCAACCATGAATTGGGTAAATTGGGGTGCCTAAACGATAGTGCTGGCTTCATAGTTTAAACTTGTAAAAAAGTGAGTATAATCATCCTTTCAGTATACTCAGGAGCCGCACATGCTGCAAAGTCAAACCACCTCTAAAATGCAAGTTTCCATGATAAAAGCCTTTTCTGATAATTATATTTGGGCGATTTCATCACAGAGCAAACCTGCATTAGCAATAGTCGATCCTGGCGACGCTGACGTTTGTATTGATTATATTGAACAAAACAACAAACAGCTCAGTGCCATTTTAATCACCCACCATCATAGCGACCACGTTGGTGGTATAAATAAGCTCGTACAATATTGCCAAGATAACGCCTGGCCGTTAACCATTTATGGCCCTGAAAACGAGAGCATTCCACATTGTGATATTAAATTAAATGAGCATTCTACCTTTGTATTAAATGATTTAGCGCTCGAGTTTTCGGTAATCGAACTACCTGGACATACTAGTGGACATATTGCCTATTTGACACAAGATAGCTTGTTTTGCGGCGATACCTTATTTTCCGGTGGTTGTGGTCGATTATTTGAAGGAACTGCTGCGCAAATGTTGAATTCGTTAGAGAAACTCAGTTCCTTGCCTGAGAAGACTCATGTTTATTGTGCACACGAATACACTAAGGCCAACCTAGATTTTGCCTTAACGGTTGAGCCAAGTAATAGTGAACTTGTTTATTACTACAACCAAGTATTACAAAAGCGCACGCAAAATATTGCCACAATTCCTACCTCTATTTTACAAGAGAAAATGATCAATCCTTTTTTACGTTGTCATCGAGAGAGTTTAATGGCCAGCGCCAGTGAATTTAGTGGTAAGTCAGTAACAGATCCATTGTCTGCATTTACGATAATAAGGGCTTGGAAAGATAACTTCTAGTTGCTTTTTTATAGCAAAATCTTGAATTAGCCCGCTAAATAAGTGAAACTGGCGGCAAGTAAATTTAAATAGATCTTTCATGAAGTATATATCGTTATCAATTGCCGCGGCCCTTATGTTATCAGGCTGTCAATCAAGCCTTAGTCAAAGTAAGCCAGAAAACCCCGAGACTAACCAAGAAAATCAAATCGTTATCGATATTGCGTCGGTTGTTGAAATTAATCAAGCGCTGCTAGTCGATGAAGCAATTGATGTCATTCATCCAATTGCAGATGTGAGTGTTGATCTTGGTAATAGCGAAAAAGAAAACTATTTAGCCAATGATGTTTGGCAAAGAATACGCAGTCAACTTAACTTTCAAGTGCCTGAAAATCGTCGAATCGCCAACCAGCGAAACTGGTTTGTTAAACACCCTGACTACTTAACTAGGGTTGCTAAGCGTGCAGAGCCATTCTTGTATTATATCGTCCAAGAACTCGAAGCGAATGATATGCCAATAGAAATCGCTTTATTGCCTATTGTTGAAAGTGCATTTGACCCATTCGCCTATTCGCATGGTCGTGCATCTGGCATGTGGCAATTTGTACCAGGCACAGGCAAGCGCTTCGGTATGAAACAAAATTGGTGGTACGACGGACGACGTGATGTCGTTGCTTCCACCCAAGGTGCGATAAAATATCTCAAATACTTAAACAAGTTTTTTGATGGTGATTGGATGTTAGCCCTCGCAGCTTATAATTCTGGCGAAGGTCGTGTTCAACGTGCGGTACGAAATAATAAAAAGAAAAATAAGCCAACTGACTTTTGGTCTTTAGATTTACCGAAAGAAACTCGCGCCTATGTCCCTAAATTATTAGCACTTGCTGATATTGTAAAGCGTAATGACGAGCTAAAAATAAAACTGCATAAAATTGATAATAAAGCGGTTATAACGCAAGTAGATATTGGCTCACAATTAGACTTAGCAAAAGCCGCACAATTAGCTGATTTGTCGTTAACCGAATTGCAACGATTAAATCCTGGATTCAACCGTTGGGCAACCGATCCTGATGGTCCACACTACCTGCTATTGCCTAATCATAAAGTTGCGCAGTTTCAGCAGCAGCTAGACAAACTTGACAAAAAAGAAAGGTTAGCCTGGCAACGATACAAAATTAAAAGTGGCGATAGTTTAGGCTTAATTGCCAATAAATTTAATACTGAAATTGACCTGATCAGACAAATTAATAAAGTGAAAGGCAATCAAATAAGAGCCGGTAAATTTTTGCTGATTCCGGTTGCCACAGCCTCATTAGACAGCTATATCTTATCGCAAGATCAACGTCTAGCCAAAACACAAAATAGAGAGCTTACCGGCAAGAAACGTATTCATATCGTTAAGTCTGGTGATACGCTGTGGGATTTAAGTCGCAGTTATAATGTTTCAACTCGTAGCATTGCCAAATGGAATGGTATGGCGCCAAGAGATACCATTAAGCCTGGGCAAAAATTAGTGATTTGGCAAAAAACTTCCGTAAGCAAGCTTGTAAAAAATCAAGCAATCCCGAATGAGCAAGCGATTATGCGCCATATTACCTATCGTGTTCGCAAGGGGGATTCATTTGCCCGTATAGCAGACAAGTTTAACGTCAGCATTACCGATATCGAGCGTTGGAATAGTCTTAAACGCAGTAAATATTTGCAACCTGGACAAATGTTAAAGCTATCGGTTGATGTAACCAATAATATTTAGTGTTAAAGCTAAACAATAAAAAAAGCGCTAATACCTAGCGCTTTTTTTATGTCTAAATGAAAGTGTTAGACAACGACTATAGCTCGGCAACGCCTTGGCTGATAATGTTCTTAGTTTGATTAACAACATCCATTAACACTTGTTGGTTAAATGATTTTATTCTCGGCGTATGTATATGCCCTACCGGTAATAACGGGTTATATTTGTTGCGTAATAAAATACTACGATAAGAAATTTCATTAGAAAGATAACCGCCTCCTGAGCCACTTACCGAAACCTTGTTAACTATTTCAGCTAATGATTGTGCAGCGTACGACTTTTCCAACGTACTAACCTTGCGATTATCATTGACTTGATACTTTCCTGCCGCTTTTTGCATCGCGTCAATTGGTAAACTGAACTCAACAAATTCAGGTCCTTTTAGCTCTGTTGATTTTAACTTCGGTAACAATGGTTGGTCTTTTGACGCGCCAGTAAATACATTTAAGTTATCTGGTGCTTTAGCACTTCTGCGTAAAGCCGGGTAACGCTCTAAATCAAAGTTTTCCCGCCCCATGCTAACGGTGAGCACCATATCAATCTCTTTTCCTGCAACATATGGTGTTAAGAGTTCTTCAATCATGCCTTGGTCAAAATCGGTGAAGCGCACAGGGACAATCAGCACTTCAACTTCCGCAGTTTTACCTTCTACACTTAAAACAATATCATCTAGTGATAATGCCACGACCCCTGATGGATTGCTTTGGTCGATATGTCGGTCAAGAAAGAATGGATCAAAACCTGTGATCAAAATTTTCTTATCGGCATTTTTATCAAATTCGACATCGACTTGACCACGAGACAATAACTCAAACGTCCATAACAGCTTTTGCTGTTGGTTTGGAAATAACTTGGCAAAGCCTTTAGAAGAGCGCAACGCTTTGGTCATTTGCAAACGCGACCAATATAAAGGACGGTCGTCATAGTCGGCTAATTCAATATATGAAGTCTTCGCGTCCCGCCAAAGTGCCGCAGCATGACGTAACACTAATTGTGTAAGCACAGTGTAATTATCCGCACGCGCAACTTGCTGTGAAAATAAATCAACTCGATCAGCTAAACGTCCAGCAACATCCGGAATGGCCTTATGCGCTGTTGAAATACGTGCTTCTTCAACGGTGATCTTCGTCAAGTCGATGCTTTCAGCATAAGTATGACTACTTAAAGCAAGTGACATAGCGAGAATGAGTTTATTGATGTGAATTACTTTAAAATTTTTTAGCATGAAATTTCTTATTGTTGTCAAAATGTTATCGGACTATTTCAAACACTATTGTTTAATTGCTATTCTCATACTAATGTAAGCTAAATATTAAAACCAGTATGGATTTAATCAAGCTGGAAATAAATACCTAGAGCCAAATTGATAGCGGTTAACACTTGCTTGTTTACAGTTAGTTAGCCTTACGCCATGCATCGCATACCGTTGACAGCAAAACGATAACAATTTGAAAGAATATTCACACCTTTATAACCTTTTTGTAAATTTAGAGTAAAAATACTATTGATTTTTTATCAAATGCTGTCAAAGTGATTGGGCAGTGTTTAATTACTTCCAGCGGTAAGCCACGTCTATTTGCTAAGAAATTAAACAAGCGCACTTGTACTTAGCAATTTCGACTTAGTATGAGTCTCACAATTTGACATTTTTTAAATATAAAGGGGTAGCACTTCAATGTGTTCGATATTTTGTATATTAGATATTAAAGCCGATGCCGATGCACTGCGTCCAAAAGCATTAGAATATTCTCGTTTACTTCGTCATCGCGGACCTGATTGGTCTGGCATTTATAACAACGATAACGCAATACTGGTTCACGAACGTTTAGCGATAGTTGATACTGAACATGGTGCTCAACCACTATATAACAGTGATAAATCACTTGTGCTAGCCGTAAACGGTGAAATTTATAACCATAAGCCACTCGCCAACCAACATACGCCAGATTACAACTTTCAGACTGCTTCAGACTGTGAAATTATTATTCCTATGTTTGAAAAATATGGCAGCGATTTTGTTGATAAACTGCAAGGGATGTTTGCCTTTTGTTTATACAACGCCGCTGACAACAGTTATCTTGTTGCTCGTGATCACATGGGTATTATCCCGTTATATACCGGCTATGACGCTGACGGCAATTTTTACGTTGCCTCTGAAATGAAAGCATTAATGCCAATTTGTAAAACTGTTGAAGAATTTCCTCCTGGCCATGTGCTTGATAGCAAAGATGGCGAGTTAAAAAAATACTATAACCGTAACTGGCAGAAATATTCAGCCATCAAAGATAACAACACCAGCAAAGAAAAGTTACGCGAAGCCCTAGAAGATTCAGTAAAAAGTCATTTAATGACTGACGTTCCCTATGGTGTATTGCTTTCCGGTGGTTTAGATTCTTCATTAATCTCAGCCATTACCCAAAAGTTTGCCGCACGGCGTATCGAAGAAAATGACCTTTCCGAAGCTTGGTGGCCAAAAGTTCACTCATTTGCCTGTGGCCTAGAAGGCTCGCCAGATTTAGTTGCTGCTCAAACCGTAGCCGATAGTATAGGTACCATTCACCACAGTGTGGTTTTTACCGAACAAGAAGGCATCGATGCGCTAAAAGAAGTGATCTATCACCTAGAAACTTATGATGTCACCACTATTCGTGCATCAACTCCTATGTACCTAATGGCGAGAAAAATCAAAGCTATGGGGATAAAGATGGTGCTGTCTGGCGAAGGCGCTGATGAAATATTTGGCGGTTATCTGTACTTTCATAAAGCTCCCAATGCGCAAGAATTTCATGAAGAATTATTACGTAAGCTTGAGCGTTTACATAAGTTTGACTGTCTTCGTGCCAATAAATCAATGTCGGCTTGGGGCATTGAAGCGCGAGTGCCCTTCTTAGACAAAGGTTTTATGGATGTTGCGATGCGCATTAATCCAGAAGATAAAATGTGCGGTAATGGCAAAATGGAAAAAGCGATTTTACGCGAGTCATTTGAAGGCTACTTACCAAAAGAAATATTATGGCGTCAAAAAGAGCAATTTTCTGATGGTGTTGGTTACTCTTGGATTGATGGCTTAAAAAGCTATGTAGAATCACAAGTAACAGATCAACAACTTGCCAGTGCAAGTTTTAGGTTCCCGGTAAATACGCCAGATAGTAAAGAGGCTTACTTTTACCGCTGCATTTTTGAAGAAAGATTTCCACTAGCTGCTGCGGCTGATTGTGTTATTGGTGGAAAGTCAGTGGCATGTAGTACTCAGGAAGCACTGGCTTGGGATGAAAGTTTTCAAAATAATGCCGACCCTTCAGGTCGAGCGGTATTAAGTGTTCATAACGAGAGTTATTAATAGTCAATACACTAGCTGCTAATATCACTAAAGTAAGAAATTAGCAGCTCTTTACAAAAAGTAATAATAAAAACCGACAATATTAGTCGGTTTTTTTGTACAATATTTTCTAAATATTATACAGTTACTGTCATTGTACTTTCTCCATTTTATTGTTTATAGGACTCTCTCTTGTCAAATCGTGTAGAACCTGAAATTCCAACTATTACTTTAGACCACGACCAAGTAAAGTCGTCACGTGGCCATACTGATAACAATGCAAAAGTTGGACAGTCAAAGGTTAATAAAAGTGCCGATAAATCTTCCTTTTCCCTAGTCAAATCTTTGCTTATATTAATCCCCTATCTCGCTATAGCCGGTGGTGGTTGGTACTTTTATCAGCAACAAACGAGCTTAACCACAAACTTAAACAATAGCATGGCAAGAATTCAACAACTGGAAAATCAATTGTCTGCAACCGGCGAAGAAATGGGCGAGTCAACCATAGCTTTGAAAGTAAAGCTCGAAGCCATTAGCGAAAAAACTGAATTATTATTATCTGAGATGGACAAACTCTGGGCCTCAGCATGGCGTAAGAACCAAAAAGATATTAAAGAGTTAAATTCTCAAAGTAAAAAAATAGCCCAACAACAAGGTAAAAACACTAATACGGTTCAAGCTCAAGCAACGAGCATTAACGAATTAAACGACAAAATTACCGCAACAGAATTTTCCATTGATGCTGTGTCAGAACAAATTGTTGCCGCCAATACCATTAAAGATCAACTTAACAAGTTAACATCTCAATTTAGCACTTTAGATGCCAATTCAAAGAGCCGTGATAAACAGCAAATGATCACCGCCACTAGTATTAATGAATTTGATACCACGCTACAAATATTACTCGAACGCTTAGAAAGCATCGAAGCAAAACTTGCTAACAACAAATCGACAGCAATAAAGCCTTAGCTAAATAAATAGCAGTGCTAAAAAAACGGTAATCAAAAATCATGATTACCGTTTTTTTTATCTACTGAGAAAACACAATAACTTAAACAAAACTAGCAGTTGTCTAATTGTTAGACTGCCACAGTTCAATAGCTAAAGTGATTTTACAATATCTTTAACTAACTCTGGGCCTTGATAAATAAAGCCAGTATAAACTTGTACTAGTTTAGCTCCTGCAGCGATTTTTTCTTGAGCATCAGCGCCTGAAGCAATACCACCTACACCAATAATAGGTAGCTTATTGTCTAATGCTGTGGCTAATAGTTGAATAACTTTAGTACTTTGCTCTTTTACTGGCGCACCACTTAAGCCCCCCTGCTCATCACCATGTTGTAAATGCGCCACTTTATCGCGTGCTAAGGTGGTATTAGTTGCAATAACACCATCAATATTATTGGCAATTAAACATTCCGCAATTGAGTCAACTTCTTCTTTAGTTAAGTCTGGTGCAATTTTCACTGCGACAGGCACATACTTGCCATACTGCTCAGCCAAAGCAGTTTGTTCGGCTTTAAGCGCTGATAAAAGTTCATTTAATGCATCGCCGTATTGTAATGAGCGTAAACCTGGCGTATTGGGAGACGAGATGTTGACAGTAATGTAGGTGGCATGATCATACACTTTACGCATGCAATGGATATAATCATCCTTAGCATTTTCATCAGGGGTGTCTTTATTCTTACCAATATTAATGCCTAAAACACCGGTATATTTAGCCTTAATAACTTGATCGACTAAGTAGTCAACACCCTTATTATTAAATCCCATGCGGTTAATAATGGCATTGGCTTCTGGTAGTCTAAAAATGCGCGGCTTATCGTTGCCGGGCTGTGGGCGAGGGGTTACTGTTCCTACTTCGACAAAACCAAAGCCCATGGCTTCGAATGCTTTAATACATTCGCCATTTTTATCTAATCCTGCCGCTAAGCCAACAGGGTTTGGAAACGTTATCCCCATCACTTCTACTGGCTTATTCGCTACGTTTTGCTTGTAAAGCAAGTTAAGCGGTGTTGCGCCAGTTGCTTTAAAACTTTTTATCGTTAACTCATGAATTGCTTCAGGATCAAATTTAAAAAATACGTTACGAATCGCTGAGTAAAACATAATACCTCTTTAACTAAATATAAATACAATAAGCCAACGTTGAAATTGTCGTGCTTGCATAAACTTTGAAGACAAAAAAATCCCCGCTCATTGGCGGGGATCTTAACACTTATTCTGCTGTGTCGCAGTGTAAACTTAACAACATTAATTCGCGTAGCGCCACCGAGAACTTCGCAAACTCATGAGTTTTACCCATTCTAAACTCGGTAAGAATATGCTGCCAACGTTCTAACGGTTGAGCACTCGCTGCAAACCAGTTGTCTAACATTTCATCAACATTGCTTGAGTTATTGTTGCTATGCAATATCACTGAAGTCAGCGAGCGTTGCTGCCAATCTAACTCTTCTCTAAATGACGCTCTTGCTAGCGCTTGCCAATGATTTGACACGGGCTGAGAGGTAATTTGGTCTAAGAACCAGTGTAAATCAAGTCTAGCACCAAGTTTAAAGTAAAGATCCGTGACTAACTCAATTGAACATTCATTAGATTGTGAAATCTCTGCTAAATCCATTGCCGAGAATAAAGTGCTTAGTAGCGAAATTCTCAAGGCAATTGGTGCTGGCACCCCAGCTTTCACTAAGTCATTCTCAACGCGTTTCAATTGTGCGGCTTCTTCTTCGACCATAAAGGATGTGATGTTAGTCGACAAAGCAGCAAAAGTTGCATGATAAAACTCAATAGATTGCGCAATGTTAAGTGATTTATTACGGTGACGTAGGAACCAACGCGTAGCACGACGAACCGTACGGCGTAATTGGAATAACATTTCCGTTTGAATTGACGTTGAAAGCTTATTGTCTAAGTCACCAATTTGTTGCCAAATATCAGACAATTCAAAAACAGCACAAGACATAGAGTAACAATTAGCAATTTCAGCTGTTGTGGCACCCGTTTCTTCTTTCATGCGATTAACAAAATTAAAGCCCATATCGTTACCAATTTTGTTGGCTAACTTAGTGGCAATGATTTCTGCACGCAGCGGATGCTCTTGCATTTGTGCACTGTATTTTTCTTGCAACTGCTTAGGAAATGCTTCGATAAGCAAGCTTTGATGATATTCGTTGTCGGTAATTTCCGGACAAACAAGCTCTTCTTTTAAGATCATCTTGCTATAGGCAAGTAATACCGACAGTTCTGGACGAGTTAGGCCTTTGCTTAAGGCTAAGCGTTCGGCAATTTCTTCGTCACTTGGAATAAATTCTAAGCCTCTATCAAGCTTACCTGTACGCTCAATTTCATGAATAAAACGCGCTTGTTCTTTTAACTGGCTACCACCACGTAATTCGGTAATAGAAAGTGAATGTGTTTGACGGTAACAATCTTCAATTACAATATCACCAACTTCGTCAGTCATGTCATAAAGAATTTTATTACGTTGTTTAACCGTTAAATCACCACTTTGTACTAAGCCATTAAGTAAGATCTTAATATTAACTTCGTTATCTGAACAATCAACACCACCAGCATTATCAACTGCGTCGGTATTAATTCGACCACCTTTAGCAGCAAATTCAATACGACCTAGTTGCGTTAAACCTAAATTACCACCTTCCCCAACGACTTTAGCATTTAGTTCTGCGCCATTAATACGTAAGGCATCATTGGCTCTATCGCCAACTTCTAAGTGAGTTTCTTTAGAGCCTTTAACGTAAGTACCAATGCCGCCATTCCACAATAAATCTACCTGCATTTTTAATATTGCTTGCATTAGATCGATAGGAGACATGCTTTGTTTTTGCGTGCCAATCATCTTCTTGATTTGTGGCGTTAATTTGATCGATTTAGCATGACGACTAAAAATAGCACCGCCTTCAGAAATTAGCTCTTTGTTGTAATCTTCCCACGTACAGCCCGGTAAATTAAATAAACGTTCGCGCTCTACGTATGAACTTGCTGCGTCTGGATTCGGGTCAATGAAAATGTGCATATGGTTAAAGGCCGCTTGTAAGCGAATATGCTTAGATAACAACATACCATTACCAAATACATCACCCGCCATATCACCTATCGCAATACAGGTAAAGTCAGTGGTTTGACAATCAATATCCATTTCACGGAAGTGCCGTTTAACTGATTCCCACGCACCTTTTGCAGTAATGCCCATGGCTTTATGGTCATAACCAACACTACCACCAGAAGCAAAAGCATCCCCCATCCAGAAGTTGTACTCTTCAGATATCGCATTGGCAACATCGGAGAATGTAGCGGTACCTTTATCGGCGGCAACTACTAAGTAAGGGTCATCTTCATCTAAACGTACAACATTCACTGGTGGTACAATGTCACCATCAACAATATTGTCAGTAATATCTAACAAACCACGAATAAAGGTTCTATAACATTCTTTACCCGCTTCAAAAATTTCATTTCTGTCGCCACTAGGTAATTGTTTACAAACAAAACCACCTTTTGCCCCAACCGGCACAATCACAGTATTCTTAACTTGTTGTGCTTTTACTAGGCCAAGTACTTCAGTTCTGAAGTCTTCACGACGATCAGACCAACGTAAACCACCACGAGCAACTTTACCACCACGTAAATGAACACCTTCAACTTGTGGGGAATAAACGAAGATTTCAAATGCTGGCACAGGTAATGGCACGTCAGAAATTTGTGACGGTACAATTTTGAATGAAATATACGCTTTTTCACCTGTTTCTGGGTGCGGTTGGAAATAGTTAGTACGAATAGTGGCATTGATCATTTCAACAAAACGGCGAATGATGCGGTCATCATCAAGGTTAGCAACTTTGTCTAGTGAGGTTTCAATATTCGTTAAAATTTTCTCTATGACTTTTTCACTTGCCTTAGCTTTCGGTGAGAATCGCTTGTTAAACAGACTGATCAACAATTCAGCAATGCTTGGGTAGCGAGCAAAGGTATCTTCAATATAGCTTTGACTAAAGGTACCGCCGATTTGGCGTTCATACTTAGCGAATGCACGTAAAATAGAGACTTCACGACCACCAAGCTCTGCGCCTAAAATAAGGCGGTTAAAACCGTCATCTTCTAATTGTCCTGACCAAACTTTTGCAAATGCATCTTGGAATAAGCTTTGAACAACCTCTAAGTTAAACTTACCTTTGCCCGTTAGTAGCATTGAGAAGTCTAAAATCCAGCAAATTTCACCGTTCGCTGTTCTTACCGCATAAGGGCTTTCACCAATAACCCGTAAACCAAAGTTTTCTAACATAGGTAAAACATCAGATAAATGTAATGGCTCACCTGAATGGAACAACTTTAATTTTACAAAGCGGCTGTTGGCATCTTCTTCTTGTGGTTGATAAAACAACATTTCTAGTTGGTTGTCGGCAGATAAAGCTTCTAATTTTTCAATATCTACAATAGCCGTACCGGGTAACACTTCGTCTTTATACGCTTGCGGGAAGTTAGCATATTTGCGACTTAATTCTTTGCCTTTGGCTTCGCCTTTATGCGAGTTTAAGGCATCGGCCAAATTATCATCCCAGCTACGTGCGGCATGATTTAAATTCTTTTCAATTTCTTTCACATTAATATCTGCTTTTGTCGAGTTAACTCTTACAATATAGTGCGTTCTTGCTTGCGCAGATTCAGAGAAGAAAGTGGTAAATTCAACTTCCTCATCACTGCCTAGCGCTTCTTGTAATAATTTTTGGGTATTAATTCGTAATGCAGTGTTGTAGCGTTCACGCGGCACATAAACCATACAAGAGTAAAAACGGTTAAAGGCATCACGGCGCATAAACAAGCCCGAGTAATCTCGCTCTTGCATTTGGAAAATACCCATAACATTTTGCAATAGCTCCGCTGGTGAACTTTGCAAAATTTCATCTCTTGGGTAGGTTTCAAGGATATTAATTAGCGCTTTATAGGCATGGGTGCCTTTGGCATAACCAGAATCACTGCAAACACCAGCAACTTTAGATTTTATCAAAGGTAAATCTAAAGCACTGTTGGTGTAATAAGCCGAGCCAAACAAACCAACAAAACGCTCTTCACCGATAACATTACCTTTGTCATCAAAACGTTTTACGCCGATATAATCTAGATGCGCTGGACGATGTACCCGAGATTTTGCATTAGTTTTAGTCAAGATAAGTAAATTATTACCTAAGGCAATTTCTCGCGCCGATTCACTAAGACTTGAGATTAAGCGCTCTTTGGTACCGTCATATTGGTTCATCAAACCTAAGCTTGATTTAATATCAGCAGATAATGCCATGTCCCCTTTCAAGGTTTTCACTTGGTATGAACGATAGCCGAGTAAGGTAAAGTTATCTGCTAGCATCCATTCAAGAAAATCAACACTCTCTTTCTGCTCTGCTTTTGAACAAGGTAACTTGGCTTTTTTAACATCATCAATAACACTGCGCAAGCGCGTTTGCATTGGTTTCCAGTCGTTAACAGTAACAGCAATGTCACTAACCACTGAATGTAATTCTTTGGCAATGTTCTCTAGCACCGCCGCGTCATTTTGACGGTCAATTTCAATAAAGAATACCGTTTCAACAGATGTCGATTTAAAAGAATGATCAACAGCGGCTGAAAGCTGGCTAATGTTTTTATTTTTATCGCGAATAATTTTAATTGGCGAATTCAACATTAGATGAGGCGTTAGATTCAGTCGACTTAAAGCAATACGCACAGAATCGACTAGAAAAGGCATATCTCGTACGATAATTTCGATAATGGTATGGCTAGATTTCCAACCATTTTTTGAAACCTGTGGGTTAAACACTTTAATAACAGGTTTATCGTCTTGGTGATCGTTCAATCCATTCCACAAACTTAGCGTTGCACCATACATATCGCTATCGTTTCTGTGGTCTAAATCTAAGGTAGAAATATTATTATAAAGCAACTCTGCGAATTGATTAACAAGAGGAGCTGTTGCTGCTGGAACTTTTTGTTGTATTAATTGTGCTACGTTCGAAAGTATCACTGAAGGTAAACCGTCTACTAACGCCATGCCTTTTTCCTTTTTGGATAAAACGCTTGAAATAATTGGTATCTTTTTAGTCTTTTTAATCAGAATAGACTATTGGGGCGATTTTATTAATAAACTTAAGTGATTGCGAGTACTATTTTAGATATATTACTTTAAAAATTGCGCTTTTATGTAACAAGCTTGATTACAATTAAGTGTTTATTCATTAGTTATAAATAGAAAATGACCTTTCGGTCATTTTCTTGTTTATTTATGCATAAAATATTTTTTAATCTTTAGCGATTTATTTTCGCTCAGGCCAGAGAAATGCTGCGATAGCAGGTAATACCAGTACCGCGGCAATCATATTAACTAAAAACATAAACGTTAATAATATCCCCATATCAACTTGGAATTTTAAATCAGAGAAAAACCAGGTTGATACACCGATAGCCAATGTGACCCCGGTAATCAATACCGCACTACCTCGCTCTTTTAGAGCATCAAAATAAGCACTTTGCACACTGGCACCATTTCTGAGTTTGACACTCATGGTTGAAAGAATGTAAATGCCATAATCAACGCCAATACCAACCCCTAAAGCAATAACCGGCAAGGTTGAAACTGTTAAGCCAATATTAAGCTCTGTCATTAGCCATTGCGCTAATGTTGAAACAACATAAAGTGGTACAACAACCGCAATAGTGGCTCTTAAGCTTCTAAAGCTTAATAAACAAAGAATAATCACCGCACCATAGACATATAGCATCATAGGAATTTGGGCCGCTTCTACTGCTTCATTGGTCGCTGCCATTACGCCAACAGGGCCAGACGCAAGTTTAAAGGCAAGATTGTCATTGCCTAATTCTGCGCCAACAAGTTTAGCGGCGTCGACTACACGATTAATGGTTTCAGCTTTATGATCTTCCAAAAATAAAATAACCGGCATAACACTACAGTCGCTATTTAATAAGCCACTAGAAGATGGTACCCGAGCAATTGATTGCACTAAGGTTTGTTGATTACGAGACAATGCCCGCCATTTAGGATTACCTTCGTTGTAACCGGCGTTGACGATTTTTGCAATTGAAGCCAAACTAACCGCCGATTGTACCCCTTGAATATTTTCCATACGCCACTGAAATCTATCAATGACATCCATATAATCATAATAAGTACAGGCATCTGCGTTAGTTTCTATAATCACCGACATGTAATCTACGCTGATGGCATACTTATCAGTAATTAAAAAAGTGTCTTGATTATAACGAGAGGCTTCGTGCAAAGATGGTGCACCGGCATGTAGTTCACCTATTTTCATATTTTGTGCTTTTTGATAGCCAACCACATATAACAACGCCGTAACAATGAGAATAACCAGCGCTGATTTACGGGTGGCAAAAGCAGACATAAAGTGCCATATACCGTCAGTTTTTTCTGTCGAACTAGCTTTAGTCTTGTTTTCCTTTTGTTCATTTCGAGGCACATGAATATAAGAAACAAGCAAAGGTAATAACACTAAGTTAGTAAGAATGATCATTGCGACACCCAGCGATGCCGTAATCGCCAATTCGCGAATAATACCAATATCTATCGATAACAAGGTCATAAAGCCGACAGTATCTGATAGTAATGCGATACCACCCGGCACGAGCAACACTCGAAAGCTCAACTGTGCCGCTTCCTTACTGGTTTTGCCGTTATTAACCATCTTCGAGACCGAGTTGATCATCTGCACGCCATGACTGACCCCAATAGCAAAGACTAAAAACGGCACTAAGATTGACATTGGATCTAAACCAAAGCCTATGGTTGATAACATACCCAGTTGCCAAACAACGGCGATCAAAGAACAAGTAATTGGTAGTACAGTTAATGCTATTGAACGACAAAACCAAAATACCATCAAGGTGGTAATCGCGATCGCAATGCCAAAAAACGTCACAACGCCTTTGGCACCTTGAGCAACATCGCCGACCATTTTGGTAAAACCTATGATGTGAACCGAGATATTACCTTTTTCAAACTCACCGCGAATATCGTTTTCTAATTGCGCGGCAAGCACAATACTATCGAGCTTCTCACCCGTATTGGGATCGATTTCCATTAGTGATGTTTTCACCATAGAACAGCTATAATCATCGGCAACAATACTTCCAACAATGCCAGCCTTTTCAATATTGCCTTTTACAATTGCTAAGCCACGTTCATCGGGTTTAAAGTCAGCTGGAATAACTGGGCCACCGGCAAAACCATCTTCAACAATTTCAACAAAGCGTGTGCTAGGTGAAAACAATGACTTTACTTGAATGCGATCAACGCCAGGAATAAAAAATAACTTATCGTGTACACCTTTTAAGGCGGTAAAAAATTCCGGATTAAAAACATCACCGCTACTATCACAAACCGAAATTAAAACATTATTAGCGCCACCAAAGTTAGCCCTATGTTTTAAATAAGTTTTCATGTAACTGTGATTTAGCGGAATATGTTTAGTGAATGCAGCATCAAGCTTAATTTGACTAGCCTGAAACAATAGAAAAATACTTACCAAAAGAAAAATAACCAAAACCATTAAACGGCTACGGAATAGTTGTGCTTCAACAACATTAATAAAAGAATTCAATTTCATGAGCGTTACTTCGTTACGTTAATAGTTTTAATGCCAACATCAGAGACGGCAATAATTTCATTGTTAAACCATACTCCGCTAATAAGTGCCTTACCGTCTTTTTGTGGATGCTCGGTAAATGTCACCCCGTCATCTCGGCTTTCTAATAAAACGCCATTATTGCCTAAAATAAATATCCGCTGATCGTCTGACAGCACAATACTGCTAAGTAATGCCGTCACGCCACTATTGCTTTCTTGCCAAGGTGTACCATTCTTTAAACTACGAAATATATGCCCTCGTAAACCAACAACCACTAAGTTACCAGCTTGTGTACGATTGATATCATAAAAAGAACCCGCATATATCTCATCAAATTTTTGCCAGCTAACACCAACGTCATTGCTTTTTGCGATCAAGCCAATTTCGCCGACCATATATAAGGTGCGACCATCAGCCACTACCCGGTTAAAATGCGGTAAAATACTGCTTTGCTCATCTAGATACGCCTCTTCATCTTGCAGTTTCAGTTCCGCTAAATATTCTTGATCTTCGGGATAAAGAAACTCGTTATGATATTCAATTGTCCAATGCTGCCCGCCGTCATTTGTACGATAAAAGAGGCCATAGGCACCAATGGCAATGCCATTATTTTCATCGGTAAAAAGTACATCTAATAGTGGTTTTTCCACCTGAGGTAAATGCTGCTGTATTTGCCATGAAGCTCCGCCATCTGTTGACGCTAAAATAGTTGCATCATGCCCAACAGCCCAGCCATGGCTTTCATTGATAAAATAAACGGCTGTTAACGTTGACTGAACGGGTACCTCAGCTTGCTGCCACTGACTACCATCAATTGATAAAAGAATATGACCACGCTCACCAACAGCCACTAATTTTGTTTGTCCGATTTTGGTGATATCAAGCAAAAGCGATTGGCTTGCTAATGGTGCGTGTCTTGCGTCGAGCGGTTGGGCATTAATAGCACTGACACAAAGAAAACTGACTAAAATAAGGAGAAGACGCATAATTTAAGATATTACTCCATGGGTTTTTACTTGTGAGGACAAGCCCCAATGTAAGATATTGATGTTTCGGAAAAGTTGAACGCGATAATTGCGCATCAATATCATAAAAGTCTAAGTCTTTTTAGCTTAGCTAAAAAAACTAAAAATGAAAATTTTTAAATATTTGAATACTTTGAAATAAAAACGGCTAGCACTTGCCAGCCGTTTTTTAAACACGCCTATTTATCTTCGACCTTCACGACGTAAGGCTGAAGAAGTAAAGTTTACATCTTTCAAGTCGGCGGAAAAATCATACATTTTAGCTTCATTATCTAAGCCCATCGCAATATAACGACGCGACTGTAAATCATGAAACACTTCTAATGTTGACCATTGAGTCGGTACTTCATAGTAGTTAATACCATGAGCAACACCAACACGGTATAACTCGTCACGATTATCATAAATATCTGTAACGGCTACTTGCCAGCTATCTTCGTCAATATAAAACACACGTTTCTTATATGTGTGGCGAGTATCTGATTTCAAGTTAGCTTCAACTACCCACACACGGTGCTTTTCATAACGCACTAAATCAGGGTTAATATGACCTGGTTGTAAAATTTGGTCATATTTCAGGTTATCACTATGCAAACGGTAATCATTATAAGGGATCAATAATTCCTGTTTGCCTTTAAGTGTCCAGGTGTAACGATTCGGCGCACCGTTAAACATATCGAAGTCATCAGTTGTTCTTAAACCATCTGACGCTGTACCTGGTGCATCGTAGGCAACATTAGGGGCACGACGAACACGACGTTGACCTGTGTTATATGTCCACGCTTGACGAGGAGTTTTAATTTGATCCATGGTTTCGTGCACTAATAGTGCCGTACCCGCTAAACGCGCTGGCTCAGTCACTTTCTGCTTAAACTTAAACAAGATATTGGTTTTTTGCAAGTCTGCCGCTTTAACACCTTTAACACCGTATGGGATCAATAATTGATCATCAAAGCCCATATAGGTGTAATCACCTGAAGCTGTTGGTGCTGCTTGACCGCCCTCACGAATAATTTTTTCACCACGGTAACGTAAAATATGGTTCCAAATCGCCTCTAAGCCATCTTTTGGTATAGGAAACGGCACACCGATTGCCGCTTCTATAATACCGTTACCACCTTCAACTAATTCCGCTTTTGTTGCGTTATCTAGCGTTGCTTGATAAACATGGTCTGGATAAGACGCAGAGCGACGGGTTTGATAAACACTCATTTTATAAGTATCAGGATAGGTTTCAAATAACTTGATTTGTCCTGGTGTTAGTAAATCTTTATATTCAGCAAGATTTTTTGCGGTAATGGTGTATAACACTTTATCACCGGTAAACGGATCAACATGATGATCGCCTACTGTGTATCCGGCAGGAGCTGACGTGATACCGCCAGTCCACTTTGGAATTGAACCATCCGCATTCGCACCTCGTACAGCACCAAATGGGGTTAATTCTTTATCAAGTTTCGCCGCATCTTCTGGGCTAATTTTAGCTGAAGCCGTTGTTGACGCCAACGCTACGGTCACCGCTAGTGATACTAACGTTGCCTTTTTAAATGAATTTTTTAATAAATTTCTCATGACAATAATCCTCTAACTTGTCTTAAATAGAATACTTAATGTTAAAAGACACGTAATCACGATCTTCCATTTGGTTAGTCGTACCTACACCACCGAAAAAGCTATTGTAGTTTAAATCCGCCGACCAACGACTTTGATAATCAAAACTTAAACCTAACGACATTGATTTTCTATCTTCAACAAACAAAAATAATGGATCTGGCGTAATACCGTTAACATCATGTGAGAAAACAATTTTCGGCGATATGTTAATGCCGGCAAAAACATCGTTATAGTCTAATTTACCAACAAAACGATAACCCCATGCAAATGCACTTGGGAATGGGTTAGTTTCAACACCATCTTGTAACGCAATTTCTAGTCCCTCTTTACCTTCAATACCACCGTTTCTAGCCGTACCCGGACCATTTAAACGTAACACATCTTGATCAGGCATGTCGCGAATATCTATCCCGCCGACTTCAAGTAAAGTGGTGAATTGGCTAGCACCCAATGAAGGACCCCATAAGTGGGTCAAAGTCATTTGTGCTTGTAAAGTATCTGATAAAATAAAACCATTGGCTCTCGAACCGCCAGGAAATACATCCATTTGCGATACACCGTCTAATTCATCTCGACCTTGATCATTGGCTAATTGCTGTGGCATTGCCGCAAATAACAACTCAACATCATCAATTTGTAATGGTTCATCTTGACGGAAGGTGACTTCACCAGCTACAGAGGTTGTACCAATAGCGGTGTTAAAACTTAACGCATATAGTTTGATATCTTCAACATAGTCAAGTTCTACACGTGAAAATGCCTGTAAGTTTGTATAGTTCTGCTCAGTAATTTCATTATTTAGTAAGTAACCTACATCACCACCTAACACACCTGTTGTTAATAAATCACCAACAAGCGCTTCTGTAGAAAAATCAGCGGTAATGCCAGAAAATACTGGGCGACGGCTATGATAATTCATATGGTAGAAACTAATTTCGGTATCATTTAATTCTGGTAAAAACCAAGACAAACGTAAACCATATTGGCCGCCATCATCCGGTTCATTTTCGGCATTTTCTTCTCTTAAGGTAAGCTTTGTTGGAAAGCCTGTTAGATAAGCTCCTGCAGCATCCGCTTGAGAAACTGTACCATTAAGAATTTGTGCTCTTAACACATTTAAATTGGTAATAAGTGAGTCTAAATCCATATCTGGATTACTAGCAAAATTCAATTGTACGTTGTTATATTGCCCACCATCACCAGCAAAGTCATTGGTAGAAAAGTAACTGCCTGGTGCTGGTAAAACAGTTTTTTCCCAGCTATATTGATAAAACATTTCAACGTTAAAGTTTTCTGTAACACCCAACGATGTCCAGACCGCGCCAAATGGAATAAAGGCTTCTTTTAACTCAGAACCAGGTGCACGTAAGCGTGCAATATCAACGGGGTTAAGTTCACTGATACCATGAGATATTAAGGTACTTTCACCCCAGCTAATCACTTGTTGACCAACTCGAACAGAAAATGGCATTTCACCGATATCAAAATCACCATAAACGAAAGCATCTAATAAACGGATATCACGACAAACTTGATCACGGGCATCATCATCACGACACGGGTCATTAACTTTATTAGAGCTCGGATTTGTCCATGCTCTTGATTTTTCAACCATTTCAAAATCATAGAAGTACATACCGCGAGCAAATAGACCTAAGTTTTCGTAACGCACATCAAGCTCATGTGAGCCTTTAAGCAGTTTTGAAAAACTCTCACCTGAGTCATAATTTAAATTACCGTTATCACCATTGGTAGAATAACTGCCTGCGCCATCCCATACCGTAGCGGCGTCAGGGTTAACATTCAACACAGGGTGATACTGGCTAAAATCAAAACCATTATTGATATTATTTGATTTACCAACATTATCATTCCAATTACGATCTTCTACTCGCCAGCTTGAACCTGCGGAAAATGTTGAATCGAAGCTAATGTCAAAGTTACCTAACTGAAAGTTTTTTGCCTGCACACTAGTCGCGGCTAATGTCACTATGGCGGCGGCAATACTCAGAGCCAGTGGCTTTTTGTAAAAACCGTTGCGAAGGTTTTGTTTCATTTGTTATCTCCCCAGATGCGATGCTGCATTTTTATTTTTATAAATCCACGTAAATGGTATGAAACAATAATTACATCATTTCTGCGATGAGGCAAGTGCTAAAACATCAGTTAAAGCCCTTTATTTTAAAGACTTCAATCAAGTCATCTGATGAGAATAAAAAGCCGTTTAAAACAAGTGTTTTAAACGGCTTTAATATTCCGAAGGGATAAGCAAAGAGTTAGCTAAATTCACAGCTGTAACTCCATATACATTTCTTTACATTGCTCTTTTGATGGTCTGACCACTGTTTAAAGCAAAGGCTCTAATTAATCAATTTTCTGCAAAGATAAAAATTTATTATCTTTGGTTTGCAGGCAAAATAGCCCTTTTATACCACTTGCCGTTAAATAATTTCGCAAATGCATGGCTGGAAACTCTACCCGAACCCCTGCAGTAGAAGTTACAATAATTCTGTTAATTCGCCCTTGATAATAAGGTAAAAATTCCTGATTAGTCATCCTTATGCTGAAATAATATTTCATCACACCACCCTAGTTTGACAATGCCGCATCCAGTTTTTCTTTTAAATCTTTTGATAAGTCCTCTTGTTGAGACAATTCCTCTAACAGTGTCTTAATCATGTTTTGGCGCTTTTTATCCAGTGACGAAAATTGAATTAATGGTGTAATTAAACGTGACGCAACTTGTGGATTAATGACATTTAATCGTTTGATTTGCTCAATTAAGAACTGATAACCTCGACCACTGATACAATGAAAGTGCCTCGGATTATTCATGGTAAATGCGCCAATGAGTGATCTAGCTCTATTTGGGTTATTCAAAGTGAATAATGGGTGACTCATTAACTTAGCTAAGTTGTCATAAATTGCTTCATTATTTACACTTGCCTGTATCGCAAACCATTTATCCATGACTAACGTTGTGTTACTCCACTTCTGTTCGAAGTCGGTCATCATAGTTGCAAAGCTAACAGCATTGGTGTTTGCAGCACAATTCAAAGCCGCTAAGGTATCAGTCATATTATTCGCACTTTGGTATTGCTCAGCTATTAATGTTTGCTGTGGTGCTAATCGGGTTAAATATGATAAACAAATATTTTTTAACGCGCGTTGACCAATAGCCTTACCATCGTTAGCAAATTCTTCTTGAATATTTTGCTGATAGTGTTGTAAAAACAAGGGTGCCAGTGCCGTTGCCAAATCAATTTTCACTTTATCAATGGCATCTAATAATGCGACAGGATCAACCTCTACAATACTATCTGCTAATTCGCTAAAGCTTGGTAAGGTTAATTGTTCTGCTTTAAATGCCGAAGAAATATCGGCATTAAGTATTTTTCTATACGCTTCATATAGATTGTCCGGTAAGGCTAAATTCGGCTCTGCCATGACATTTTTAATATGGGTCGACAACAAGCTTTGGCCTGCATTCCAACGACAAAACTCATCTTCTGCGTGAGTCATAATACACTCTAAATCTTGATCAGACTGTAAAAACTGACTTTTAACCGGTGCGGTAAAATTGGTTAATAGCGCCAGTACCGGTTTGCCAGCAAAACCTTTAAATGACCAGGTTTGCTTTTGCTCCGTTAGTTGCAATAAATGCGCACTACTTTGCTGTGTCTCTGGAGTAATAAGCTCTATACCTACGGGAATATGCAGTGCGGAGTTTTCACCATTACTTTGTGCAATAGTAACTTGGTAAACGTTAGTCTCAGCATCAAAATATTCCTCAACGGTTATTTTTGGCGTACCTGACTGTTCGTACCAACGCTTAAATTGCGACAAATCAACCGATGATGCATCGGCCATGGCATTAATAAAGTCATCACAGGTTACCGCCATGCCATCAAATCGAGCAAAATAAAGCTCAATACCTTGTCTAAATTTTTCAGCTCCTAGTAACGTATGGATCATACGAATAACTTCTGCACCCTTTTCATAAACAGTTAGGGTATAAAAGTTATTCATTTCTAAGACTTTTTCTGGTCGTATTGGGTGTGCCATTGGCCCAGCATCTTCGGCAAACTGCATTGAGCGCAGTACTCGAACATTTTGAATACGGGTAACGGCTGCAGAATGCATATCAGCACTAAATTGTTGATCTCGAAAAACCGTTAAGCCTTCCTTTAAACTCAACTGAAACCAATCTCGGCAAGTTACCCGGTTTCCGGTCCAGTTGTGGAAATACTCATGTGCAATAACAGCTTCAACATTAAAGTAATCGGTATCTGTTGCACTACTTTCATCAGCTAAAACAAACTTACTATTAAAGACATTTAGCCCTTTGTTCTCCATTGCCCCCATATTGAAAAAGTCGACAGCGACTATCATGTAGATGTCTAAGTCATATTCAAGACCGAAAGTTTCTTCATCCCAAGTCATAGAGTGTTTTAACGATGCCATCGCATGATGGGCCTTATCAATATTGCCCTTATCAACAAAAATCTCTAGGGCTATGTCGCGATCTGAGCAAGTGGTAAAATTATCTTTTAAAACATCAAAATCACCAGCAACTAATGCAAATAAATAACTTGGTTTAGGAAATGGGTCATGCCATTGCACAAAATGGTCACCATTTGCTAAATCGCCAAAATCAACTTTATTACCGTTAGATAACAAATAAGGAAATTGTGTCTTATTGGCAATAATTTTAGTGGTAAATGTTGCCATAACATCAGGACGGTCAAGATAATAGCTAATGCGTCTAAAGCCTTCGGCTTCACATTGTGTGCAGTAGGCATCACCTGATTTAAACAAACCTTCAAGCGCGGTATTGTCCACAGGATTAATTTCCGTCACTATTTCCAAAAGAAAATTCTGCTCGGAAACTGGAATAGTGAGTGATGTATCGTCAACTTGATATAGGCTTTCATGCAATTCTTTTTGATTAAAAGAGACCGCCAACAGCGTTAGGTGCTCACCATCTAATACCAGAGGTTCATTACTCCCCGCTTTTCTAGAAATTTGCATCCTGTTAGTCACACGGGTTTTGTGCTCATCAAGTTCGAAAGTTAAATCAACCTTTGATATTGAAAAGTTTGACTCTTGGTAGTCAGCTAAATAACGTGGGGTAAAATCGCTCATGAAACTCCTTAATAACTTTCTTTTACTATTACTCACATATGTCAGCAATATTAGAAATTAAAAAGCCTGCTATAAACAGGCTTTATGAATATTTATTAATTTTGAAAATATTTTACTTATTTGTCACTAATTTTTTAATTTTAAAGCCCATATAACCATAAACAACCGCTAATACCGGATTGATGAGGTTAAAGAAACAATAAAAAATGTAGTCAAATGGATTAACTAATAATACGCCATACATATAAGCACCACAGGTATTCCATGGAATAAGTGGCGACGTAATGGTACCTGAGTCTTCTAGCGTTCGGCTCAATACAACAGGGTGTAAACCACGACGTTCGTATTCTTCTTTATACATACGTCCTGGCATCACAATCGCCATGTACTGATCGGCAGTAATTAGGTTAGTGCCGATACACGTGCCAACAGTACTGGCAATAAGGCTACCGGTTGATTTTGCCGAGGCAAGAATGACATTAACAAATTTACGTAACATACCTAAATGCTCTAGTACAGCACCAAAGCTTAATGCACACATAATCAGCCAAATGGTATTGAGCATACTTGCCATGCCACCACCACTAAGCAGCTTGTTTAGCTCATCATTACCAGTTTCAACAGCAACACCATCATAAAAAGCGCTCCAAACCACGGTAACATTTGCCGTCATAGCATCTAGGCCATCAGCAGCTAAACGTGCAATAAGATCTTGTTGGAAAAGTATTGCCCAAAGTGCCCCCATTAAAGCACCGATAGATACCGCTGGAAATGCTGGCACTTTTTTGATTGCTAAACCTAGCAGAATAACTAGCGGGATCAGGTTGAAAATACTCAACTCAAATTGGCTTGCAAGTTGTTCATTTAATAGCGCAATTGAATTATCACTTGCCGTTGCAGTTTCAGTTAAGCCTAAAATAATAAAGAGAATTAAAGCGGTTATAATTGACGGCACTGTCGTCCACAACATATAGCGAATATGGGCGAATAGTTCACTACCAGCAACTGCTGGAGCTAAATTAGTTGTTTCTGATAAAGGAGAGATTTTATCACCAAAATAAGCCCCTGAAATTACCGCCCCTGCCGTTATTTCGGGAGAAAGTCCTAAACCTTGCGCGATACCAAGCAAAGCCACACCTATGGTTGCCGCCGTCGTCCATGAACTGCCAATACTCATGGCGACAACACCACAAATGACACATGACGCAGCATAAAACCAGGTGGGATCCAATATTTTCAAGCCATAGTAAATCATGGTTGGCACAGTACCAGACAATAACCACGTACCTATTAATGCACCAACAGATAAAAGGATCAAAATAGCGCTTAATGATAACGATATTCCCTTAACGATCGCTTTATCAATTTGTACCCAAGTAGCACCATTTTTTAAACCAATAATAATGGCAATACCCATACTAGCAAGTAAGGCTATTTGATTGGGGCCATAGGAAGAGTTATCGCCAAAAAAAGTTACTGCCGCCGCAAGCATCGCAATTAATGCAATGATAGGGATTGAAGCATCTAACATTGATGGTTGTCGTAAAGATTGAGGATCTGACATAGATAAATTTACACCTTATTATCTTATTTATTATAGTGATTATGTTTTTTGTGTTAGTTAACATGCCGACTGTTAACAAATAGTGCAAGTTTTTTATTTTCAACCACAACTAACCAGCCCTTTATATATAGGCTATAGCAGAATAATTATGCAGCAATTGTTATTAAAAAACGCCATACTGTTACAAGCATCAACACATTAAAAAGCCACCCTTAGGTGGCTTTGTTTACAACAAAGATGTTGCTTATTTTTTTGCAACTTTACCTAATGAAACCAAATCAAAAGTAATTTTTGCGGTTTCATCTAAAAATGGGTCTAATTCTTCCAAATCATCAGGTAGGTCATCTAAGCTAGCAACTTTTTCTTTCCCCATCAGGGTAAGCCTTTCATTGGCACGTTTTAATTGCTTCGCTTTGCGCTCTTCTCTTTTAGCTTTTCTTGTAACTAAATTTAATGATACGGTTTTATCGTCTTTCTCAGCCTTATATTCTTCGATATCTGATAATAAATAATTAAACTCTTGGTTATCAACCACACGGGAACTGTGCAAAGAATTTAAGTAAGATAAATCTTGGCTGATATCATTAAGCTTGTTATAGCGAGCTTTTGGAATTTGATCCCAAGGTAAAGCATTCTCTTCTCGGCTTTCTCCCCAGTCAGCAGGATCTACCGCAGACGGAAATTCTATATCGGGTAAGACACCACGATGCTGAGTGCTGCCACCGTTAATACGATAGAATTTTGCAATGGTAAACTGGATGCTACCAAACGGATTATCATATAAATCGTAAACACGGCCTAAACCGCGATGTTGCTGAACAGTACCTTTACCAAACGTATGTTCTCCAACAATAACACCACGACCATAATCTTGAATTGCCGCAGAAAATATTTCTGATGCTGATGCGCTATAACGGTCTACCATTACCGTTAAAGGACCGTCATAAAAACTGATACCGTCTTTATCACTGTTCACTTGTACTCGATTAGCACCATCACGAACTTGCACTACCGGGCCTTTATCGATAAATAAACCCGTTAATAGTGTCGCTTCAGTAAGCGAACCGCCACCATTACCACGTAAATCAACAATAATACCTTCGACATTAGCATCTTTAAGCTTAGCGATTTCTAATTTAACATCACGCGACAAGTTGTTGTAAAAACTAGGGATGGTAATAACACCTAATTTTTTACTGTTTTCATCGCCATCTTTTTCAAAATAGACTTCTGATTTAGCTGCTCGGTCTTCCAATTTAATGGTATCACGGATAATCGAAACCACTTTAATACTGCCGTCGTCTTCAGATTCTGCACCTAAAACCTGTAAACGCACTTTGCTGCCTTTTGGCCCTTTGATCAGTTCAACAACATCATCAAGGCGCCAGCCAATCACATCAACAAAGTCTTTATCATCTTGCGAAACACCAACAATACGATCTTTAGGTTTTAATTCATTCGATTTATCAGCTGGGCCACCAGAAACAACACTTTGAATAACGGTATAATCTTCTTCAGCGCGCAATACAGCTCCAATCCCTTCTAAGGAAAGGTTCATTTCCATTTGAAAACGTTCGGCATTACGAGGAGATAAGTACGATGTATGTGGTTCAACAACGCGAGCAAAACTGTTCATCACCACTTGAAAAACATCTTCACTTTCACTTTGCTTCAAACGTTTAATCGCGTAGCGATAGCGTTTGCCTAGTACTTCTTGAATTTTTGGCCATTCTTTACCAGCTAAGGTTAAGTTTAAGGCGTCATATTTAACTTTTTTGCGCCATAATTCATTTAACTCTGCAACTGAAACAGGTCGTTCTGCCTCTTCGCGATCAAAGTCATATGACTCATCAAGTTCAAAATTGAATGGTTTCTCATTTTCAAGCAAGCTTAAAGCATAATCATAGCGCTCTAAACGACGTTGTAAATTAAGGTTATAAATTTGATAAGCAATATCTAACTTGCCGCGAGCAATAACGGTATCAAAATCATCACGATACTGTTCAAAGCCTTGAACGTCACTAGCAAGAAAAACATTACGTGCGTAGTCAAGCTGCTTAATATAACGATCAAAAATTTGCTCTGATAAAATATCGTCTATTTTAATTTGCTTGTAGTGTGCACGAGTAAATTGTGCCGTAATGCGCTTGGTGGAGGTTGCATGTTGGCTCTCGGGAGCCAGTATCGGAAGATTTATATTCTCTTCCTTTGTCTCGGCAAATGCCGTCAAACCCGACATTGACAATGATACTGCAATAGCTATACGACAAAATTTATGCATACACATACTCCAAATTTATTCTGTAAATATATTTTTAACTTGTGTTTTAACAACCATACCAGAGTTTAATTGCACACTTACGTCATTGCCTGAAACTTCAGTGATCACGGCATCCATTGATGACTGCCCAAGCTGCACTTTGATATGTTTGCCAACAACAACATTACTTGTTTCAACTGGTTTAAGTTTAACCGCGGCTTTAGGAGCTGCACGTTTAGCAGACTTAACGGCGTTAAACTTTTCTTTACGATTACTATCTGTAGAGTCTTTCTTTACAGCTTTAGTTCCCTTATTAGCATTGCCCTTATAAGGTTTTTTCGCAACTTTATCTTTGCTATTTTTGTTACCAAATTTTTCTTGGCTTTCTTTTAAGGTTTTGCTCGCATAATCAGCTTGCTCTTGATCAATCTCTGCAGAGTCATTGCCGTCAATGTCAATTCGAAAGCTACCGACTTTAATCGCTTTCAAATAACGCCAGCTACTGGTGTAATGTCTTAACGCTTGACGTAAACGTGTTTTACTAACGGTTTCGTCATCAGCTAATTTTTCAGCTAAGTCCTGAAAGATACCTATTTTAAGAGGTTTGGCATGACCTTCTGTTGAAAAACACGCAGGAAACTTTGCCGCTAAATAAGCGATTATTTCCTTTGTACTGATGCGCTTAACTTCAACATTTTCTGTTGATTCCACAGGTGCGTCCGCCGCCACTTTTACTTCACTTTCTGTTTTAGATTCCATAAATACAACTTTTAAAAATTTTTAATTCTGTTCTGAAAGATATTGTTCTCGATTTTCCAACAAGTGTCGGCACCAATCATAAATATCTTCACTTTCAATTTCGGCTAAGGCTTCTTGCCCTATCCACGTATCCCACACCAAAGACAGCAACTGCTCTAATATCTCTGGCGCAATATCTTCTTCAGCTAAGTCATAAACGGTATGATAAATTTCGTTAATACGCTCAGCAACTATTTCTTCTTGACCATCCCAGTCACCAACAACGGCTTCTGAGACTAAATAATCATGAATAACAATAAACTCTTTCATTAGTTTACCACGCCATGCTTGATCATGATATTTTCAAATAAACTAATTATCTTCTCTAAACCTGCTTGATCGTCGCTATCAAAGCGATTAAATGCAGTACTGTCAATATCAAGTACCGCAATCACTTTATTATTTAGCACCACAGGGATAACAATTTCAGCATTGCTACTAGCATCACAGGCTATGTGCCCATTAAACGCATGTACGTCATCAATGCGTTGAGTCACGTTATCACTAGCGGCGGTGCCACAAACACCACGACCTAAAGGGATACGAATACAAGCAACTTTACCTTGAAATGGCCCAAGTACCAATTCATTGTCAACTAAACGATAGAAACCAACCCAATTAACTTGTGTTAACTGTTCAAATAACAAAGCACTGACATTTGCCATATTAGCAATTACATCAGACTCATCACTGATCAACGCTTCAACTTGAGTGTATAGCTCTCGATAAAAGGTATTTTTAGACATTAATAATATTGCCAAAGATAAAAGCGCATAACATACCTTGATAGGACATTAAATTAAAGTGCTATCGACTGCAATTAGTCATTATATGACGAATTTATTGCGGTTTAATGGCAAATTGTACCTTAACTCGCGCATTTACCACCTGCTGCTCAATTGGATGGCCATTTACTGAGTGTTTTTCGGCGCTATCTGCGGTATAAGCCAATTCATCGCGATTTACATCCAATTCTTGCACTGCAATCACATTGCCCAGCGTAATATTGAGATGATTGACCATTTTTTTCGCCTTAAACTTAGCATCGGCAAGTGCGTTATTCAGTGCCCGCTGATACAAGATTTGATAACTCTGTTGAGAAATTCCTAATGGCTGAACATCACTCACCCCAACTTTAATCAATAAATCAATTAGGCGCTGATAAGAGTTAATGTCAGAAACATTCACCACCATTCGCTGATTAGCTTCAATAACCGCTGCAGCCATATCACTATGCATTTGTTTTTGGTTCAGCTTAGTATTAATTTTTGCCGGCAGCTTATTAGGTAAACGAGTAAAGAGCTCAACGTCAGCAATGGTATTATTTAAGCTAGGATAACTCACCTTTAATGCTAAAGGCGCAGTAGAAGCCACTTTAATCGTCTTCGAGTGCTTTTCAATAAATTGCTTGATTAACTTAACTTTATATTCCGCACTCTGCGCTGTTTTTACGGCACTAGCACCACGCTCATTAATAATAATATTAAGTAAATACGTTGCTGCTTGTAAGTCTACTTGGCCATGTCCTATCACTTCAACACCGTTTAATGGTGGCGTTTGTAGTAAGTTTTGGCCAAATGTCATCGAACTGAACAAAACTAAGCAAATAATTCCGACCCGCATAACTTACTCCTAGTTACCCTTTTTCAATGTTTTTAACATTGACTGTTGCTCAGCTAAAAGAAAATAAATAAAGGCCTCTTGCTGTGCCTTATCGCTTGCCTTCCATAAACATTTTAGCTGTTCAAGTTGCGCTAAAGGCTTAGTACCTCTATTCATACATAGGTTGTCAAAAACAACTTTAGCACCTAAATCAGCATGTTGTTCCGCCTTTTTATCGACCCTTGGCGCAGATTCAGCGCTAGCATTAGCCAATTGTGCCAACGTACCTTGTGCATTAAATTTAATTAACGATTGGCTAACACTGGCAATTTCATTACCACTCGCATTAAATAATTTAACTTCAGGCTTTTTTGCAAACTTTTTAGCGGCAATTAACTCTTCTAATATTGGGGGTTTTACAGTGATTGCTTCATTTCTTGTGAGCGTAAAAAGCAGTACAAAAGGTTTAGAGCTAACCTTAGTATGATCATCATCACCGTCAAATAAGTCTTGATACTTTAAAACTAAGATATGCTGCCCATTGGGTAAATCAAGCCTAGTTTCGCGAGCGAAAAAATGACTTGGTTGCTCAACACCGTCGACACTAATAACGATAATATTTTCTGGTAAAGTTAAAACACTGGCATTAACACTCAATGACATCAAAAAGATTAAACACAAAAACGCTGCACGCATAAAAGGCCTTTATTAACAAATTCAAGATACGAAAGTAAAACGTTATCAACTGAAAAAATTATAGTCACTATATAATACTTAACGGTATTTCTCTTTATTTTATATTGATAAAAAAAAGCGCGGACACCCTACTTAGTTGTTCGCGCTGATCAATTGTATTGCTATCAAAGTACAACCGTACTTTTAAATTAAGTTAAGTTAAATTAAAAAGAGTCACCGGGTATGCGTACCCAACCTTCCATTAACACCCGAGCACTTCGGCTCATACTGACTTTTTTCACTGTCCAGGCACCATTAATTTTTTCAGCTTCTGCACCGACTTTTAATGTTCCTGACGGATGACCAAAGGTGACTGATTTAGCGGCGTCGCCATCATCTGGCATAGCTGCTGCAAGCGCAACTAACGTTCCTGGAATGGCTGCGGCGGTGCCAATAGCCACTGCTGCTGTGCCCATCATGGCATGGTGTAGTTTCCCCATAGACAAAGCCCGTACGTGTAGATCAATTTCACTTGATGCTATCGCTTTACCACTTGAAGACACATAGTCTTGCGCCGCACTAACAAAAGCCACTTTCGGTGTATGTTGACGCCCTGCGGCTTCACTAATATCTTTAATTAAGCCCATTTTTACCGCACCATAAGCCCGTATGGTTTCAAAGCGAGCCAGCGCAGCTTCATCATTATTAATTGCATCTTGTAATTCGGTGCCTGAGTATCCTATTTCTTCTGCATTTAAGAAAATAGTTGGAATACCTGCGCTGATCATTGTTGCTTTAAACGTGCCCATTGCTGGTACTTGCAACTCATCAACAACATTGCCAGTTGGAAACATGGCTTCAGATGGGTCAACCGGCGCAACAAAGTCAACTTGCACTTCTGCGGCAGGAAAGGTCACGCCGTCAAGTTCAAAGTCACCGGTTTCTTGTACTTCACCATTAATAATTGGTACATGAGCAATAATGGTTTTTTCGATATTCTTTTGCCAAATACGCACCACACAAATACCGTTTTCAGGAACTCGACTCGCTTCAACTAAACCATTACTGATGGCAAATGAACCTACCGCTGCCGTTAAGTTGCCACAATTTCCTGACCAATCAACAAAGGCTTTATCGATAGCTACTTGACCAAATAAATAATCAACATCGTGATCTGCAACTTCACTTTTTGCTAAAATTACGGTTTTACTGGTACTTGACGTAGCCCCGCCCATACCATCGGTTTGTTTACCATATGGGTCCGGCGAGCCAATAACGCGCAACAGCATATTATCGCGCGCTTCACCCGACACCTGACAACGCTCAGGTAAATCGCTTAGATTAAAAAATACACCTTTAGATGTACCACCACGAATATAAGTCGCTGGAATCTTTACTTGAGGAACTTGAGTCATACTTTTTCCTTCACAATATTTTCGTTTCTCAAAAAGCAATTTTGCTGCGTTGAATGACGTTACATAGAAGTCTATGCTCCTTTCATTCGCCTTGCTAAATAGCGTTTTTTTTTACGATATTTCAATTAATAAAAAGCAGTAAGTTATTATTTGACTTACTGCTTTATAAATAATTGCACATAATCTATTTGCTTAAAGCAGGGTTTTAGCTTTAGTTCACGGCAGAAGCGCGGAGTTGACGAATGTCAATGAACACTTCTAACGAAGAAATAAAGCTAAAAAATCATTTAAGCATTAGACTTTAAGAAATCGGTGGCGAATTTCTGTAATACTCCACCACCGTTGTAAACTGAAACTTCTTCGGCAGTATCTAAACGACACTTCACAGGGATCTCAACAACTTCACCATTTTTTCGTGTCATGATCACTGTCATCGCACCACCCGGCGCTGTGGTACCTTCAACATCATAAGTTTCAGTACCGTCGATGCCATAAGTATTACGGGTATCCCCATGGGTAAATTCAAGCGGTAAAACCCCCATACCAATCAAGTTAGTACGGTGAATGCGCTCAAAACCTTCTGAAACAATCACTTCGACACCCGCTAAACGTACACCTTTTGCCGCCCAGTCACGTGACGAACCTTGACCATAATCAGCACCAGCAATGATAATTAATGGCTGTTTGCGCTCCATGTAAGTTTCAATCGCTTCCCACATGCGAGACTCAACACCTTCTGGTTCAATACGAGCAAGTGACCCTTGCTTAACTTCACCATTTTCGTCACGACACATTTCATTAAACAATTTCGGGTTAGCGAACGTTGCTCGTTGTGTGGTTTCATGATCGCCACGGTGAGTTGCGTATGAATTAAAGTCTTCATGCGGTACGCCCATTTTATCAAGGTAAGCACCTGAAGCACTGTTTAACTGAATGGCATTTGAAGGTGATAAATGATCAGTAGTAATATTGTCACCTAGTACTGCTAATGGGCGCATACCTTTCATGGTACGTTCACCTGCTAAGGCCCCTTCCCAATACGGCGGACGACGAATATAGGTACTTTTAAGATCCCAGTCATATAACGGGCTTTCAGCAGGTTCAAAGGCACCTAAATCAAACATTGGCGTGTATATTTTCTTAAACTGTTCAGGTTTTACTGCCGCTTTAACAATGGCATCAATTTCTTCATCTGACGGCCAAATGTCTTTTAAAGTAATATCGTTACCATTTTGGTCTTGACCAAGAATATCTTTTTCAATATCAAAACGCATAGTACCAGCCAATGCATAAGCAACAACCAACGGTGGTGATGCTAAGAAAGCTTGCTTTGCATGCGGATGAATACGGCCATCGAAATTGCGGTTGCCAGATAATACCGCTGTTGAATATAAGTCGCGGTCAATGATTTCTTGCTGAATTTTCGGATCTAATGCGCCCGACATTCCATTACAGGTAGTACATGCGTAACCAACTATGCCAAAGCCAAGTTTTTCCATTTCAGGCAATAAACCGGCTTCTTCAAGGTAAAGCTTGGCCACTTTTGACCCTGGTGCAAATGACGATTTAACCCAAGGTTTACGTTTTAGGCCTAATTCATTAGCTCTTTTAGCCACAAGGCCCGCAGCAACAACGTTACGAGGGTTAGAGGTGTTGGTACAAGAGGTAATCGCGGCAATAATAACTGCGCCGTCTGGCATTTCGCCATTGGCTTCTTGTGCTTTACAAGCATCTAAATTTTTGGCGATATCTTTTGACGCCAGATCGGCCGTTGCTAAACGACGATGTGGATTCGATGGTCCTGCTAAGTTACGACATACTGTTGATAAATCAAATTCAATCACACGTGGGTATTGCGCCGCAACTAAGTCGTCAGCCCATAAACCTGTGTGTTTTGCGTAGGTTTCAACTAATTCAACTTGCTCAGGTTCACGGCCTGTTAGTTTTAAGTAATCAATGGTTTGCTGATCGATATAAAACATGCCCGCTGATGCACCATATTCTGGTGTCATATTTGAAATAGTTGCACGATCACCAATAGTTAAGTCAGTAGTACCCTCACCAAAAAACTCTAAATAGCTTGAAACCACTTTTTGGTTACGCAAGAATTCCGTGATCGCCAATACCATATCGGTCGCTGTGATACCAGGTTGACGCTTGCCCGTTAATTTCACCCCAATAATATCAGGTAAGCGCATCATAGATGGGCGACCAAGCATTACGGTTTCAGCTTCTAAGCCACCAACACCAATAGCGATAACACCTAAGGCATCAACGTGCGGCGTGTGCGAATCAGTACCCACACAAGTATCAGGGTAAGCAACACCGTCGCGCGCTTGAATAACGGGAGACATTTTCTCTAAATTGATTTGATGCATAATGCCGTTGCCAGCAGGAATAACATCAATATTTTTAAAGGCGGTTTTTGTCCATTCAATGAATTTAAAACGGTCTTCATTGCGGCGGTCTTCAATGACGCGGTTTTTATCAAAGGCTTCAGGATCGAAACCCGGAGCTTCTACTGCGAGAGAGTGGTCAACAATTAATTGCGTTGGCACAACAGGGTTAACTTTTGAAGGATCACCACCTTGCTCTGCAATAGCATCACGAAGACCAGCAAGATCGACTAATGCGGTTTGACCTAAAATATCATGACATACCACACGAGCTGGATACCACGGAAAGTCTAAGTCTTGCTTACCTTCAATAATTTGTTTTAACGAGTCAGTAAGTGCTGTCGGATCACACTTTCGTACTAACTGCTCTGCCAATACACGAGAAGTATAAGGTAATTTAGCATAACTACCCGGAGTTATAGCTTCAACCGCTGCTCGCGTATCAAAGAAGTCTATCGTTGAGCCATTAATTTTATAACCGGGCAAAGGTTTTCGATAATCGTAATTCATAATATATTCCACTTTTATCGGGAAAAAGGAGCATTGGAAAGTTATATACTTACTATACTCCTCTACTTTTCAGTTACTGGCGTAGGAATTTTTACTCGTTCAATGTAGAGTGTGCGACGCATAGTAACCTCTATGCGAGCACATTCTTACGATGAAATTGTGAAAAATAGCCAGTCAAACTACCTTTCAGTAATAGCAACAACCTTACGTGGCTCTGCACCTGTATAATCAGCTGAAGGACGAATAATACGATTATTGTCTCTTTGCTCCATCACGTGTGCCGCCCAACCCGTTAAGCGTGAACAAACGAAAATAGGGGTAAACAGTTTCGTTGGAATGCCCATATAATTATAGGTAGAGGCATGGAAAAAATCAGCATTACAGAACAGCTTTTTGGTGTCCCACATAAATTCTTCACAAGCCACTGAAATGTCGTAAAGTGAAGTATCACCATTTTCAGCTGCGAGTTTTTCAGACCAAGCTTTGATAATGACATTACGAGGATCAGAGGTGCGGTAAATAGCATGGCCAAAGCCCATGATTTTTTCTTTACGCGCTAGCATGCCGGCCATTTGCTCTTTGGCATCAGCAGGTGATTTAAATTTCTCAATCATATCCATAGCGGCTTCGTTGGCACCGCCATGCAGTGGACCACGTAAAGTGCCAATAGCTCCGGTAACACAAGAGAACATATCTGATAGCGTTGACGCACAAACTCTGGCGGTAAAAGTAGAAGCGTTGAATTCATGTTCAGCATACAAAATTAACGATACGTCCATGACACGACGATGTTGATCTGATGGCGTAGTGCCATTTAATAAACGTAAGAAGTGTCCACCTAGTGAAGCTTCGTCAGTAACACAATCAATTTCAACATTATCATGGCTGTATTTATACCAGTAACACATGATAGCTGGGAATGCAGCTAATAAACGGTTAGCGGCTTGTCGTTGCTCAGAGAAATCATTTTCCGGCTCAAGGTTGCCTAAAAAAGAACAACCGGTTCGCATCACATCCATTGGATGCGCGTCAGCTGGAATACGTTGTAAAACTTCTTTCAACGCTTGCGGTAAATCACGCATCGCCATTAGCTCTGTTTTATAGCTCGCTAACTCGGCTTCATTTGGTAGCTCACCATTAAAAAGTAAGTAAGCTACTTCTTCAAAGGTTGCATTCTCAGCCAAATCTGCAACATCATAGCCGCAATAGGTTAAGCCACTGCCTGATTTACCAACAGTACACAATGCTGTTTCGCCTGCGCTTTGACCACGTAGCCCTGCACCTGATAGTTTTTTATCTGTCATCATTCTTTCCTCTATTCCATCAATATCTTTCGCCATTAAAAATGACTTAGTGTTATCAAAGGTTAAAATATAATTTTATTAGTATGTTGTGTTATGAATTTACTTGTTTTTACCTTCCGAAAACAAAGCATCAAGCTTTTGTTCATAATCGTGATAACCTAAGTAATCATATAGATCCATGCGTGTTTGCATGTTATCGATTTCGGCCTTTTGATCGCCATCGGCTAATAAGGTTTTGTAAACCGATTCAGCGGCTTTGTTCATGGCTCTAAATGCTGATAGTGGGTAAAGCACCATGGCACAGCCCCACTCGCCTAATTGTTCTTTATTCCATAATTCAGTTTGACCAAATTCAGTAATGTTTGCCAATACCGGTACATCAAGCGCTTCGGTAAAAGCACGGTAATGTTCTTCAGTTTTTACCGCTTCCGCAAAAATACCGTCAGCGCCAGCAGCCACATAAGCTTTTGCACGTTCAAGAGCGGCATCTAAGCCTTCTTGTGCAAAAGCATCAGTACGCGCCATAATGAAAAAATCAGCGTCAGTACGAGCGTCAACGGCCGCTTTAATACGATCAACCATCTCTTCTGTTGAAACGATTTCTTTATTTGGACGATGACCACAACGTTTTTGCGCAACCTGATCTTCAAGGTGAACCGCTGCAGCACCGGCTTTTTCCATATCTCGAACAGTTTTTGCAATATTGAAAGCGCCACCCCAGCCCGTATCAATATCCACCAACAAAGGTAAACTAGAAGCGGCAGTTATGCGTTGTACATCAGCAATAACATCATTTAATGACGTCATGCCTAAGTCTGGTAAGCCATATGAAGCATTCGCAACACCGCCGCCAGATAAATATATCGCTTGATGGCCCAGTTGCTCTGCCATCATAGCGCAATAGGCATTTATGGTACCGACAACCTGTAGCGGTTTATTATTCACTAACGCTTGGCGAAACTTAGCCCCTGGAGACAGAGTATTTGAAGGTTGAGTTGTAGACATAGTGTTGTCCTTTTTAAAGTATAAATGTTGTAATAAATTAACTAAACGCTGCAGTAATTGTTGCGTTATAGTTGTTGATTAATTTTGTTTTCAATATTTTTTCTTGAGGCAGCGATATGCCTTCTCATTAACATTTCAGCTAGTTCACCATCTCGGTCAGCAATAGCATCGATAATGCGTGAATGTTCATCAAATGCTTTAGTTGCACGGGGGCTATTCATACCAAATTGACATCGGTACATGCGAACAAGATGATACAATTGACCACAAAGAATATTGATCAATTGCTGATTATGACTGCCTAAAATAACTTTATAATGAAAATCTAAGTCACCTTCTTCTTGATAATAAGAAACACCATCACGTAAGGCTTTTGAATTTGCATGCTGTGCTAGCATCGCCTTCATTTCAACAATCTCTTCGTCAGTCATATTAATTGCTGCTTGACGACATGCCATACCTTCAAGTGCTTCACGCACGACATAAATTTCTAATAAACCAGCAATAGAACACTCAACTACACGTGAGCCAACATTGGCTTTACGTTCAATTAAATGACATTTTTCTAAACGGTTTAATGCTTCACGTAAGGTAGAGCGACTAATTTGATAGTGTTTTGCTAACTCAGGCTCGCTAATTTTACTGCCGGCTTTGATTGTCCCCTCAACAATGGCATGCAGCATTTGGTCAAATACTTTATCTGCGGTAGTAACTACTGCTTGTGTGGTTGGATTATCTAAAGCCATAATTGTCGACACATTTGAAAACGTTAAAGCAATAATAACCTGATATCGCTATTAGTCAATGTAAAAACACACTAATTGTCGACAATAAATACTAGACATTAGTCGTAAATACGACGTACTTATGAGGAAAAGTTCAAAACAACTCAAAGAAAAACTTATGTAATAAGCTGAAATTTAAAGAGAAATAAAAAATGATGCGAATTGACAAATCAAAATAGTTGAAATGGCTAGGTAAAAGAACAACTGCATTATACTGTCGACAATGTTAACTCTGCTGTTTATTGTACGGTGTTAAATAGCCTCAAAGCTAATTAGCAAGGCAATAAACTGAGCTAATTTTCCGAGGGAATATTGCCTACTAGCACGACTAGCAATCTGCCATTTAAACAAACCAGGTTTTCTAACCAAAAAACCAATAACAAACCGCTATTGCAGCACTAATACCGGCAAAGTCGGCAATAAGGCCACACGCTAGTGCATGTCGACTATAGCGAATACCGACTGAGCCAAAATACACAGCTAAGACATAAAACGTCGTTTCTGTTGACCCTTGCACAATGGACGCTAATCGTCCGGCGAATGAATCTGCACCATGAGTGTTCATGGTTTCTATCATCATAGCTCGGGCACCAGAGCCGCTTAAGGGGTTCATAAACGCGGTCGGTAAAGCATCAACGAATCTAGTATCAGTGTTAAAATAAGTTACCACGGCACGAATTGCTTCAACAAAAAGATCTAATGCCCCGCTCGCCCTAAATACACCAATAGCGCATAGCATGGCTAATAAATAGGGAATAAGCTTAATGCTGGTTTCAAACCCTTGTTTCGCCCCTGCAATAAAGCTGTCATAAACATTAACTTGTCGCTTTAAGGCAAAAAATATAAAACTTATTAGCGTTGTAAAAATAAGTAAGTTGCCCATCAGTGACGATTGCTGCGCCAATAAGTCAGCGCTCAAGGTAGCAAAATAAGCCGCTAGACCAACGACCAAAGCAATTCCACCTGAGAGATAAAGTACAATAGTTTGCTGATAAAGTTTGATTTTTTGCACATAAGCAACGGCAAATAATCCGGCTAATGTTGACGCTGTTGTTGCTAATAAAATAGGCACAAAAACATCGGTTGGATTTAGCGCCCCCTGCTGAGCACGATAAACAAAAACGGTAATTGGAAATAAAGTTACTGAAGAGGTGTTTAAAACAAGAAATAGTATTTGTGCATTAGTTGCCGTGGTTTTATCAGGGTTAAGTGATTGCAAGTCTTGCATCGCTTTTAAACCTAGCGGCGTTGCAGCGTTATCTAAACCAAGAAAGTTTGCCGATAAATTCATGGTCATCGAGCCTATCGCCGGGTGGCCTTTTGGTACATCTGGCATTAAACGGGTAAACAGCGGGGAAATAATTTGTGCTAATTTATCAATAATACCGGCATGCTCAGCGATTTTCATCATACCCAGCCAAAAGCTTAAAACACCAATTAAACCAATCGCAATATCGACAGTTACTTTTGACATATCAAAAATAGCATTAACTATTTGTTGAAAAATTAATGCATTATCAAAAATAAGCCACTGTACTAGCGCTGAAAAAAATGCAACAAAGAAAAAACCACTCCAAATACGATTTAACAAACCTACTCTCTTATATCAATTGCATTAGTGAACGCTATATTTCACTTGGTGTTATATTTTATTGTGAAAATATCATGACATACAAAACCATGATTGCCTAATAAATGACGGCTCACCGAGCTGTGCAAAAGCTGTGCAAAAGCAGTAAGCAAGCGGTGGAGAACCCCTTAACAACATTAAAACCCAAAAAATCGCATAACAATTAAAACCATATTTTTCAAACAGATATCGACATCAAAAATAATATTGCATTTAATCAACGTTAAACTACACTTAGTTTTACAGGTTACTTATCAACCTGTTGCTCGCAACAACAAACTCTATGCTTTATTAGTAGAGTAATTTTTATTAGTAGTTTTGATTTTAACGATTACCGATAATTTGATTTGACAGTTTATTAGCGCAGGCTCATCTCCTTTTGAGCCATCCCCTGAGCCCAATATCAGCAGTGATTTTGGGCTTTTTTTTATTTTGCAAATTTATTAGGGGCTGTTGATCTTTGTTTATTAATTCAGCTGAGAGTTAAAATTGCCTTAATTAAGGCGAAAATGGTGCAATTTAGTCATCTAAATCAGTCATTTTCAACGCAAAGTAAGGCAATTTTAGACTCAGCCCTTTGGGCAATGGCTATTTTTAACCCTAGCGGCATTAGAATCTCACTTATTTGGAACAACCAAACATCGTTCATTCTGCTTTGCTAACGTTAAAAACAACCTATTGCTGAAAATATAAACAAAGATCAACAGCCCCTAGTTACGGTAATTAAAAATTAAGCTTTGGTCTGAGCAAATAAACGATGAAAATTATCCGTTGATTGTTGAGCGATATCGGCGACAGAAGTACCACGAATGCTCGCTAGGTGTTTTGCAACTTCTACTACGTAAGCAGGCTGATTTTGCTTACCACGATGTGGCACTGGCGCAAGGTATGGTGCATCGGTTTCAATTAAAAATCTGTCAGCAGGTACTTTTTTAGCGACCTCTCTTAAGGCACTAGCATTTTTAAAGGTAACTATGCCTGAAAAAGAAATATAAAAGCCCATAGCAATCGCTTGCTCGGCCATTTCCCAGCTTTCGGTAAAGCAATGTAAAATTCCGCCAACGTTATCAGCTTTTTCCTCTCGTAAGATTGCAAGTGTATCTTCTTGCGCATCTCGAGTATGAATAATCAGTGGTTTATTCAAGGCATTAGCGACTCGAACATGTTTACGAAAAGAGTCTAACTGAACTTGCTTAGTTTCAAGAGCATAAAAATAATCTAAACCCGTTTCACCAATGGCCACTACCCGCGGGTTAGTGGCTAATTGGCGCAATTGTTCAGGGTCAATCTCATCATCTTGATTTAACGGATGAGCACCACAGGTTAACCAAACATTATTATATTTAGCCGTTTTTTCAGCCATTGCCGGAAATTCTTCCAGTGTAACGCTGACACACAAAAGTGTAGTTACATTATTTGCTCGGGCCGCATCCACGACGTTATCTAAGTTATTGTCAAACTCTTCGAGTTTTAAACGGTCTAAATGACAATGAGAATCTATAAACACAAGGTTACTCCACACGAAAGTGCTAATTTATATAATTTTTTGATTTTTTATCTGCTGGTAAACAACTGAGAATATAAGTTTTAACTTACATAGATAAAGTGGGCTCAGACGAATTAAGTAAACGCCCTATTGCTTTATCAATTTGATTACGAATATTATCGGGATCTTCGAGAAAACTGATGCCAATACCGGCAGGAGTGCCATTTTGCACACCAATAGGCGTTATCCACGACACTTTACCTATAACTTCTGATGACTCCAATGAGTCAGGTAAAGTGACAATAAGTTTAACATCAGTCGCCAATTCAAAATGCTCAGTTGTTCGGATAAATAAACCGCCATTTTTCATAAACGGCATATATGATTGGTACAAGTCGCGATCAGATATAAATTCAAGCGTAATGTTTTCCAAAACTATTCCTCTGCTTCGTTAATGACCTGGCTGATATCAACGAGTAGCTTTTCACTTAGAAATTGCCGATTAATCTGTACAAGTGTTTTCAATTTCATATTTGCTGTTTGTAATAGCCGATGAATTTGCCATATTTTTTCAGCACCAATGTTCATTTCTCGACTATTTGGCTTAGCTATATTCCAATGCCATTGCTGTCGCATTATGTCGACGATTACTTTCTCAAACCAGCGCATACCATCTCGGCTGTCAACGAGTGTTTTAAGCACTTCAGCACGTTGTTGGTGATAACATAGATATTGTATGACGTTATCGTGAAATAAGCTAAAGTCATTTGCAACAGTTTCATTCGATAACTCAGGATAGTGACTAAGATTAGTAAATAAATCGCTCTTTTCTGAACTCTGCTTTAAGGCAAGCCCTTGTTCATTAGTGGTTTTATATTCCGCTAACAATTTTTCGCCGACAGGCGGACGTATTTTAATTTGTTGACAGCGACTAATAACGGTTGGCAACAACGTCTCTGCACACTCAGTAGTCAAAATAATAAAGCTATTCGGGGTTGGCTCTTCTAGGGTTTTAAGTAAAGCGTTTGCTGCTGATATTGTCATTAAATCAGCTTGTATGATCAAAGCTGTTTTTAAATGTCCTATATGAGCGGTTTTTTCAAAAAATTGGCTAAGTTTACGCACTTCTTCAACACCAATAGTGCTCTTATCCGTGCTTACGGTGATGTGATCGGGATAATTATCACTTGCAAACAATTTACAGGTTTTGCATTGGCTACACGGCTGTAAAATATTTAGCTCATCAGCATGGTCGCTTTGGCATAACAACACCTGAACTAGCCATAAGGAAAGTTCCTGATAACCTGAGCCTGTTACGCCAGAAAGCAATAACCCATGTGGCAACTTGCTCGTTTGTATTTGTTTTGAAAGCTGCTGCTGGGTATTTTGTAGCCAAGTTTGCATTTATTAACCTTGTTGTTTGACAATAAAGTTTTCCACTACTTTTGATACGTCATGATGCACGTCTTGCATAGCTTGGCTCGCATCAATAATATCGGTAGTATCTGAGGCAGAAGCTAAAGCAAGATACTTATTTCGAACCCGCTCAAAAAACTCAATTTTTTCTAATTCTATACGATCAAGTTCACCGCGGGCTTGTGCTCTGCCCAAACCTAATTCGGGTGCTATATCTAAATACACAGTTAAATCAGGTGTAAAGCCTTTTAAGGTAACATCCGCAATCGCATTCATTATTGAATCATCAAATTGTCTACCACCACCTTGATAGGCGCGTGAAGATAGATCATGACGATCACCTATGACCCAAGTTCCTTGCGCTAATGCCGGCAAAATTCTATTTGCTAATAGTTGACTGCGACTGGCATACATTAACAATAACTCAGTTTCTTGCGTAAGCACTTCATCATGACTTGCTGACTTCACTATATCTCGTAAAGACTCAGCCAACGGTGTTCCGCCGGGCTCTCGTGTCTTTATAAAAGCAATGCCATGTTGTGCTAATACCGTTTCAATAACACTAATTGCTGAAGACTTTCCGGCACCTTCTATGCCCTCGACAACAATAAACTTTCCTTTTGAACTCATTCATTTAACCCTAATTTATTTCTTTAGCTGATATTTTTTTACAGCACGATTGTGATCTTTTAAGTTAGTGGTGAAGATATGTTCACCATTGCCATTACTGACAAAATATAAGTAATTTGTTGTTGCCGGAGCAAAAGCCGCATCTAAAGCATTTTTACCTGGCATAGCGATTGGCGTAGGCGTAAGCCCTTTTATTTTACGGGTATTATACGGCGTTTTATCACGTAAATGCTTATATTTAATATCGCCGTAATAATTCTCACCTAAGCCATAAATAACCGTGGGATCGGTTTGTAGACGCATTTTTTTGTGAAGTCGGTTAATAAAAACAGAAGCAATAATTTCATGCTCGGCATACTTACCACTCTCTTTTTCAATGATTGATGCCATAGTTAACGCTTCATGCTTGGTTTTATAAGGTAAGCTGACATCGCGGTTTTGCCAACGCTTATCAAGTTCTTGTAGCATTTTATCATGTGCTCGATTAAGAATATCAAGATCTGAATCACCTAATGAAAAAGCGTAAGTATCTGGATAGAAGTAGCCTTCAGGGTTTTTAACATCAATGTTAAATTGTTGTGCAAATAAATTTAGCGCTTGCATCTTTTTGTCATTGTTGACAAATGAAACGGCAAATTCATTAGTTTCGCCTTCAGTTAAAATCGCCGGTAACTCGTGGCTTATATTTTTAGTTTTTGCTAGTAATTCAAACCATTGTTTTATTGACGTACCTTCAATAAAGGTAATGCTAAATTGATGTTCTTTACCCGCAACAACTTGTGATAATAAAGTCTGTGTATTGGTTTTAGCTAATACTTGATATGTGCCTGCTTTTATCTTTGCCAATTCAGGATATAGCCTGACGTAATTTCGTAGCCAAAATCTATTTTTCAACCAACCTTTTTTAACTAATAAACGAGAAAATTGATGAAATGAACTACCTTCTTCTACCGTTATCAACTGATTTTCAGCTAAGTTAAGCGGTTGTTTTACTTGATAAAGCGTATTTCCAACTAAGTAGCCTGCAATCAAAAATATGGCTACGGTAACCAACAAAATAACTTTTTTAATCATGATTAGTACTACTCATAGCTTTAGCTAACTCTATGCTTGCCCGTACAGACAATGAACGTTTATTGAAGGTATGCACAGGAACAATTCCCATAACACTATTGGTTATAATCATGGCTTGAATATTTTCAAGTTCCTCAATCTTGGCTTGAACTTCCTCAATGTCATAGGTTACCGACAACGTATTGATTATTTGTTGACGTTTTAGACCTGCAACACCTGAATCTACAAGTGTCGGCGTATACCAAGTGTGATTTTTCAACCAAAAGACATTCGAGCAACTTGCTTCAACAATAATGCCTTTACAATTAGTCACAAGTAAATCGTCTTCAGTTCTAGCGTTCAATTCCTCTCGGATCAATACTTGTTCAAGGCGATTAAGGTGTTTAATACCTGCTAGGCTTGGGTTGATGCCTAGTTGAAATTCACTAACTCCCATAGATATTCCATGTTTTTGCCAATCAAGATAATGCAAGGGAAAGCTGGAAAAGCTGACAATAGTATTACTTGATAACGTACCTTGGCGCGAATAACCTCGACCACCCTGTCCAGCGGTTATGATAACTTTAACAACCGCTTGAGAATATTGGCAGGCATTCTCTGTTAGCTCTTGTTCTATAAAATGCCAATCAGGCGCAGCAATATTAAGCCTTTTGCAACTCGTCACTAGCCGTTGTATGTGTTGTGATAAATGACATACCTGGCCATCAATCACGTTTGCGGTAGTAAAAACACCATCACCATAGGCTAAACCGCGATCACTAATCGCCAACTCACTCGCTTGTTGTCCATTTACACTGCAATAATACATTAAAGAATTTTCTAACAAAGTTAATTAAAAACATTATATGTTAAATCCTTGTTGGCAAAAATAAAAAAAGCCTGAATACTTAAAAAAGTAATCAGGCTTACACAATAAACAATTAAAATGAATTAATGCTTGTAATATCACTAGCGTTAATAAATTTAGAGTTTATACCTTTTTAAAGATCAATGAGCCATTTGTGCCACCAAAGCCAAACGAATTACACAATACATAATCTAAATTTACATCACGAGCAGTATGAGCAATATAATCAAGATCACAACCTTCATCAGGGTTATCTAAATTAATCGTTGGTGGTACCGCATTATTAGCCAATGCTTGAATACTAAATATCGCTTCGACTGAGCCAGCAGCACCTAATAAATGTCCGGTCATTGATTTGGTTGAACCAACCATCACGTTATTCGCTTGCTCACCAAACACTGATTTTACCGCATTAGTTTCGGCAATATCACCAGCAGGTGTCGATGTACCGTGTGCGTTGATATAACCAATTTTTGCAATATCAACTTTAGCGTCGTTAATGGCATTTGTCATTGCTAACGCAGCACCTGCGCCATCAGCTGGAGGTGATGTCATATGATAGGCGTCGCCACTCATGCCAAAGCCCGCAAGCTCGGCATAAATTTTTGCACCGCGCGCTTTCGCATGCTCATATTCTTCCAGCACTAATACACCAGCGCCGTCACCTAAAACAAAGCCATCGCGATCTTTATCCCAAGGACGAGAAGCTTGCTGCGGGGCATCATTACGTGTTGACATCGCACGTGCTGCGCCAAAACCGCCCATACCTAAAGTTGTTGAGGCCTTTTCTGCGCCACCAGCAACCATAGCATCAGCATCACCATAGGCGATCATACGTGCAGCATGACCAATATTGTGCACGCCACTAGTACAAGCGGTAACAATAGAAATGTTAGGTCCTTTCATACCAAACATAATTGATAAATGACCAGCAATCATGTTGATGATGGTAGAAGGAACAAAAAATGGTGATAACTTACGAGGGCCACTTTTTAATAGTTTTGCGTGGTTTTCTTCAATAAGACCTAAACCACCAATACCTGAGCCTACTGCGACGCCAATACGTTGGGCATTTTCGTCAGTAATTTCTATACCGGAGTCTTTAAGCGCTTGTACGCCTGCGGCGACACCGTATTGAATAAATAAGTCCATTTTTTTGGCTTCTTTACGAGCCATGTAGTCTTGTGCGTCAAAATCTTTGACTAAACCGGCAAACCGCGTTGGATACAATTCAGTATCAAAATGGGTGATATTTGAAATACCACTTTTGCCAAGTAATAAGTTTTGCCAGGTTGATTCAGGGCTGTTGCCTAAAGGGCTAAGCATGCCAAGACCGGTAACTACAACGCGTCTCATGAGATGTGCTGCCTCCGATAGAGTAGAATAATCGCGGGTATTGTAGCGAAAGTATGACTTAAGAAGGCTTAAGTTATAGCTTTGCTTCTCAATATTTTAAATATGATAAAAACAAATCAGGCGGTAATTAAACCGCCTGAAATCATCAACATTCGTTTACTTATGGCTAGCTATTACTGGTTAGCAGTAACGTAATCGATTGCCGCTTGAACTGTGGTGATTTTCTCAGCTTCTTCATCTGGAATTTCAGTATCAAATTCTTCTTCCAACGCCATTACTAATTCAACAGTGTCTAAAGAGTCAGCACCTAAGTCGTCTACAAATGAAGCTTCAACTTTTACTTCATCTTCACTTACACCAAGTTGCTCAATAGTAATTTTTTTTACGCGTTCTTCGATAGTACTCATTTTTTTTCCTTTACTAGAAAATACAATTTTTCAAAATTGTGTGTAGTTTATTCGTCAAAAGCCAACCATGCAAGCTTCTAATTTTACTTTCTCGCTGGTCTAACCTGTTGACTGTTTATAATTTATTCGAATTTAACACAAAGTCGCCAAAAAGCGAACACTTGTTAAACCATGTACATGCCACCATTTACGTGCAAAGTTTCGCCCGTAATATATGCCGCAGAGTCTGACGCTAAGAAAGCAACAGCATTGGCAATTTCTTCCGGCTTACCTAAACGGTTTGCGGGAACTTGTGCAAATATACCTTCTTTTTGCTCATCTGTAAGTGTTTGTGTCATATCGGTATCAATAAAACCTGGTGAAACGGTATTTACCGTAATACCACGAGACGCTACTTCACGTGCCAATGACTTAGTAAAGCCAATTAAACCGGCTTTGGCGGTTGCATAGTTAACTTGCCCAGCATTGCCCATAGTACCGACAACAGAGCCAATATTAATAATACGGCCATGACGCTTCTTCATCATTGAACGCAGCACGGCTTTACTAATTTTAAACACTGATGAAAGATTGGTATCAATAATATCATCCCATTCTTCGTTTTTCATACGCATCATCAAGTTATCACGCGTAATGCCTGCGTTATTGACTAAAATATCAACGGCACCGTGATTTGCTTTGATAACATCAAACATGGCACTGATTGAGTCGTCATCAGTAACATTAAGCACTAAACCGCAGTTTTCACCCAAATATTCGCTGATATTTGCCGCGCCATGCTCTGATGTTGCAGTACCGATAACGGTAGCACCTAACGTTTTTAATTGTGTTGCGATCGCTTTACCTATGCCACGGCTAGCACCGGTCACTAAAACAACCTTTCCATCTAATGAAAACATATTTTTATTACTCTACTGATTCTAATGCTTTAGTTAATGACGCACTGTCATTAACAGATTGACAACTAATAGTTTTATCGATGCGTTTTAGCAAACCTTGTAACACTTTACCTGGCCCTGCTTCTATCGCTTGCTCAATACCATTACTTGCTAAATATTGAATAGTTTCTGTCCAACGTACCGGACTATATAACTGTTTAATTAAGGCGGTTTTAATCGCTTGCGCTGAGTTTTCAATGGCTACGTCAACATTATTAACTACTGAAATAGTCGGCGTATTAAAGGTGATGTTATTGAACTCTTCAGCTAATTTGTCAGCCGCGTCTTTCATCAAGGCACAATGAGATGGCACACTAACTGGCAAAGGCAATGCTCTTTTAGCACCGGCTGCTTTACATAGTTCGCCAGCACGTTCAACCGCAGCTTTATTACCGGCAATAACTACTTGACCAGGCGAGTTGAAGTTAACGGCAGAAACCACCTCACCTTGCGCGGCTTGTTGACAAGCTTCGATGATTTTATCATCAGCTAAGCCAATAATAGCGTACATAGCACCGGTACCTGCTGGTACAGAAGCTTGCATAAACTCACCACGTTTCTCAACTAGTTTAACCGCGTCAGCTAATGAAAAGACACCAGCACACACTAATGCCGAATACTCACCTAAACTGTGCCCAGCTAAAATTGCTGGTTGAGCTGATGTTGACGCTTGCCATAAGCGCCAAATGGCAACACTCGTGGTTAATAATGCTGGTTGGGTAAAGTTAGTTTGGTTTAATTTCTCAACAGGCCCCTGCTGAACTAATTGCCACAAATCATAACCTAAAGCTTCAGATGCCTCAGAAAATGTATTTTGCACAATTTCGTGATCAACAAAATCAGCTAGCATGGCTAGTGACTGTGAACCTTGACCAGGAAAGACAAACGCTAAATTGTTTTGCATTGTTAGACCTAAATTATTTTAATGTTTTAAATTTGTGCAGTATAAGAAACAAATCTTATACCCAAGTAATTCTTTCAGAAAAGTTAAACATATTGCCACAAAGTAACTTTAGTCTTTATGGCAAAAGTTATGTTCAAGCTGATCTTTAATTTTTGTTGGTACTTGCCGCTCGACTTCTGTAACAGCTTCTAAAATCGCGGTATAAAAAGCAGTAACATTGGCGTTACCATGGCTTTTTACCACAATACCGCGCAATCCTATCAAACTTGCACCGTTATACTGGTCGGGGTTCATGGGTTTAAACAGTTTTTTTAACGTACTTGACAATAATTTACCTAGAATACGGGCTAAAAAGTGCTTTTTAATGATTTCTTGTAATTGTTTATAGACCATTCTTGCCACACCTTCACAAGTTTTCAGTGCAACGTTGCCGACAAAACCATCACAAACAATAACATCAGCTTTATTAGTAAAAATATCATTACCTTCTATAAAGCCAATATAGTTAATATCTTCATTTGCAGACAAATAACTAGCGGTTTGTTTTATATGGTCACTACCTTTGTTATCTTCCTCGCCCATGTTCAATAACGCCACTTTAGGTCTTTCAATGCCATCGACTTCCGTCGCCATGACCGAGCCCATAATGGCAAATTGATATAAGACATTAGAGTCACAAAAAACATTAGCCCCCAAATCCAACATAAAAACATGCTTTTTAACATTATTTGTTGGCAAGGCTGAAATCAGTGCGGGTCGTTCAACGCCGGGTAATGTTTTTAGCACAAAGTGCGCCATGGAAAACAATGCGCCAGTATTGCCAGCACTCACACAAGCTTGTGCTTGGCCTTCATGCACTAAATCAAGCGCTTTTCGCATTGATGATTGCTTTTTATAACGTAAGGCAAAAATAGGTTTATCATCCATGGCAACAACTTCAGTTGTCGGAAATATTGAAATTCTTGGATGAGGATAGAGTTGCTTTTTCTTGAGTGACTCAACAATGACGGATTCGTCACCACAAAGCAATAAATGTAGATGTGGTAAATTTTCTACTGCCAGTATAGCAGCAGGAAGTGTTACAAGGGGGCCTTGATCGCCCCCCATAACATCTAACGCTATGGTTAGATTAATCAAAATAATCGTTACAGATTACTTATTGATTACTTTAACACCTTTGTAAAAGCCATCAGCTGTTACATGGTGACGACGATGAGTTTCACCAGATACTGGATCTGTTGATAAATGCTCTGCCGTTAATGCGTCATGTGAACGGCGCATGCCACGTCTTGAACGAGACTTTTTGCTCTTTTGAACTGCCATTGCCTACTCCTAAAAATTCGGTTATTAGCTAAAATTTAAACTACTTAAGTTTTTTTAATACGTCAAATGGATTCGGTTTATCTAGCTCTTCCGGCAATTCCCCCCAAACACTATCAGCCGGAGACTGACAATCTTCAATGGAATGCCTTGGAATTAATGGAATTGCAAGCAATAGCTCGTCTTCCACTAATTCACGCAAGTTAACTTCACCATTTTCATCTAATTCAATTGCGTCATAATATGACGGCAATTCAGCTTCAGCATCAGCGTCTTTCACCGGACTAAAAGTAAAGCTTACTTCTAATGCCAAGTCGAACCCTTCAGTACATCGCTGACAAGTTAATGTAACCGTTGCCGATGCTGCGCCTGATATTGCTACCAAACCCTGCTCATCCACACTAAAATTAACATTTACCTGCACTTGCTCACTTCGCGCTTCACACACAGCAAGCAATCTATTCATCCCAGATACTTCAAAGTATCCGTCACACACTAACTTTCGTTGTGCGCTTCTAGATGGGTCTATCGTTATCGGGAGTTTAAGATTTTTCATAAGGCGCGCATAATAAAGTGCCTACTGGCTTGTGTCAAAAGAAAAATAGCTAATTTTGTTTAAAAATTCAAGATAGCCCATATATTAACTGCAATCTGTTTATATTTTGAGTGATATTAATGAAAAAACTAGTTTTAGGCTCGACCTCTCCTTTTCGCAAAGAAATTCTTACTAAGCTAAATCTGCCTTTTGAGTGTGCAAAGCCTGATATTGATGAAACAGCCTTAGACAATGAATCTCCTGTCGAATTAGTTGAACGACTGGCAATTGAAAAAGCCCAAGCGGTTGCCAATGAATATCCTGACGCGTTAATTATTGGCTCTGATCAAGTGGCAATGTGTGATGGTGAAATCCTCGGTAAGCCACATAATTTTGAAAATGCCGTTAAACAGCTTGAAAAATTCAGCAATAAAACCGTGGTATTTTATACTGGCCTTTGTGTTTACGATAGCGGCTTAGATTATACCACAGCATTAATAGAACCTTTTCTGGTCCACTTTAAAGAACTTTCATACGCAGAGATTGAAAATTACTTACATGCCGAGCAACCATACAATTGTGCGGGTAGTTTTAAAAGTGAAGGCCTAGGCATTTGTTTATTTGAAAAACTTGAAGGCAATGACCCTAACAGCTTAATTGGCTTACCGCTGATCAAACTTGTTGAGTTATTAAAGCAACATGGTGTTGATGTTTTAGCTGAGCAGTAATATACAGCTGCACTTGATTCCATAAAGGTCTTACGCACTCCTTATGCTCTATACATGGCAATTCACAGCCATGTGACAGTGACATACGTACTTCCTGTCCATCGCCACTCATTCACATCCATGTGACTTTGGCATACGTACTTCCTGTACATAAAAAAGCCGTACTATATAAGCACGGCTTTAATGACAACGTTAACCAATAGTATTATTACAATAAATTAGTTAGCAAATAATGCTTGGATTTCTGCTAATGAATCAACAATAACCTGTGGTTGGTATGATGCCAATATTTCTTTATCATGCACACCGTAAGTTACACCTATGCTGGCAACGCCGGCACGGCGCGCCATTTCTAAGTCATAGCTAGTGTCACCTATCATTATTGCTTTCTCAGCGGGAATTGATAGTTCCGCTAAAATACTCGTGATCATTTCAGGATCCGGCTTAGACAATGCTTCATCAGCACAGCGTGAGGTGTGAAAAAAGTGTTTTGTGTCACTTAACTGCCAAACCCTTTCCAACCCTTCCCGAGCTTTACCCGTTGCAACAGCTAACAGTTTATTATTCTCTCGTAACTGAGATAATAAATGCACAGCATCATTAAAGAGTGGTGTCGGCGTTTTATCAACAGCAACATAATGATGCTTATACTGTGCAATAACTTCTACTGCTTGTTGCTCATTACAACTTGGGAATAAAGTTGCAACCGCTTTAGGTAAACTTAAGCCAATAATATTTTTAACACTATCAGCACTTGGAATAGTTAATTCAACTACTTTCGCTGCTGATTGCATACAAGAAACAATACGAGCCACCGAATCCATTAAAGTGCCGTCCCAGTCAAAAATAACCAGTTCATAATTATTCATATAAAGATCCAAGCTTTCTAATTTTATGCTTTGGTTAATTTTGATAGTAACTTTTCTAATGATGGTTCTAGCGGCGCTTCAATTTTCATACGTTCATTACTTAATGGATGAGTAAATTCAATGCTCGCGGCATGTAAAAATAAACGTTTTAGCCCGAGGTTTTTCATTTCAAGGTCAAAATCTTCATGGCCATATTTGGCATCACAAGCAATAGCATGACCTTTAGTTTGACAATGAACACGAATTTGATGAGTACGACCGGTAACAGGAAACGCTCTTACAAGTGTGGCATTCTTGTAATGCTGAATAACTTTATAACGGGTTTCAGACTCTTTACCGTTAATGTTATCAACCACCACCACACGCTCACCTGACTTTAAATCATTTTTCTTTAAACCTTCAGTAACACGCGTTAACTTTGTCGACCAACGCCCTTTTACTAAGGCATGATAAAACTTTTGTACAGTTTTATTTCTCAATTGCTCATGTAAGTTTCTCAGCGCAGAGCGCTTTTTGGCAACAACTAAACAACCAGAAGTATCGCGGTCAAGACGATGTACTAACTCTAACATACGTGCGTCAGGGCGAAGCGCTCTTAAGGCTTCGATCAAGCCAAAACTTAAACCACTTCCACCATGTACTGCCATACCAGACGGCTTATTGATAACAATTAAGCGCTCATCTTCAAACAATATTTGCTTTTCCAAATTTGCCACAACATTTAATTGCGTAGAAACCGTATTGGTGTTTTCAGATACGCGAATAGGCGCAACACGAATAATATCTTCATCAACTAATTTATATTCAGGCTTAATGCGTTTTTTGTTGACACGAATTTCACCTTTTCTTAGTAATCGATAAATCATGCTTTTTGGCACACCTTTTAAGGTTTTTAACAAAAAGTTATCGATACGCTGTCCGGCATCTTCACTGTCTATGGTAATAAATCTAACTTGCGGTCTTGGGCTATCGGTCATAAGGCTTATACGATGAACATTAATTGACGGCAGTTTAACATATTTTTTTTGCTTTTCGGGCAATTAAAACGTGGATTTAATTGGCTTATCTGGAAATAAAGTGTGATAATAGTGTGGTTACCGCTATAATTTAGCCGTAATAATTAAAAAGGATGCTTTAAGCGAAACGTAAGAGGCAAAATGCGGCCACGTTAATATCAGACAGTTTGATAAACACTCTATTGAGAAATCAATGTTGAGATATTAAAAGTAAGGCCTATTGCGAAATTGACGCGAGTAACTTGTCAAAAACACCGCATAAACATATTGTCCAGCGCAATAAAGCGATTATGTAATTAAACAGAATAATTAAGTCCAATTTTCTACCGTTAAGTTATTAGAAAACACGATAAAACTATCGAACTAAAATTAACGATAAACTTAATTTTCTGTTGCGCACAGCACACTGGCTGAGCACATAAAGAATCAATTTCACTGCGGTGTATACACCGCAGTTATAATAGACAATCAGAATTTTTAACAGCTTGCTGCGTAATATGGCGTAGCAAGATTGACACCCGTGAGGCTGACAAAATGCTGTTACCATAGCGATAGATTGCTTTGTGTTCTAGGCAATGGTGTGTTGTGACTAAAATGAGTCACACAAACTATGAAACGTATGTTAATTAATGCTACACAATCTGAAGAATTGCGTGTAGCACTTGTCGATGGTCAACAACTTTACGATTTAGATATCGAAAGCCCAGGTCACGAACAAAAAAAATCAAATATCTACAAAGCGAAAATCACCCGTATTGAACCGTCGTTAGAAGCCGCGTTCGTTGATTACGGTGCTGATCGTCACGGTTTCTTACCAATGAAAGAAATCGCTCGTGAATACTTTCCTAAGGGCTATAGCTTCCAAGGCCGTCCAAATATCAAAGAAGTATTGCATGAAGGTCAAGAAGTTATCGTGCAAATTGATAAAGAAGAGCGCGGTCAAAAAGGTGCAGCACTAACAACCTTTATTAGCTTAGCGGGCAGTTACTTAGTACTTATGCCAAATAATCCTCGTGCTGGTGGTATTTCACGCCGTATTGAAGGTGATGAACGTACTGACCTAAAAGCTTCATTAAGTAAACTAACTCTACCTAAAGGCATGGGCCTTATTGTTCGCACCGCTGGTGTTGGCAAAGATTATGAAGAGCTAGAGTGGGATTTAAATGTATTATTGCACCATTGGAATGCAATTTCAGAAGCTGCTGCCAGTCGCCCTGCTCCGTTTTTAATTCATCAAGAAACCAACGTCATTTTGCGTGCTATTCGTGACTATTTACGTCGCGATATTGGTGAAGTTTTAATTGACCGTCCAAAAACATTTGAAAGTGTGAAAAAACACATTGAAATCGTGCGTCCAGACTTTTTAAGTAAAGTTAAGTTATATACTAATGACGTGCCACTATTCACCCATTATCAAATTGAAACGCAAATTGAATCAGCGTTTCAACGTGAAGTACGCTTGCCTTCTGGTGGTTCAATCGTTATTGATCCAACAGAAGCGATGACGTCAATTGATATCAACTCTGCCCGCGCAACTAAAGGCAGCGATATTGAAGAAACCGCTTTTAATACCAACTTAGAAGCTGCTGAAGAAATTGCCCGTCAATTACGCTTACGTGATTTAGGTGGCTTAGTGGTTATCGACTTTATCGATATGACCCCTGTTCGTCATCAACGTGAAGTTGAAAACCGTATGCGTGATGCTGTACGTCAAGATAGAGCTCGCATCCAATTAGGTCGCATCTCTCGATTCGGCTTACTTGAAATGTCACGCCAACGTTTACGCCCGTCAATTGGTGAAACTAGCCAAGGTGTTTGTCCGCGCTGTAATGGTACCGGCCACGTTCGTGGTGTTGAGTCTTTAGCATTGTCGGTATTGCGTTTAATGGAAGAAGAAGCCATTAAAGACAATACTCAGCAAGTACAAGCGCAAGTACCTGTTCCGGTTGCCACTTACTTATTGAATGAAAAACGTCGTTCTGTTTTTCATATCGAAAAACATCACAGTGTTCATATTCTAATTATTCCTAATCCGAATATGGTGACACCACAGTACGAAGTTGTTCGGATCAGAAAAGACGAGAGTATTGAAGAAGCGAGCTATGATGTTTCTGTTAAACAAGCAGCACCTGAAGAAGCGGTAATGCCAAAGTTTGACAAAGAAGCAAGTAAGCGTGATGAACCTTTACTACAAGGCATGTCTTCACCTAAACAAGCGCCTAAGCAAGCGCCTAAGCAAGCGGCAACACCAGCTGTTAAAACCGAAAAAACTGTCGAATCTAAAGGTCTATTCTCTGGTATTGTTACTTGGGTTAAATCATTATTTGCTGCTGAAGAAGAAGTAAAACCTGTTGCTCCTAAGAAGCCACAGCGTAATACCCCTAAAAGTGGTGAACGTCGTCAACAGCGTGGTCGTCAAGGTCAACGACGAAATAATCGTAACGAGAACCGTGGTGACAACCGAAACGACGCTCGTAATGACAAGCGTAAGCAACAAGATGTTAATGACGTAAAAGATAATAAGCAAAATAAAACCGCTAAGCCACAAAAAGAACGCGTTCAAAAGCCAAAAGAAGAAAAGGTTGCTGAGCGTCGTCAACGTCGTAATAACCGCAAAAAAGTTCGCGTAAATAACAAAGAGCAAGCTGCTGGTAATACTGACAATAAAAATACCGCGGTTACTACTTCACCTGCTGTAGAAAAGCCAGTGCAAGATAAAGCCGTTGCTGTTGAAGCAAATACAAACCTTGAAAGCACTACGGTTGAGCAAACTGCCAACAAGACAAAGGAAGAGCAACGTCCAAGAAGCCGTCGTTCTCCTCGTCATATGCGCGCACATGGGCAACGTCGTCGTCAAAATTCTGATGCTGTTGATGCAAAAGCTGAAATTACTGAAGATCCGGTAACGACACGTTACCCAGAAAAGCAGCATGTTAAATCTTTTAACGAAGCTAATGAAGCCAAACCTTCAGAAGAAATCGCTACTTCAGACGCTGCTATTGAGAAAGTTGCCAAGCAAGAAACTGTTATTGCAACAGAAGCTAATAACAACGTTGTAAATGAAGTTCAACAAAACTTACCGTTTGATGAGCCTGCAACAACAGAGCAAGTGAGCACTGAAACTGAAGTAGCGGCGACTGTCGAAACTCCAGTTGTTGAAACATCGGTTGTTGAAACTCCTGCAGTTGATGCACCAGTCACTGAAACACCTGTTGTTGAAGCACCAGTCACTGAAGCGCCAGTTGTTGAAACTAAAGTAGCAGCTATAGATGAGACGGTTCAACCAGTATTAGAGTCTTCTACTATCGTTGAGCAACAAGCTGAAAGTGTAAAAGTTGATGAAATTATTACACCACCAGCTAATGTAGAGTCAACAAATAAAGCACCTAAAGCAGAAGTACAAGCTGAAGAAAAACCTAAAAAGGTTCGCGCTAAAGTGAAAAACATTAAGCGTAAAGTTAGAGCTGCGTCAGGTAAGGCTGCAGGTAAAGCTTCAGCACCGATGACGAAACCGGAAACAATCGTCAGTAACGGTACTATCCCAACAGACTTTGTTGCTAGTGAACAACGTTTAGCCCATAGTAAATCTGAAAAATCAGCAATGATTGCTCATGTCACTAGCCGACATTCAGCCGGTCCAACTAAGCCAAGTTTGGATTAGTTAATAGCTTGAGCATTAGTTAGAAAATAAAAAGCCAATTGTAAAAATACAATTGGCTTTTTTTATGGTTTACTTTTTACTTCAGCGTTGCGTAATAAGACGAACCAATAACAAACTTGCAATACGAAAAATGAGCTAAATGCCTTCCAAATCTCGCTGTTATGAAAATATATGCCTTAACTTGTTAAGCGCTTAATTAGCCCATCGCTAGCGTCTTCAACTAAATCTAAAACATATTGAAAACCCCGCGCACCACCATAGTAAGGATCGGGTACTTCATGATCTTCAAAATTATCCGCGTAGTCCAAAAATAACTGAACTTTATGTTGGTATACTGAAGGTGCAACTTTCATTAAATCTTTTACGTTTTGCTCATCCATCGCCAAAATCAAATCAAAGCTACTAAAGTCCTTTTCAGTCACTTTTCGTGCCTTAATTTTATCAAACGAATAACCACGGGCAACACCAACTTTTTGAGCACGATGATCAGGTTTTTCTCTTGCATGCGAACCTATCGTTCCTGCAGAATCAATCGTCAGGGAAAGTGCTTTAGCTTTTTGACGAAAAACCGCTTCTGCACTAGGCGAGCGACATATATTGCCCATGCAAACGAAAAGTATGCTTTTTATTTCTTTATAATCCATATGTAAAATCACTATTTCTTTGAAATCAGGACCTTTGACTATCCAACATAGATAAACTACAGCATGCTCAATATATCGCCCGTCATTAACGTTAAGCGTTCAAAAACGAATAAAGAATAAGTTTATGTTGAAATCTAGTTTGAATCAAAAAGAATTTTGTATTATTAAATAGCCTTTACTCTGGTAAACCATGGTTTTATAGAATGTCATACTCAACAGTCACCAAATTCACAACGAAAGCATGATTAGGATATAGATAACGATACTGGCGAAGATGAAATTAGTTGTTGAGTATTTGAATAGCTAAGAAAGTTGCAATCACGGCAAAACATCTTGATTTTGAGGTGGGTAGGATAATTTGCTAGCCTAAATTTTTCGTCATAAATAAAATCTTCGTTTACTATTAACCAATTAAATTGTCCCTTTACAAAATGACTAACTGTAAAGGGACTCAATATATTATTGCTTTAAAGCCCGCATCGGAGGAATTGAGCTTGCTCGCCATGCTGGTAGTAAACAGGCAATAGTTGAAATAGCTAATAAGCTTAATAAAGCCATCGTATAGATAACGCTATCAAAGCTATCAATATCAAATAGCTGTTGTGCTAGCCAGTCACCGCTAAAATAAGCTGCTATGAGGCCAACCGCTAAGCCAATGAGTGTGAGTTTTATACCGTAAGACATAATCAGCATTAATACCTTAGATTTATCAGCGCCAATTGCCATACGAATTCCTATTTCCCTTGTTCGTAGATTAACCATGTAGCTCATTACACCGCTGACACCACTAATAGTAATAACTAGTGCAATAACAGAGAAAATGGTAAGCAATTGTGCTAAAAATCGCTGCAATGAAACTGAATTGTTCGCGGCTTGCTGTAAGGTTTCAAATTTAGACAGTGGTTGACGACTATCTAAGCGCGCGACAATAGCCTTAAAATCCTGCCCAAAAGATACGGCCTGCGAACTGTCATGCTTAGCAAGCACCGCAATATGCGCCACAGCTGCTTGCGCCATAGGTAAGTATATTTGAAAACTAGGTTCAACAGCTGCACCGTGTTCATAAATGTTTTCGACAACGCCAACAATAGTTACCCAACTCTCTCCCTGATCTAAAGATATATTATGATTAATTGCACTTTCATTTGGCCACCATTGTAGTGCCAATTTTTCATTAATAACGGCAACGTTCGCGGCTTTGTCATCATCATCTATAGTAATAGTTCTTCCTTGAACTAATTGGCTGCCAATAGTTTCAAAATAACCGTCAGTTATTGGCCTTATAAAGGTATTAGGCAGTACTTCATCAGGGTTAAAGTCTCTGTCATCAAGTTGTACAGCTTGGCGTCTTAAATTATAACGACCAGCCACGGTATCATTTGGGTAAGTCATACTTGCAGTAGAAGATGTTACATAAGGTAGTTTCCTTACTTCTTGCAAAATTTGTTGTGATATTTGCCATCTTACTTGAGGGCTATTGTAAACGGTCCAATTAAGGTCGACTTGTGCAATTTCAACATTGCGACTATTAAAACCAACATCGACACTCTGTAAATTGTTTAAGCTTTTAATGGTTAAGCCTGCTGAAATCAACAAGGTCAATGATAAAGCAAATTGAAATACTAAAAGCGTGTTTCTCAACACTCCATGATCTGTAGAATAAGACGACTTACCACCTTCTTTTAAAGAACTCACTAAATTGATTTTACTAAAACTGGGGACGATACCAGCGATGACGCCTGATATCGTTGAAATACTCAATGCGAACCACATCACATTACTATCGATACTAATTTCACTTGCGAGGCTACTAAAATTACTAGCAAAGTCTTTTAAATAATCAAGTCCTAAATAAGCAAAGACTAACCCTAATCCACCACCAATTAATGATAATAACAGACTTTCAGTGAGCAATAATTGAGCAAGTCTAGCTTTACTTGCCCCTAAAGACGAACGTACCGCAAATTCGCGTTTTCGTTTAGCATGCTGAGACAAGGTTAAATTCGTCACATTAGCCGAAGCGATTAAAAATAATAGTATCGTTGTCGCTAATAAAGTATACAAATATGGTCGGCTGCTTTTCACCAATTCTTCGTGCAACGATAAAGCCTTAGCACTAATATCAGCATCCTCACCGTAAGCCTCTGGAAACGTGTTACTTAAGCGTTTTGCTATACTGGCGACTTCACTATTAACATCTGCCAAGCTATGATTATCTTTGATTTTGGCAAAACCAGACATCATGCGCATCCCCCGATTAGATAACGCATGTTCGCCACTACGCCACGGACATGAAGGTATTGCCATGAAAACATCATTTACATCAGGAAATTGCGGAAAATGGGGCAGTACACCAATGATTTTATGGCTACGATTATTAAACTCAACACTTTGGTCGATAATGTTCATTTCACCATTAAATTCACTTTGCCAAAATTCGTAACTTAACACGACTAATGGCTCAGCGCCGATATCATCCTCACTTTCGGTAAACGTGCGTCCTAATATGGGAGTGAGGTTTAGCATATTGAAAAAGTTTGATGAAACCACTGCCGTTCTTACTCGAATTGGATCACCATGACCGTACATAGTAAAGGTCATATTATGGTACTCAGCCATTTCTTCAAAGGTGCTAGCCTGGGTTTGATAATCAAGCATTTCGGTGACTGAGAACCCATATGTTTGATCTTTAGCTAAATCTCGTTGCTGTAACACCACTAATCTTTCACTATCTTTAAATGGCGTTGCTTGAAATAAGAGACCATTAACCACCGAAAATATTGCGGTTGTCGCGCCAATACTTAATGCCAGCGTAATGATAATAATTATCGTTGTCAGCGGCTGGGCAATAAGTCGATTTAACGCATAGCGTACATCGATAACGATATTTTCAACAAGGTTAACTTGTTCTTTATGGAGCTCAGTTCCTTCAGTTATTACATTTTCCTTTGACATGCTAAGCTCCTACCGGCATTGCACTTAGAATTTCGCCAACATCATCGGCTGAGGTATTTTTGCTATTAGCCTGCCCATTCGATTCATCATTATTAACCACTTTACCATCAAATAAATGAATGGTTCGTTTGGCAAAATGAGCATAACGGCTATCATGAGTCACCATACAAATAGTCACCCCCTGCTGATTCAACTCAGATAACAATTGCATGACTGAATCACCATTAACTGAATCCAAATTACCTGTAGGTTCATCGGCCAACAGTAAGGTTGGCGAGCCAACTAACGCTCTGGCTACTGCAACACGTTGTTGCTGCCCACCTGATAATTGATTAGGCAAATGCTGCGCACGCTCAGCCATGTTGACGCGTTTTAAGACTTGAGCTACCTGCTTTTTTCTTATGGCTTTATTAATGCCACGATAAATTAAAGGAAGTTCAACATTCTGGCTAACGCTCATGTCGCCAATTAAATTAAAGTCTTGAAAAATAAAGCCGATCTCTCTATTTCGCACTTTTGCCATTTGCGGCTCAGAAAGTTTAGCTACCGAGACATTACTAATGTTATATTCGCCACTTGAGGCTTTATCTAATAAACCAATAATAGATAACAGGGTAGACTTCCCGCCGCCTGACGGCCCTTGAACTGTGACGTAATCTCCTTGATTAATCGTCAATTCAACGTCTTTTAAGGCATGTGTTTCTGTGCCATCGGTTTGATAGACCTTACAAAGGTTTTTGATGTTAATTAGTGCTTTTGATGTTGTCATTGCTCTTTCACCTAAATTGTTATTTTCCAACGAAGACCAGAAACTTTCTGGCCTTGCTTTAATGGCCTCTCGCCAATATTTTTTTGATTGCTTTTACTACTGTATTTCAAGAGTTGGGAACTGCTGCAATTGGCTCGTGTCAGATAAGATCACTTGATCTCCTTCAGATAAACCCTTTAGCAACTGAATGTGATTGGTTGAACTTACACCAACAGTAACTTGCGTTCTCTGCGCTTGCGAGTCACCATTAAGTTTAAATAAAACTGTCGTTGAGCCACTTTTCCAATGTGTCGGCTTTTCCAGTAATAAAATATTTTCCAAACGATTAATTTCAACAATACCGTTTACTCTCAAATCGGGACGCACTTCATTTGGTAGGCTTTCTGGCAACTCGACGTCTATAGTAACGGTGCCATTGTTCACTGCGGGGTCAATACGAGCGACAACTCCGATAATTTTGCTTCGTCTTGTATCTATTTCAACGGATTGCCCGAGTTTAATGTCTTTTGCTTGGCTTTCTTGGACACGTAATTCAGCTTTTAAGCTTTTTTGATCAACAACTCGTGCAAGCGCAGTTCCTTGCGAAATCTCTTGTCCTTCTTCGACTGAAATACTTTGTAAAACTCCATGAATTTGTGCTCGAATATTAAGTTTTTCTACTTGCTCTTTTAACAATGTTACTTGCAGTAACTGCTGCTCGACCTTTGCTGCTTCAACATTAAGCAAACTACGTTGTAAACGTGGTAATTGTTGCAGTTCAAATAAGGCAATTTCAAGCTCTAACGTCAGCTTCTTTTCACGTAGTACAGCTTCACTATATTGATACAATGGTATGATTTTTTTGACACGCAACTGCTTTTTAACGTCCGCATCTTCTTGTGCTTGCTGTTTTTCCACTTCCAGCAGCTTTACATCGGCTTGTTGTTTTTGTAAGGCGGTTAGCTGCGTTTCTTTCAACGCATCTAATTGCGCTTGGGCAACTTTGTAGTCTATTTTTACTCGTTCATATCGTTGCGACAACTCTGGTGATGATAAGCGTAAGATTATGCTATCTGGGGTGACAATCGCCCCTGGCTCTAATTCTCGCTTTATCACTTTGGCACTCATTCGAGCAGACAGCCACTGCCTTCGTTTGGACACGAGATTACCTGGTGCTCTAACGTCTTCTACCAGGTTCCCCATGGCAACGGTGGAAAAAACTAAGCCTTCACGTTCTATCGACGCACTAACGTCTGTTTCACTGTTAGCCAAAGATAAAAACAATACCAAAAGTATTACCACAATAGAAAAAGCCATAATTGCGTAGCGTTTTACTGATTTTTGTGCTGTATTTTGTGCTTCGAGAATAGTTTGCATTGGTCACCGTGTTACTGACATTTTCGATGTCGGTAATATTGTTACTGTATAGGTATGCAAACATTAACGATGTTTTCGGCTAATTACTGACGCAATCGCTGAGATTCAATTTGCTGTCGATACAATGCAATATTTGTCGACAAACAAACAAGATAAAGGCATGTCATTGAAGCTATGGCGCCCGAATAGAAAAAAAGAGTGAACATTGACTAAAGCTCGTTATAGGTAACCGGCTTATCCATTATATTACTTCTTATAATGCTGCTGTACTTGACTGATAAAGTCGCGCCAAGTTCCTTTTGGCTGCCAAATCGCGTGCAATTGTCGCTTAGCGTCAGTTTCACTAATACCTAGCTGGGTGGTTTGATAAAGGTAGGCAAAAGCTGAAGCGCGGTAATTTAACTGACAATGTACCAACACTTTCTCATGCTGATAGTTATTCATTAGCTGAACAAATTTTTCGAAATCAGCTAACGTTGGACTATGCCAGTTAACCGGTATTTGCTCAAATGACATTGCCAAGGAATTCACTTGCTCCTGCTCTGCATCGAATTCTCCCGGTATCAAATTAATGATATGCTGATAACCATGCTCTTTTAATTGTACTAAGTCTGTTGTTTTTGGCATCCCTGCGCTAGCAAGTAACGGCGATAATTGGCGATAATTTTTGATTTTATTCAACTCATTACCAGAAATAACGGTATTACCCGAGCTATCACGACTGTCGATGGCAAGATTACCTTTTAAGGCGCTAGTATTAGTCACGGCATTAGAATTAGTCATAAACAGTAGTGTTAACATTACAACACTCCCCCTAAAGAAGGTGTTCATATTTACCTCCAACAATAAAAATAATGGATGTCCGCATAACTATACGTAACAACAGTAAATTAGGGTGTTGCGTTAAGACGCTGATATAAGACATCTCGATAATTTCGACTCAACTTTACTCGCGTATTGTCACGTAAAATTATTTGATAGTCGCCGTTGTCCAAGCTGATCAATTCTCTAACATAGCTTAAGTTAACGATGCACGAGCGATGCACCCGTTGGAAACCTTGCTCTGTCAGTCGAGCTTCCATATTTTTCATGGTTTCACGCACAAGATGCGATTTTTGTGGTGTATGAACACTGACATAATCTCCTTCTGCCTCCACCCAAAATATATCTTCAGATTCCAGTAAATAAACGTGGCCGTTAGAGCGAATAACTAACCGCTCATTGCTATTTTGCTGCTGACGGTTATATTTATTAGCGTTAATGGTGCTATTTACTTGCGTTTTTGTTAACAAATCGGTGAGCTGCTCGCTACGCTCAGCAATTGCATTTTTTAATATTTGTTCTCGTGCATATTGTAAGCTTTCTTTAAAGCGTTCATTGTCAATGGGTTTCAATAAATAATCTAACGCATGGGTTTTGAACGCTTCAATGGCATATTCATCATAGGCGGTTAAAAATATTACCGGCGGCATATGTGTAACACCAACCGCATTAATCACATCAAAGCCCGTAACTTTTGGCATTTTAATATCAAGAAAAACTAAATCAGGTTGTAATGACAAAATGCTGCGAATTGCGTCACTGCCATTAGCACATTCTGCAATAACCTCGATATCTTTCTCTTGTCCTAAACGTAGTGAAACCCCCTCTCGTGCTAAAGGCTCATCATCAACGATTAATACTTTAATGGTCATTGTTCTATCTCGATAAGTTGTGTTGCCAATTTTAATAATACGGTTACACCCCCAAACTCGTTACTAGCAATTACAAACTGATGCTGCTTGCCATATAATTGTCGTAATCTCGACTTCACATTCGATAAGCCAATACCTTCTTTAAAGTGCTTATCATCGAAATTACAGCCAGCACCATCATCAGTAATGACAATTTCCAAATGCTCTTTTTTAACTGAACAACTAATCGTTAACTTACCATGACCTTCTTTTGCTTCTAGCCCATGTTGCATTGCATTTTCAATTATTGGCTGTAATAACATCGCCGGGACAGCTATTGACATTGCGTCATCATCAATATGCTTTTCAATACAGATTTTATCGCCAAATCGAACCTGCTCAATCGCCAAATATTGTTCAACATGCAATAACTCCTTTTTCAAGGGTAGCCATTGTTGCTCTTTATCATCTAGGCTATTTCGAAAGAAATTACTCAAACGATTTATCGTCTCTATCGCTTGCTCTTTTTCTGACTTCATCACCAATACAGAAATAACATTTAAGGTATTAAACAAGAAATGAGGATTAATTTGCATTTTCAATGTTTGCAATTGAGATTCCATCAGCTGACTATTGAGTTCACTTGCTATGAGCGCTTTTTGCTGGGCAATTTGTGAAAAATTTTTGATATTCACATTAGTCACTAATATGGTGTAAATAATGGTATTAAATAAGAAAATATTATCACCAAACAAAAAATGTCCAACATGTTGCCAAGGTTGATAGTTTTCCATACCGGGTGCCATATTTTCAAAAAAGTGATAATGGAAACTAATGAGTAACCCAGCAACTAAAGATAATATCAATAAAAAGACTGCGTGTAAGAGCAAAGCTTTTAACCAATTTTTTGGCATAATTGGAAACTTTCTCGCAATGCCTAATACCACCGGAGTTAATATTACCCATGGTAGCCAAATTCTAAGAGTGAAAAATTTAATATGAGAAAAAAAATGCATTTGAAAATGATGGCTGGTTAGCCAACTTGATACTTGGGATAGCAATGCAAAAAACACTAAACCAAACCAAATATTGACTAAAAGTAAAATGATACCTTTAGCCTTAATTGAGTTTTTCATTTTCTGCATAGTACGCTCATATCCAATTTCCAACTTAGCATATGCTATTTTTCTCGCTATATTAGTGTTATACAACACACAAATTTATTTAATTCTAACTTATGAAGCCTCTTTCCCCGCCATAAATGTTTATCGGGATAAGTCCAAAGTCATCATCTGATTGGCGCAACTCAAAGTCATCCTCAGTGCATTTATAGGAAAATGAATTATTCTCTCGTAAGATAAGTTCACTTTTTACACCACCATTGGCACTGGCATAAAGCTTGTCATTTTCCCAAACTATGTTTTTTATTTTCCCTTCGACACTGCGTCGTTACCAATAAACTTTTGCGCGAGGGTTTCACTAATATCACTAAATAGCTAGTCCTGCGGTATGACTCAAAATAACTACAAGTTTTAATTTTACGATGCAGCTATCTAGCTTTGGAATAAATTTGTCTAACGTATCAGACAACGATAACTTATTACCTTTCACCAACGACAAAATTGCTGCGGCTATGATCAGCTAGGTCTAATGCCACGCGATAAACCGTTTTACCTTTTTGCACCAGTAAAACAGCAAAACCCGGTTTGTCTCCATTTACAAGGCACTTTACTATGTCTCGAAATTCATTAGCATTGGCATTAGCCTGTAGTATTGAAAACACGATACTAACCGTCAAAAGTAATTTAGTGGTTTTAATCATTTATTTCTCATAAATTGAATAACATCACTCGGCAAGTTATTAAAACATGTTATTTTTTGCGATGACGTATCTGGTAATTTTTTGACAAATGAAGCTACAGCCTAAACAAAATCAGCACCAACTTAAAACGCATATCGCTGAAAGCAATAATATCTACGATGAAATGGTTAAAACCAGAGATAAAGATAGTCACGGTTTTAAAATCAATATGCTTTTATCATACAAATACTGTGATATTTTTCTAAGGAGTTAATTTTAAGGGTGAGCTCGCTATTTCCCTATTAGTTTTACATTCATGCCCTATAATTGCGTATGAGCACACAACAATAAATAAATATCATTCAACTTTAGAAGTTAATGTTATTTATTCTGACTAAAAACATCCCTACTTTTAAATATTTCTGCTACATTATCTATATAGGTAGAAAATAATAATCTTTAATAGTCATTAACTTAGACGAGTAATTTTTTTGCAATTTTTCAATGCCAGTAAATGGCTTTTCACTACGCTAATTTCCATCATATTACTAAGTATTGTTATTAGCTTCGCAAGTATCATTAACATTATCGACCAAAAAGACATTACTAAAGAGAATAGTTATTACACTATTGATAGTAGTTATTTCATTGATTCAAAAAATAGTAAAAGCATTGAAAATATATTTCAACATACTGATTTCATTGACAGCGAATTAAATAAAGTTCCGTATACGTTAGCAGATCAAAGCTACTGGATAAGACTAACCTTACATTATCCAAGTGCTCAAACTAGCAGTACTTCTATTTCAACAACCGCGCAAAGCAAAGCACCTCCCCTTGCTAGCCTGATATTGATGGCCGAACATAGTATGTTAGATATATTTGATGTCTATCGCATTGAGCCATTAACGTCGCCCAGAAAAGTATTCAGCAATCAAGATCACGGTAATGTTTCATCCCAAAATGTTTACCCTAACACTAAATTAGAGTTGAACAAATTTGGTCAAAGTGAATATTTAATTCACGTCAAGAATTCAGGACCACCGAATATCCCGCTATTGCTTTTTACTCCAGAAGACTTTGAGCAAAGGTTGTTATTGTCGCAATTGATTTACGGCGCTTTCATCGGCATTTTACTGATCATGGCAATATACAATTTAGTACTATTTTTTGCCGCTAAAGATAAAGTGTATTTGCTTTACATTTCATATTTGCTGTCAGCCTTTACTGTGCTGTCATCACTAACGGGTTATGGTTATTTCTTATTTTCTAACCACATTATGCAACAGTTAAACCAGCACTTAATCTTTTTCGACTTTCTGCTGATTATTTCCCTATTATTGTTTACCTTATATTTTTTACGGTATGAACATTTAAAACATTGGGCCTATAAAGCGTCTCTAATATTAGTGTTTGGTTTTTTTGTTACCGCGCTATATTCACTTTCTTTAAACGAGTTAACGCAAACAAAAATATTTTTCTCCTTACAGCCACTATTTTATATCGTTGCCCTATTTTTAATTATTAATCGTTTAAAACGAGATTTTTCTTGGGCACGCTTCTATTTTATTTCATGGTTGCCGTTACTTATTGGAGCGGTAATTCAACCTATGGTTTTGTTAAATAAACTTGAATATAGCTTCCTTACCCGTAATGCATTTCTATTTGCTGTGATGATAGAAGTCACCTTTATGGCTTTTGCACTTGCGGAGCGTATTCGCCGTAATGAAAAAGAAAAGCTAAAAATGATCGCTTATCATCAAAGTAATCATTTACCACGCAAAACCAACCTAGATCACTGTGTGGCACAAGCACTAGAAAATAATATGGATAACTTAACAATCGTGGTCGTTAAGCCAGAGCAATTTAATCGCATAGAGCTTTATATAGATGAGCCAACTCGCATTAAATTTTTCCAACATTTATATCAAAAGCTATCGTCATTATTTCGATTTAATGACGCGATACTTGCGATTACCGATAAAAATGAAAAATTATGCTTTTTAGAAAGTAACTGTCTAGCTTTAGCTATCAATAATGATACCAACCAACAGGATATTTCCCTGATTGTAAAATCAATTCAAGACGCTGCTAGTGAAGTTTTTTATTTAAGAGAGCTTAAATTGCCGTTATCTGCCTATGTTGGGCTTGCCAATTACCCTGAGCATGGAACAACCAGTGATTTATTAGTTGAAAATGCCTCACAGGCAGCAAAAAGTGCGGAATTGAGCCAAAATAAGTGGGATTATTTTGCCGCTCCTGATAATCACCATACACCATCTTCTATCCAATTGGCGATGGACCTTCAGCAGACGATAGCCAATCAAGGTTTTAAGCTATATCATCAACCGCAAGTCGATTTAAAGACCAATAAAGTCTGTAGTAGTGAATGCTTGATCCGCTGGCAGCACCCAACGTTAGGCTTTGTTTCTCCGGAGCTATTTATTCCCATTGCCGAAGATTTTGGTTTAATGCCTTCATTGACCCTTTGGATTATTGAGACCGCATTACAGCAGCAAGTGACCTTGTCTGAGGAAACAGGGCTTAATCACATGATTTCCATAAATATTAGCGGTAAAGACTTAGTGCAACCCAATTTTTTTGCTGCCGTCGATGAAATAATTAATCGGGTCGATATAAAAGCCGAAAAGATCATCTTTGAATTAACAGAATCATTGTCATTTTCTGAGGATAGTGTCGCAGTTAAAACTATAGAAAAACTAATTAGTTTAGGGATCACAATCAGTATTGATGATTTTGGTACTGGCTACTCGTCAATGTCGCAAATTAGTCAACTGCCATTTCAAGAATTAAAAATTGACCGAGAATTTGTTGAAAATGTTTGCAGTGATAGTAAACGTAAAGTTATTGCCGAAACAACGGTAAAAATGGCAAAAGGTTTAAACTTGGAAGTTGTTGCAGAAGGCATTAACAGCGCCTTAGATGAGGAAACACTACGAGCCTTTGGTTGTGATATAGGTCAAGGTTACTATTACGCTAAACCTATGTCACACGCTGATTACTTACAATGGCTAAATAATCTTAAAAATGGCCAAATTCCCGCCAGCCTCGAAGGTGAATTTATGCCGGCGGTAAAATAGAAAGCGCTAAAACAGTTGATTTTCCAATGTTTTACCATTTATTAGTTGGGCATAAGACCAGTTATTCTCTTGTAGGAGCTTGAGCAGGGCTAATTCAACATTGCTATTGCCTTGTTCGCCACTAATCGATAATAAATATTCTTTATCCTGCGTAACAGAGACGTCCGACAAACCTGGAATGGTCATGAGCTGTTGTGCAATATTTTCGTATTCTTGCTTCATTCGTAAAGTGATAAAACGCTCACTGTCAGCAGAATTTAACGCTTGGTGATGGTTTAACTGGCCATTATTTAAATATAAAACTTGCTCACATAATCGCTCTAGTTCACTCAAGTCATGAGAGCTTAGAATAAAAAGCGTACTGTCAGCATGTTCAGCGACTATGGCTCGAATATCTTTCGCATTAGCGGGATCTAAACCTGCAGTGGCTTCATCTAGCATAACTATTTCAGGGCTACCTAGCAGTGCTTGCGCAATAGTCGCTCGTTTACGCATACCATGAGAGAGTTCACTCGGACGACTATTTATAACCTCTGATAAACCGACCATATCTAAGACTCGGTCAGTATCTTTCTTTGCGACAGCGCGGCTCATGCCTTGCAAACGCGCATAAAACATTAGTTGGCTAGCAATAGAAAAGCGAGGATCTAATTGTGCATCTTGTGGCAACGCAGATAATCGGCCAAATAATTTTGCGCTTCCCGGTGTTTCTGAGAATATTTTAATATCACCGGAAGTCGGACGAATATAACCACAGAGCAAGCTAAATAGCGTGGTTTTACCAGCACCATTTGGCCCAACTAAGGCAACAGGTGCACCTTTTGATAAACTAAATTCCGCATTGTTTAACGCTTGTTTGTCACCATAATGCTTACACAATTGGCTGACTTCAATAATTGCACTCATATTGCAGCCCTCTTCATCACAATGGTACTCATAACAAGTATTATAAAAGTCTGTGATAAGGGTAATAAGTAATGGCCGCCATCAAGACTATTCTGCGATAAAATACTGGTTATTTGGCCACCAGGAAAAATTGAGTTTAGATAAAAATCTTGACCAAATTGGTAGCTTATCAACGTAACAAGCAACGGGCCTAATCCGAAAAAAAGTGTCGCAGCAACAACCGCTAATCTCGACGAGTTAACTAAGGTGTTAAGCAACGACATCAAGGCAATAAAAGGCATAACAACAATCATGATTTCCAGCCATAACTTACTTGATATTTTCACACTCGCTAATAAAAGCGACATATCACGCACGCTTGCCAATATCATAGTTGCAACAAGCGTAATGGCGACTAAGATAGCAATAATAAATAATTGCCCCAAATAGCGGCCTAAGATCAGCTCTAATCGGGTCGAACGCAGAGTAATAAACCGCAACGTACCTCGTTGTTTGTCAGAGCAAATTTGATCGCTACACGCTAGTACCGAAAATATAGGAAAGAAATAAATGGCGACTAACCAATAAATGGCATATTCAGGTACCGGCCATTCAAGCAGTGCAGATAACCCTAGCACTCCAAACAGTTCTTGAGCCATACGTTCAAAAGAGGCTGAAGTGACAATGCCAGCAGCGGAACTAACAAAATAGTAAAGAATAATAAACCAAATCGTGGCAAATGCCAGTAAGGCTAATAAGCCACGTTTAGTTTTAAATAAACGAATCAACTCGAAGAAAATAATATTAGATAATCTGGACAGGTTAATATTCAATCGGCACCTAAAAGTGTCTGTTTTGAATACCTTAAAAGGAAAATTAATAAAAAGCGAGCTTTATCCCTGCGCTTTATCAAATATTTAACGAGTTTAGGAGCTTACAGCAACAATAAAGTAAAAAGTTGCATAAAGCTCCAGTAAGTTTCAAGCGCTAGAGACTAAATAACAAATTCAATTCTCGAGTTTGCATCCGTTGTTGAATCTATTTGTGGTGTACAAAGTAAAAGCTTTGCCGAGTTAACATTTAACTGTTCGACCATATAAGCTTTAAAGGTATCAACCCGCTGTTGAGATATAACTTTCAGGCGTTGCACGTTATCCGCAAGATGCGCTTGCTCAGCACTAGTGACACCAATATCAGCAGGTGTTGCAATCGCACAAAGTTTCACATTAATGTCTGGCTGTTCTTGCAACATAACCGACATTTGACGACTAAATTCAATTTGCTCAGGACTTAGTTCAACTTGCTGCGGTAAGTAATTTAAATCATTTATTCGAAGTTTTAAGGCAAATTCTCCCGCAGCCATCGCCACTTTCATCACACTTGCATAAGGCACAAAGGTAGTGATCAAATAATCTTTAGCGGCAGACATGGTTGCCTGTTTAACGAGTAACGTTAAGAAACCGGTAAAACCAAATGACGGTGAGCTGGTATCTCCTGATAACGGCACCGACAATTCAACATTGCCATCCGAGTCTTTCAACATACCTAAAGCGACATTAAATGGCACACTGGTTTGGTCGGTCACTGTACCAGCTTCATGGTCATCAGCGGCGGTAAAATCGACCCCTCTAAGCAGCAAGTCAACATCGCCATCAATTTCACTGCCATTGAGGCCTGCTGCGATTGTGACATCGAGTTGACCACTTTCTATTTCATATTTCAAGGCATCCTTAATATAACTCGAAACACTCGGCAAGCTGACTTCCTTTATTAAGGCATCGAGCTGAAAACTCTGCTTTTCAGCAAAAGGATAACCACGTCCTTTAACGTCAAAATTTGCATACTTGTCGCTTTTACCTTTTAAATTAAATATGCTTTCCAACTCAGGTTTTGCAGTATTGACTGATGCTAGAGACAAAGTGTCAATTTGCACATTTCGCTCGTAATGCGGGGTAACGCTTTTATCTTTAAAGTCGATCTGCGCTGCATCGAGCAATTTGAATTCACCTAAACTAAATGCCAGTGTCGATTCACCACCCGCTTCATTTACATCTTCAGCCAGTGCTTTTTCTTCTGCTGCGGATTCACCTGTTGAGCGATGTTCTTCACCCCCTGATACTTCTTTACCCTCAAGGGCAACCAGCGTTGACAATTGCTTGTTCTCATCTAATAATAAATTGGCAATTAATCCAGAAATTGTAATATTGTCAATAGAGACATTATTTTGCTCATAGCCAATATCATTTAATGCCAGCTGTTTAAAGGATGCCAAAGCAGGCAATTCGCTTGTCATATGTTGAGAAAATACACCTTCGCCAACAGTAAGCGTACCTATGGCAATATTCGGCGTATTTTCGGCAAATTTTGCCGATATATTCTCAACAGCAATACTTTCAATGTTAGCTAAGCGGCCTTTATCAGCCAGCGTCTGTACTGAAACTTCATTAATTTCAGCAGCCAAAACAGCGTTAACATTAACAGGGGTTTCCGTCATCAGTTCAATCGACAACTCGTTACTTTCTATTTGCTGATCTGCAACATCAACGGCTAGGCCATCTTGTTCAACATGAAAGTTATCAACGGCAAATAAGAATTTATCAAAACTAAGTAATGTTTTCTCGGTTGATAATTCAATATTTATTGCACTCGAATAACTTAACTTTCCGTTTAATGCCTTTAATGTTTCTGGCAAAAAGGCTTGCAAGTGATGTAGAGAAAATTCACCAAGGTTTAATTCAACTTGTACCAAACCTTGTTGCTGGACTAGCCCAGCATTAACGGCTAGATTTAATGGCGCTTGGTTAATGTGACTTGATAATAATAACTCTAAGTCTTGTGATTGTTGAGAAAGTGAAACACTAGCAAGCGAAAGTGAATCTAGTTCAAGACGATGGCTTTGACCTAAATGCTCTAACTCTATAATAGCATTAGTTAAATTAAATTTTGGAATAACAAGCTGGTAAGCAAATGTTGATTTTTCTTCGCTGCTATCTTGTTGCTGAGCTTCCTGTTCCGCGTTCGATGCGTCATTCTCTTTGGCTAACAAATCAAAGCCAGCAACCGTCAATGATGTTTCAGTCAGAACGACAGGAATGTAAATGCCATTAACCTCAAATTCAGCAAGATAAATACGATCAAATAGTAATTGGTGCAAATGCAACTCCGCATCAAGCTTAGCTACTTTTAACACCGCCGTTTGATTTTCAAGCTGCATTTCCAAATCACTAATCGTTAAATGCGCCGTAAACGGGTTGTAACGAACAGTCGAGTCAGACGTAAGAGAATAACCCTGAGGTAATCCATGATTATTAATAACATAATTAACGATTACCGGTGAAAATAACCAAATTAAACAGTACAAGGTGAAAAAAGTGATGGCGATAATTTTACTTAATTTTTTGACAAGGGACCTCATCGTACATTCCTATACTTTACAACGAATAATAATTCTGTGATTTTATTGAATGGTGCAATAGATATTTAACAAACTAAAATCATTAAAAACGGACCATAGCAACTTTACTATGATCCGCATAATAATCAATACAACTACTCAGGTTGAAGCAAATCAATAAATTGTTGTGATTGCTCAATCGCCTTGCTCATTTCAGCTACTAACGACTCAACATCACGTTTAATGGTTTTATATTCGCCTTGCAAGGCACCAATAGCTTGGGCATTTAAATTATGCTTTAGATACAAACTATTGTCTTTTAATGCTGATAATACCGGCGCCATTCTATCTTTTGCTCTATGCATAGATTTGATTAAGCTTTGATAGTTACGCTGAGTTTTTCTCATTTTTTGTTGGCTTTGTTGCTTTAAACTCGCACTAGAGTACTGTTGAATTTCATCATTCCATTCATCAAATAATGCATCGGCGACGCTTTCAATCGCACTAATACGAGCTCCAACTTCTTCGGCAGAAGCTTTGCTTGCTTCATATTGGTCATTGACCAATTCATACTGCGCCGCTAAATCACCACCATCGTAATTTATTAATTGAGAAAGCTGATCAAGTGCTGATTTGAATTGTTGCTGGGCGTCTTGCTGAGCCGTTTGAGCATTTTCTACGCGATCTAACATAATATCACGCTTATGAACGCCAACCTTTTCCATTGCCGAGTAATACGCTGACTGACAACCCAACATCGCAACCGTGGCCACAACCATCAGCGTATATTTTTGCAGTCGTTTTAAAGGGCTAGTTACAGGCTTAATCATGACCACCTCGACTTGTGTATCGAGCCGCATCAATAATGCACCAAATATAGACAATAGGTAGTAAAATCCAACCTATACCTACCCACATTAAGGCACCGGCAATAGTCCAGAAAACAAAGAATAAAATAGCCGGCATGATCCGACCTTGTACCAACTGCCCTAAACCAGGAATGAAAATACTACAAAGTGCCGCCAAGACATTACCACCAGAACCTTGCTGCGCCATAAAAACCTCCAAATGTAAAAAAATTGCTATTGAAACATCTCTTTATTGTCAACAGTATAACATTACCTCCATTTATAATGCTGCTGTTATTAACCTTGAATTATCATTATATTGTAAAAAACATGTCAAAAAATTTTACTTATTTTATCACGCTATTATGAGGCAGACTAAAGCGTGATGATTGCCCTTTTCTACACAACATTAAGACAAGAAAATGGGCCAATAACAAACAGTAAAAATTCAATAGTAAGAAGCAATTAAGTTATGAGTAAAACAAAAAAAGCCAAATGCATTTGCATTTGGCTTTTTTAAATTAGCGTAATTTCTGAAATATTATGCCGAAAATGAATCACGCTTATTTTTTTGTCGATATGCAATACCTGCTAATGCAAGTAACATAAGTACAACTGTTGCTGGCTCCGGCACATCTGCAGGACGAGTTCTGCTTAGCTCAAACACACCACCAACATCATCATTAAAGCATGACTCGGCCCAACTTAACGCTAATGTACTAGCATTTTCAAAAACACTCAAACCAGCAACGTTAAAGGTAAAACTGATTTTCCCGTGGCTTACACCCCAAGAAGTATTGTTACCAATTTCATTGCCAACGGTGTTACCAAAAATATCGCCATCATAACGCGCACGACCATTACTGTTAGTATGGTGTTCTCTAGACGTTGTTGTACCATCTATTTCATACAAGCCACCAACATCAGTACCACCAAATGCATCTTGGCTAGTTCTCATATCACCTAAAGAAAAGGCATAATTAAACGAAGAACCATTATCGATACCAATTAACAAATCACCGTATACAATTTTCTCACCATAATAATTATGTTCGTTATTATGAGTTTCGGTATTATTGTTATGGGAAAAATTAGCGAAGTTGGTAAAAATATCAACGGTAATAGTATTGTCAGCAGACCAAGTAACATCCATTTGATCAATATTATACGTGCTATCACGACCATTTGCGTCTCTGTCACCAGCTGACTCTCTATCATCAACTGAGACTGTAGAGCCCCCAACATTTATCGTTGTAGCATAAACACTTGTGCTAGCAAGTAATGCGGCAAAGCCTAATGTTTTTAATCCAATTTTTATCATCGACATCATAATATTCCAATTAATGTTGTACAACTTTCGAATTTGATAAATTAACTAATTATTCATCATTCATAATTGTGTTTCCGTATACCGCTTAAAAGCAATTACCGAGCCAACAAACATTTAACACATAAAAACAAACACTTAACTGCAATTTAAAATTAAAAACTGCTTAAAAAGCATAAAGTGTAAAAATACTCGACAGTAATTTTAGCACAACAAATAAAATCCGCCATCGCTTTAGTTTTCATCCCATTAGCCCAGAAAATATCTGCCATTAAAAATTAGCGAACGATAAAATGATAATTACTCCAATTTCACTAGCTTAGCTAGGTAAAAGTTATTAACATAATTGCAAACGGGCAAATCAACTATTGCAATATAGCCTCTATATTGAAAATGGATCTTATTATGAACAAATTGATATTCCAGCACTTTTCTATACTCAGAAGTAGTATAGAAGCGTTAAAAAAATTTATTATCATTTTTTTTGCTGTGCTGACTTTACAAGTGAATGCAGAAGAAGCCGCCAGTAAGTTATATGAAAACGCCTTAATTGCATTTCAAAACGAAGAAATAGAAACCTCTATAATCCACCTTAAAAATGCCCTACAGCAGCAAAAAGATCATTTACCTTCTCGAATCTTACTCGCCCAGGCGTTACTAGAGCAAGGCAATGGTGCGTTAGCAGAAATCGAACTAGATAAAGCCCGTCTCGATAATGCCGATAAAAACCGTTTAGTGACACTCTATGCCCATGCCTATGTCTTACAACATAAATATGACGATGCTATGCGTGTTACCAAAGCAGGTAATAGAGGCAACAAAATAGAAACTGAATTACTTATTTATAAAGGTCAGGCACAAATAGGACAAAAGTTATATCGCTCCGCAGACAACACATTTGCAGAAGCCTTAGTGCTATCTCCGCAAAATCAAATCGCATTACTTGGCCGCGCACAAATTGCACTTATATCCCTAAAACCTCAAATAGCATTGAAGTATGCAGAACAGTCAGTTGCCAGTATAAAACCATTCATCAACGGTTGGATTTTCAAAGCAAATATCCTCTCTCAACTTGGTAATACCAATGCTGCCATTACAGCAATAGATAAGGCGTTAAGCATAGATGACACCCATATGGCCGCTCGATTAACAAAAGCCATGTTACATATCGGTTTACAGGAATATGCCATAGCTGAGCCACACGTTGACTTTATTCTCGCTGATATTCCAAACGAACCACGAGCCGGCTATTTAAAAGCGTTAATTAACGCTAGTTTACAAACGCCTTCAGACAAGGACGGCGGTAACAAATTAACGGAAGTTATCGCAACCTTAGCCGCGGTTCCCGATGAAGTAATGAAAAACACGCCTGATTATTATTTTTTGGCCGGCATCACCAACTTTCAATTCGGAAACTATACTGACGCCAAAAGGTACTTAGAAAAATACCTAACTTATGTTGAATTTCACCTTGATTCTGTGCGAATGATAGCACGCATCAACCTAAAGCAAGGGCAACCAACAACGGCTAAAAACTTATTAAAAAAAGCTAATTTAGCACACCCCAATGATGCCAATATTTTAACCTTACTCGGCATGACCTATTTGCAATTAAAAGACTCAGAAAAAGCCGAAAGCTACTTCAAGCAGGTATTAACTATGTTCCCAACCTCTGAGGTAGGGATCAGTAATTTGGCTCGCAGTAAAATGCAATCTGGCGAATATCAATCTGCAATTGACGCCCTACTTAGTATTAAGAGTAATAAATTAGACAACATCCAAGTAAAACTCTTACTGATTGATTCATATGAAAAAAGCAATGCATTTGAGCAAGCAATCATTATTGCATCAGAGCTCACCGAGCAATTTCCTAAAGAAAGCTATTTTCAACAAAAATTAGGCTCATTATATGGCTGGAATAAACAATTTGTTGCCGCGCGAAAAGCCTTTCAGCAGGCATTAACGCTTGATGCTGAAAATATTGCTGCAATAGTGCACCTAGCAAGAATGGATATCATTGAAGGTAAAACAGAAAGTGCAAGAAACTTTCTTAATGGGCAACTGATAAAATTTCCACAAAATGCCTTAATTATGGCCGAAATATCTGACACTTTTTTATATGAAAAAGATAATCAAAATGCCTCTTTATGGATAGAAAAAGCGCACGCACAAGCCCCCAATAATTATTACATCTTGACTAAATATGTAAAAGTTATGGTCCGTAACAACATGCTGCCCAAGGCAATTGAACTTGTGGATTTGTATATTGGGCAAAATTCAAATTCATTAGACGCGCTACGATTAATTGCCGGTCTTTATCAGCGCCGGAACTTGCACGAACAGGCCATATTAGCCTTAAGAGAATTTGTCAAAAGGTCATTTGATAAGTCTCCGGCCTACAACATACTGGCAAAAGCCCAGTTGGCCGCTGGAGATAGTGCCAGTGCAATTCAATCTTATAAAAAAGCCATTGTCGCCGATCAAAACTCAGTCTCAGCACATATTGGATTAGTAAACTTAGTAATTGCAGATAAAAATGAGCAGCTTGCACTCAACCTGATTGAAAACATTGCAAAATTAACCTCAAGTAAAAGTTTAGAGCAAGTGTTTTTGGGCGACTTATACTTTGCATTAAACAATATTAAAAAAGCAAAACAACATTATTTTTCTGCCCTCAAGTTCTCAGATCAAAAACAAGCAATTCTAGGCTTGTATCGTAGTTTTAATAAGGAAAATCAATTAGAGCAAGTTATTCCGCATTTACTTAACTGGCTTAAAAAATACCCTAATGATCTCGCAATAGAAATATCATTAGCCGACAGCTACAAAAACTCAGGCAACCTCAAGTTGGCGGCAGAGAAATATGAGCAATTAATCACTAAACATGGCCAACTGCCGATACTGCTTAACAATGTTGCAAACATTTACTTTTCACTTAATGAGACAGAAAAGGCACGTCAATATTCTTTTCAAGCCTACTCTTACCTAAAAGACAATGTTGCCATAATAGATACTTATGCTTGGATTGAAAGTCGCCTAGGTAACCACAATGAAGCGTTAGCGCTCTTCAGATATGCCTTAACTAAAGAGTATGATAATGCCGAGATTAAGTATCATTTAGCCATTACTTTGCACAAATTAAATAGAATGGTTGAAGCGAAAAATTACTTGATTGAGGCGATAGACAGCCCACAAGATTTTGCCGAAAAAGAACAGGCGAAAGCTTTACTCACCACTTGGTAATGTCGCCGCTCATAACTAGCTATTAAAAAGCCAACCCATTAATGTGGTTGGCTTTTTTTATATTGCTATATTAGTTAAGCGGTTCAAATAAAACTAATATACATTTAAAAGCTTATATTATATTGCAGCGCGACAAGTAAGGCATTTCCTTCAGAAGTAAAACTCCAATCTTTATTAGCAACTAAGGGATCTAACAACTCAGGTAATTGCCCCAGCAAAGCATCTTCTTCGGTAACGACAACGCTATCGCCATTGATGTACGAAATACCAAAATCAATACTTTCGTTGTCAGTTAGTTTATAAGTTGCGCCTGCGCTGTACCATAGTCGGTCACTATCAGGAATTGAAATTGAACGATAATCTTCAACAGCGGCTGATTGATCATAAGCAATACCTGCTCTCACAATAAGCGCTGTATTTACGCTATAAGATGCACCTAATGCAAAACGATAACTGTCCGCAAAATTTTCTTGTTTTTCAAAGGCAAGCTCATCACCGGTATACGCTTCTAATTTTTCAAAGCTAGACCATTGGGTAAACATGACACTGTAATGAGTCGACCACTGCTGAGTGAACTGGTGAAAACCTGAAAACTCAACTATCGCTGGCATATCAATAGTTAAGCTGCCGTCTTCTGTTGGCGTGCCTAAACCAGTAAAATCGCCTTCAAAGGCTAGTTCAACTTTACTACGATAAGTTAACGCAAAGCGATGGTCGGCATTGATTTCATATACTGCGCCAACATTCCAACCATAACCAAAATCATCTCCTTCCATTTTGATGACTTCTGCTGTTGCCGGTACAGGTGGAACAACCAAGCCAACACCAGGAATAGTAACGCCACTTTCTAGCGCCCTGCCAGCGTGCCTAACGAGCTCAGCTTCACCGTAAACAACATTAAGCCCTAAACCTAAGCTCAACTGCTCGTTAACACGGTAAGAGCCACTTACATTAGCATTAATGGTTTTTAAGTCTGTTTTACCACCTATAGAGCCGGCAGCATAATCATTGTCATATTCACTCTTAAGGCCAAAGTTTGAATTAATGCCAAGACCATAAGCAAATGATTCATCAACAGGGTTTATAAAATACATTGCTGGTATGATTGCACTCGGTACCACGCCGTTTTGATCTAGCTGGCTAACATCAAAATTTTCACCTAACAGCTCAGGCGCATTAACTCCTTTAATATCTACACCAGGGTCGACATAAGTTGAGGCAAAAGAGAATGAAGCTTGCTCGAACAGTGCCATAGCTGCTGGGTTGCGTGCTAGAACAGCGGCATCATCGGCAATAACGGCGTCACCTGCAAAAGCTCTACCTAAGCCTGAGGCACTGGTTTCATTTAATTGAAAAGAGGCAGAATGTGCATTGAAAGCTGCCAATGCAATTGCACTGGCAAGAATAGATTTTTGTAATGTCATACTTGGTTCTCGGTAATTTATCGGGAAATTAAAATTTTAGTGAGTCATTGATAATAAAGATAAAAATGCAGATGCTATTATACCTAGCTTGTAGCCTAGTTTAGCGACTAAAGTGTAATAAAAATGTATAAACAAAGGTTTTGTTTTTGCTACTTAGGAGAGACAAGAATTGAACAGCAAAGTAATAAATTGGAGCGGCTAACGAGACTCGAACTCGTGACATTCACGTTGGCAACGTGATGCTCTACCAGCTGAGCTACAGCCGCTTCGGAGCGTTTTAATAAATAAAACTTTTTGAATTTACTTCTTGCTTCATTAAGAAGGTGGTACCCGGGGCCGGACTTGAACCGGCACGCTTTTCGGCGAGGGATTTTAAATCCCTTGTGTCTACCAATTCCACCACCCGGGCAACGAGAAGTATTTTTTATAGTAGAAATTGGTATCCTACTTTGATGAACTACATCATCAGAATTTGGAGCGGCTAACGAGACTCGAACTCGTGACATTCACGTTGGCAACGTGATGCTCTACCAGCTGAGCTACAGCCGCTTCGGAGCGTTTTAATAAATAAAACTTTTTGAATTTACTTCTTGCTTCATAAAGAAGATGGTACCCGGGGCCGGACTTGAACCGGCACGCTTTTCGGCGAGGGATTTTAAATCCCTTGTGTCTACCAATTCCACCACCCGGGCAACGAGAAGTATTTTTTATAGTAGAAATTGGTATCCTACTTCGATGAACTACATCATCAGAATTTGGAGCGGCTAACGAGACTCGAACTCGTGACATTCACGTTGGCAACGTGATGCTCTACCAGCTGAGCTACAGCCGCTTCATTTACTCAATTTACTTGTAGTAAATTCAGTTTTTACTGTTTAAAAATTTGGAGCGGCTAACGAGACTCGAACTCGTGACATTCACGTTGGCAACGTGATGCTCTACCAGCTGAGCTACAGCCGCTTCATAATTTTAAACTTAATTTCCATGCACGTGCCAACATGCATTAACAACCTTACAGTAACAATGAAATGGTACCCGGGGCCGGACTTGAACCGGCACGCTTTTCGGCGAGGGATTTTAAATCCCTTGTGTCTACCAATTCCACCACCCGGGCAAAATGGAGGCGGGTCCCGGAGTCGAACCGAGGTCCACGGATTTGCAATCCGCTGCATAGCCATTCTGCCAACCCGCCAATTTCATCAACTACGAGTAAGGTAGTATTCCTTAGAATATTCTCTAAAGAGAATTTGGAGCGGCTAACGAGACTCGAACTCGTGACATTCACGTTGGCAACGTGATGCTCTACCAACTGAGCTACAGCCGCTTCATCTGTTGACTCCCTGTCAACTGGAAACGCATTCTACATTGAAAAACTGATGAGTCAACCATTTAATTTCAATTTTATTTCGACTGCTCAAAAAGCGACTAATCTGGTGTTTTTTTAACTAAATAGCGCAATTTCAAGGTTAATTTACTCACTAATTACTTGGTCAGTTCTGGCCAAGCGGCTTTAAAGTAGATCACCATTGACCAAAATGTCAGCACAGTTGCGATGGCATAGAAGCCATAGGCAGCAAAAATTAATATTTCATGCGGAAATTCAAATAAAATTAATGGAATATCATAGGTTGGATACCAAATTAATCCCATAATGCCGAGCATTTGCGCTGCAGTTTTATATTTGCCTAATTGAGATACCGCAATATCGTCCCTTTTACCACGTGATGACATAAACTCGCGTAAGGCACTGATAAAAATTTCTCTAGAAATCATTAAAATAGCCGAAACCGATATCCACCAAACTTGTAGATCTTGAATTAAGATAACTAAAGCAGCAATCACCATCAGTTTGTCAGCAACGGGATCAATAAAAGCACCAAAAGCCGACGACTGATTAAGTTTTCTTGCCAAGTAACCATCTAAGGCGTCACTAATTGCAGCAAACCAAAATACCGCAAAAGCACCAAAATGGTTCCAAGACACTGGTAAATAAAATACCACGATAAAAACGGGAATTAAAATGATTCTAAAAAGTGTTATTTGATTGGGGATTGTCCACATAGTCTATCTAATATTCTTATCGTTATTTAATCGAGAGTAAATCGTCTTGCAACACATTTTACACAGATCGCGCGCTAATTGTCATGCAAGGCATCATAAATATTTTCAGCTAATAATTTGCTGATACCCGGTACTTTTTCTAACGTTGCTTTATCCGCTTTTAAAACTTCTTGTAAGCCTCCCAAGTACTGTAAAAGCGCTTGCCTTTTTTTTGCTCCAATACCCGGAATAGTTTCCAAGGTAGACTTTTTACTGACCTTTTGTCTTTTTGCTCGATGGCCGGTAATCGCAAATCGATGCGACTCGTCACGAATATGTTGCACTAAATGTAATGCTGGCGATGTCGAAGGCAAAGAAATCAATTGATGACTTCCGGCTAAAATCAAAGTTTCCAAGCCTGGCTTTCTCGATTCACCTTTCGCAACCCCCACCAGTAACGGTGTTTTTACTTGTTCAATACCAGCAAAAAACTCTTCCGCTTTCGACAATTGCCCTTTGCCGCCATCAATAAAAATAATATCTGGCATCTTTTCTTCGCTAGTCACTTTGCTATAACGCTTATCTAATGCAAACGCCATAGCGGCATAATCATCACCAGGAGTAATACCATAGACATTGTAGCGTCTATAATCGCTTTTTAATGGCCCTTCTTGATTGAATACCACATTTGACGCCACGGTTTGCTGGCCCATGGTATGGCTAATATCAAAACATTCAATTCTAGATATACCATTCGGCAGTTCAAACACCTCATTTAATGCAGAAAACCTCGCCTGCATTGATTCTTTGTGCGAGTTTCTAGTCACCATAGCGGTTTCGGCATTAGTGCAGGCTAATTTAAGATATTGTGCGCGCTCAGTACGCACATTATGAGATATTTTCACCTCATGTTCAGCTTGCGCGCTTATCACTTGCATAAGGTCTGATAAATTTTCAGTAATTTCAGGAATAATAATTTCTTTCGGAATAACACCAGAGTTCAGCTCATTACCAATATAATGCTGGCTAATAAACGCCGCAATTATTTCACCATCGCTAGTGTCAGTAGGCACAGTAGGAAAGTAACTTTTACTGCCGAGTATTTTTTGTTCACGGACAAATAATAGATGGATGCAGGCTTGTGATTTGTGTCGATATAAGCCGATAACATCCATTTCAGCTGCACTACCGCTGACAAACTGTTGTTGCTGTACTTTGCGTAAGGTGACAATTTGGTCGCGATATTTTGCCGCGTGCTCAAAATTTAATGCCTTACTTGCCACTTCCATCTTTTCAACTAGGTACTCAATAACCGCTGAACTTTTGCCTTTAAGGAATAGTTTCGCCAGCTGAACCTGTTGCTGATAGTCATCTGGCGATATTTTATCAACACAGGGGGCAGAACATCGCCCTAATTGATGCTGTAAACAAGGACGGCTGCGTGCGCGATAATAACTATCTTCGCATTGTCGTAATGGAAAAAGTTTCTGCATTAAACGCAAACTTTCCCAAACTGCACCTACCGTTGGGTACGGGCCAAAATAATCACCTTTAATTTTTTTGCCACCGCGATGCAGGCCTAATTTAGGGTGTTTGTGATCGGTAATAAGTAAATAAGGGTAAGATTTATCATCGCGCAGTAAAATATTATATTTAGGTTGATACTTCTTAATATAATTATTTTCAAGGATCAGCGCTTCACCTTCAGTATGCGTGACCGTGACGTCAATTGCTGTTATTTGCTTAACCAGCGCACGGGTTTTGTTACTGCCGACATCTTTACGAAAGTAACTTGATAAACGTTTTTTAAGTTGCTTGGCTTTACCGACATAAATTACCGTTTGGGTAATATCGTACATACGATATACCCCGGCTTGTTCAGATACAGCAGCTAGAAAGGCTTTATGGTCAAATGTTACATCATCATTTGACTGGTGTTCTGTAGACAAGGTTACAAAGCTTCGGTTTTTAACATGCCATGGCGAATAGCTAAGTGAGTCAATTCGACATCATTACCAACATTAAGTTTTTCAAACATACGATAACGATAGCTATTAATGGTTTTAGTGCTCAGTACCAATTGCTCAGAGATATCAGGCACTTTCTCGCCTCGCGTGATCATCAACATGATTTGTAACTCACGCTCTGACAAACTATTGAAAGGGTTTTCATCCGCTGATTTAAACTGGCTTAAGGCCATTTGCTGAGCAATTTCCGGAGTGATATAACGTTGACCGCTATTTACCGCGCGAATGGCATTGATCATTTCATCCGGACCAGCACCTTTGGTTAAGTAACCCGCGGCACCAATTTGCATCACTTTCGTTGGAATCGGGTCTTCACAATACACAGTTAATACGATGACTTTAACATCAGGGGCATAACGGATAATTTTTTTCGTCGCCTCTAAGCCACCAATGCCTGGCATATTCATGTCCATTAGCACAACATTAGGCTCAGTTTTACGACAAAACTGCACCGCTTCTTCGCCCGTTTTGGCTTCACCAATAACCTTAAGTCCCTTCACTTCGTCTAGGATTTTTCGTATTCCAGTACGAACCAACTCGTGATCATCAACTAACAAAACATTTATCAACGTAGAATTACCTTATAGTTTCTTTAGAAACAGCCTAATATTAGACAAAAAGAATATAGCGAATTGCCCTTTAACACAATCTAAATCGCGCTTTTTATCGATTTAACTTACTTATCAAACTTAAAATAAGCTAGGACTATAGTTCATTCTTATTCAACCAGTTATTTAAGAGACCAATTTGGCCATTTTTATAGGCTGCATAAGTTAGCCTAACGGCATTACTTAAGATAATGCTGTCGTTCCATTTTGTTTGCTCGGCTATCAATTCGTAGCATTTTTGCGCTTCTGGTGACAAATAACCGCGCATTTCCTTTTTCCCACGATCTTTTTGTCGTTCGCGATAACGCTTCTGCTTCTCAGCATTCGTTAACGCTTTCTTTTTTATATTCATCAGTACCTTACCTTTTCACTACTTATTAATCACCAGGTTACGCATAACCAATTCTGACAAATATTTCCCCCGTTGTTAAGTGAAATATGCATTTATTTAACTGTTCGGAGTTGTTTAGCGTACAAGTGTTCGCTAAAGTAACGCCTTTAAAATTCTCAATAGATGTAAGTGACCTCATGGAACAAAAAAATTCGTTCACAAAAGAAGACCTAGTAAAAGCAGGTACTGGTGAAATGTTTGGCGCTGGTAACAGCCAATTGCCTTCTGACAACATGTTAATGATGGACAGAATTGTTAGCATCAATGACGATGGTGGCGAACATGGCAAAGGCGAAATTATCGCAGAGTTAGATATTACCCCTGATTTATGGTTCTTCGATTGTCATTTTAAAGGCGACCCTGTTATGCCAGGTTGTCTTGGTTTAGACGCCATGTGGCAATTAACCGGCTTTTATTTAGCATGGTCAGGTGGTCCAGGTCACGGTCGCGCCCTAGGTGTCGGCGAAGTAAAATTCACTGGCCAAATCCTACCAACAGCCAAAAAAGTAACTTACAAAATTACTTTAAAACGCGTTATTAAACGTAAATTATTTATGGGGATTGCTGACGGTACTGTTTCTGTAGACGGTCGAGTAATTTACACCGCAACCGATTTAAAAGTCGGTTTATTTACCGATACCACTAAATTTTAATTTTTGATAGCAATAACTTAACGGTTTTATCGCAATTAAATATAGTTTAAAAAAAAAGCCAGCAAATGCTGGCTTTTTTAATATCAAAATATATTAAAAGCCCAGAGCAAGCCCTTCTCGGCGTTGATCTGCACCAGCTCTTAAACCTTCTTTAGTGACCTCAATCGCTTGAATACCACTATTTAAATCACGCACCAGTACTTTGTGACCTTTAGCTTCTAATGCCGGTTTAATAGTGACTAAATTAGTTCCTCTTTCTAACGTCGTAACTTTATTGCGATTGGTTACCCGAGGTAAGTTGATGGCAGACTGTGGATCTAATTGCCAATCGAGCATAGCGATCATGGTTTGCGCAACATAATTAATAATCCGGCTACCACCAGGTGAGCCAAGCACGAGTTTAAGTGACTTATCTTGATTAAAAACCATCATAGGCGCCATTGAACTGCGCGGCCTTTTTCCTGGCTGCAAACGGTTTGCCACCCATTGACCGTTTCTTTTTGGTGACAGAGAAAAATCAGTTAATTGATTATTCAAAATAAAACCTTCCACCATTACCGCTGAGCCAAAGCCCATTTCTACACTCGTGGTCATCGAAATGGCATTGCCCTCTTGATCAACAATGGAGATATGACTGGTTGATGGCAATTCAAAGGCATTATCATCTGCTTGCGCAAGTGCTCCTTGAGGAGTTCCCGCTTGCGCCATGCCCATATCTTGCTCGCTATTAATTAACTTCCCTCGTTTTGCCATATAAGGTTTTGAAATTAAGCCTTGGGTTGGCACTGCAACAAAATTACTATCGGCAATATAACGGTTGCGATCGGCAAACGCTAAGCGAGAACTTTGGGTAAATAAATGCGCGAACTCTGCATCTGCCATCGATAATTTTGCAATATCAAATTGCTCTAGCTGACCCAGAATTTGTATCACCGCAACACCACCTGAGCTTGGTGGCGCCATGCCACATACTTGATATTGTCGATAAGGACCACAAACTGCGGGTAGTTCCTGCGCTTGATAATTTTTCATATCAGCAAGCGTTAAACGCCCTGGAGCAATGGCTGAGTTCTGTACCGCATTTACTATTTTTTTCGCGATCCAACCTTGATAAAACGCACTAATGCCCTCTTTTGCCAGACTACGATAAACATTTGCCAGCTTAGGGTTTTTAAGTCGCTGACCGGCTTTTACCGGCTGACCATTAGGGAAAAAGTAGCCCTTAATGGTCGCTAGTTTGGTGATACCTGGATTAAACTCCATCGCAACCAACTTTTCTAGCCTTGGTGAAACAATAAAACCATCTTCAGCTAAGGTTATGGCATCATTGAACAACACAGACCAAGGGAGTTTACCGTATTTATCATGGGCCTTTTTCAGGCCAGCTAAAACCCCCGGAACACCGACAGAATGACCACCTACAACGGCTTTTATCCAAGGCATAGTACGACCATTAGCATCTAAAAACATATCGGTAGTTGCAGACGCTGGCGCGGTTTCTCGGCCATCAAATGTGGTTAACTGCTGAGACTGCTTATCCCAATGCAATATAAACGCGCCGCCACCTATACCAGAGGATTGCGGCTCAACTAACGTTAAAACTAGTTGCACCGCAATAGCAGCATCAACCGCGCTACCGCCTTGCTTTAGCATATTAAAACCGGCTTTACTGGCATAGGGGTTTGCCGCCGCAACCATGGCATGTTCAGCATAAACCGTTTGTTTTTTAATAACACCAGTCGCGGCTTCTGGTTCGCGATCTTCACGCTTTTTATCTGGTTCAGCAAATGCCATTAAGCTTGTTGAGATAAACAATGCGGTTAATAGCCCACTAATGGCCGAATTTGACATGAGGTTCCTTAATTAAAGGTTGATAATATGCTCTAAGTTACATTAGCACTTTCTAATATACATTAAAACTGAAAATAACTAATTAGACATCACAAATAAATCTAACAGTGTTGATTAAAGGATTGCTGAAATCGATTAAATTTTACAAAACCATCTAACACGGCTTGAAATTTCTCGGGCTTATTTTCTAAGCGAGCCAATATATGGCAACAGGCTTCCAAAGACGATAAGGCATTGTCTTTTTTAGTTTTACGAATATCGTACAAGCTTTCAATACCGACGGGTAACGTTAGGTGTTTAATATGATGTAAACAAGGATTAAGCATAAACATCCGATAAGCTTTCTTCCATGTTCCATCCAGTATCACAATACATTTAACACCATTATCTGCTGTTATAACCTTTTTATCGTTAACGTCATGTCCCCTAGGCTTCGAAAAGTCAACGGCTAGCGCTTGTTCGCTTGGGTACAGCAAAGCGATTTGTTCACCATATTGACTCAACAATCTATTTAATTGCTTATTGTCCTCAAATGATTCTCCAACGATAACTTCGCATTGTGATAATGATTGTTGCAGCAAAGTCACAGTACCTTTACTCTGCTTAACTTCACTTGGGTGCTGCAAAACAACAACATTAATTTGATTATCAACACGACTTACAAAAGCACAAATACACGCTTTTTCCGGCCGGTGGCATTGTTGGCAAATGGCTCTAGACATGAATAACTTATAAATAAAAATAGGTGTGGCAAGTTTACGTAACTTTAATATTGAGTTTAAGTGATTTTTTATATTAACCGCGATTTTCATTTTTCATGGCTAAGGTTTATTAAGCTTTCAGGAAGACTGTTGCAGCGCTTTGTTGGGGATTCATACAAAGCAAAGCTTTTGTCATGTAATTGTTTCACATAACATAGCTGATAACGCCGTAAAAAGGCCAATAGACCTAAGTTACTAGTTGCTAATTCGTTAGTTCAGCGCTATTAATAAGTAAAAGGTATTTAATTTACATAGAGGTAAGTTATTACATTTCAAAATTATCGCATTTTGAAAGCAAGCATGAAATAACTAACAAGGAATAGTCGTGTATAAAACCTACCAACACAAAGATATTACCGCATCAGAAATAACATTAAACAGTATATTAGAAGTTATCGTGGAAGGCGTATGGGATTGGAATGCCAATACCGGTCATGTTACGCGCAGTCCGGGCTGGTATCATATGTTAGGCTACGAAATTGGAGCTCTGAAAGAAGATGTTTTCACCTGGGAAAATATTATCCACCCAGAAGATTATTCAAGAGTCGTGGAACTCTTTGAAAATTACACTGCTGGAAATGTCGATTGCTATCAAGTTGAATACCGCTGTAAAAAATCAGATGGCAGCTATTTGTGGGTAGCAGACCGAGGCATGATCACCGCAAGAAATTCTGATGGTAGTGTTGCCCGAATGATCGGCGCACATAACAATATCCATCAACAAGTTCTCGCACAAACCGACCTAGTAAAACAAAATAAATTTTTACAGGAAGGTAATTTGTCGTTAGAGAAAATAATTGCACAAAAAACCTGCGAGTTAGAAAAACAAAATCAACAATTAGAAAAGAAAATCATTGAAGTCGAGTCGATTTCTAATTTAGACCCGCTAACGCAAGTCGCCAATCGCAAATGTTTTGAAGCCGAATTAAGCAAAGAGATTATGCGCGCTAATCGTTATCACCATCCTTTAGCGCTATCGATTTTTGACATTGATAAATTTAAAGAAATTAACGATGAATATGGCCATAAGGTTGGAGATAATATTCTTTGCAGCATCTGCCAACTGGTTAAAGACAACATTAGAGATGTTGATTTACTCGCCCGTTGGGGAGGCGATGAATTTGTTATTATTTTTCCTGAGCTATCACAACAGCAAGCCCATAAAACCAGCGAAAAGCTACGAGCAATTATCAGTGAACATAAAACCACGCCAATTATTTCAGTAACTTGTAGTTTTGGTGTCGCTCAGTATCAAGTTGGAGATACCATAAACGACTTATTTCAACGAGTCGATAACTTACTTTATATTTCAAAAGAGCAAGGTCGGAATAAAGTTTATTCTTAATATCACCTGCGGATAACAAAACTGACATTAAGTTATTCATAATTGAAAAAGCATAAAAAAGTAATTTATGTTTATCTCATACTATTTTCTACGACGGCTGTTTCTAAAAACGCTGTCAACTGTTACAGTGCTTGGCATAAACCAAGGCCTTGTTCGACTCTTAATAAATAATAACAATTAACATGCTACAAATTAAACCTTTACCAACCCAAGTGGTGCATATTCTTAGCCCGATCATTGTGCTTGTTTGCGCTTTCTTAGCTTTTGTTTTTGATGAGCAAGTCGCTGATTTTCTCATTTATAACCGCACATTGGTTACTCAAGGGGAATATTGGCGCTATCTTACGGGTCATTTCCTGCATACCAATGGCAATCATTTTATGCTTAATGCTGCCGCCGTTGTGCTACTTTGGGCGTTGCATGGCCAATATTATAATCACGTAAACTTTTCGATGATTTTCATTATCAGCGCCCTAACCTGTGGCTTTGGCATTCATTGGTTCTCACTCGATATTACACTTTATGTCGGTTTATCTGGGGTATTACACGGTTTCTTTGTTTGGGGAGCTTTAATGGACATCAAACATCGAGAAAAAACCGGCTACTTATTGCTGATTGGCGTGATCTTAAAAATTGCTCATGAACAACTTTACGGCGCTAGTGCCGATGTCGAAGCATTTATCAATTCAAGTGTTGCCACCGATGCCCATATGTTTGGCGCTATCGGCGGTTTATTAACATTTTCTATCTGTTACCTTATCAACAAAAAAGCCAAAGCTTAATTTAATAACGCTGTGCTAGTCTTTGTTTTGTTGATAGGGGTACAATTTATCTAAAGCAACAGATAAACCATTGTCTTGAATAATACGCACATGATGGCGTTCAAGCTTTCGGGCGTGTTTAACACCACAAGAGTGCGCTAATAAGCCAACACCGTACTGAATGTATTTATGATAATTGGCAACTCGCTCCGCTTTATCGGTTGGATCTAATCCTTGCTGAAGTTTCGGGTTATGCGTAGTAATACCTGTTGGGCAAGTATCTTTGTTACATTGCAGTGCTTGAATACAGCCCAAGGAAAACATAAAGCCTCTGGCAGAATTTACGGCATCTGCGCCAACCGCTAACGCCCAAGCAACTTTTGACGGTGTAATTAATTTACCTGAGCAAATCACTCGCATGCGATCTCGCAAGCCATATTCTCTTAGTAAATTAACCACCAAAGGGAGACTTTCCTTTAATGGCAGTCCAACATAATCCATTAATGGTTGTGGTGCCGCGCCAGTACCGCCATCTGCACTATCTATGGTGATAAAATCAGGGGCAAATTCAGCTCCTTGCAGATTAATTTCTTCAAGCAATGCTTTTAACCATAAAGACTCGCCAATAACCGCTTTAAAACCAACAGGCTTTCCAGTTACGTTTCGAATACGATTAACCATAATTAAAATGTCTTGTACTGATTTAATTTCTGGATGGGCATTCGGGCTAATTGAATCTTGTCCTTGTTCAATGCCGCGTATTTTAGCTATCTCGGCAGTAACTTTTTTACCTGGCAGAATGCCCCCCTTTCCTGGTTTTGCTCCTTGACTCATCTTGATTTCAAACATCTTTATTTGTGGTTTTTCAGCCATTTCAGTTAGCCGTTTATCACACAACTGTCCTTGCTCATCCCTAACACCATATTTGGCAGTACCTATTTGATAAATAATATCAGCGCCACTGGCTAAATGATGTTCACTCACTCCACCTTCCCCTGTATTCATCCAACAGCCAGCTTTTGCTGCACCATGGGAGAGCGCTTTAACAGCCGGTGCTGATAATGCGCCAAAACTCATGGCAGAAATATTAAATAATGAGTCTGTGCTGTAGGGTTCTCGACAACCTTCACCAAAAGTAATGGTACTTGGCGGCACCGCATCTTCTTCTAATGTTGGAAACGCACAATTCATAAACATGATTGTCCCAGTCGGTTCAAGGTTGCGTGTCGAACCAAAGGCAATGGTTCTATCGACATTTTTTGCGGCACGATACACCCAACTCCTTTCCGCTCGATTAAACGGCAACTCTTCCCTATCCATGGCAAAAAAATATTGGCGGAAAAATTCACCTTGCTTCTCAAATAAATATCGAAAACGTCCTATTACCGGATAATTACGTCGTATCGCTTGTTTGTTTTGCGTTATATCAACGATATACATATAAATAATCACCAGCACCGCTAAGCCTAAAAGGAAAATAAATAGTGCAGAAAGTGTTTCTAAGTACCCTAGCATACCCGCCATGTTATCCATGTTTACCTCGTAATCATTATTTTTATATCTGTGGTTAAGTTTCTAGCATAAATTTCAATTCATAGATAAATGACCTGATACTAAGGTTATTATTTCGTCAATAGAGAATATATACCTAATTTCAAGTCAAAACACCGTGAGTTTTGACACGATCACGCTACTGTCATTTGGTATTAAAATTTGGTTTGTAGTTGATGAAATAACTTGCTTAAAGGTGACACATTGACCAATATAAAATTCAAGTTGCGATAATTTTCAGGTAAGGATATTTAAGTGCGCAAAATTAAAAACAACAAACTTGCTAAACTTAAAACGAAAACAATAATTAACGCTATTTTTGCTTTGTCCTTACTGCCGGCAATTTCGGCCAATGCTGAAAAAACCTCGAGTCCAATCATTCACATTGTTACTGAACACTTACCGCCGTATCAGATCGTTTCAGATAACAAACCTATTTTTGGTTTTGCCGTTGATATCATTAAAGAAACCATGGCGCGCAGCCACTTCGCATATTCCTTAAAAAGCTATCCATGGGTACGTTCTTATAAATTGGCGCAAGTAAAAGCTAACCACTGTATTTTTTCTGTTGCACGTTTAAAGTCCCGAGAGCATCTGTTTAAGTGGGTGGGTCCTATATCTCAGGTCAATAACACTGCCATGTGGGCGCAAAAAGATAAAAGAGTTACCGTGACTAATCTTGAAGATGCCAAAAATTATACAATTGCGGTTAACCGTGATGATATTGGCCACACTGGCCTAGTTGAGCGTGGTTTTATTGAAAATAAGCATCTATATGTCTTAGATGATGCAAAATCTTTAGTAAATGTATTGCTGACACGTCCTGAGATCGATTTAATTGTTGCCGATGACAGCACTATCAGCTTTCGGGCAGAATTAGTCGGCGCTAATATTAATGAGTTACAACGGGTGTTTGAAATTCAAGACTTGCCACTAAATTTCTTCTTTGCCTGTAGTAAAAAAACCGCTGATAAAACTATAAGCCACTTAGCTGAACAGTTACAAAGCATACATCAAGATGGTACGTACGATACAATTTGGGAAAAATGGCGCAGTAAACTCATTAGTGCAAAATAGCCATACATCGACGTGCACGAATGCACTAATGCCTCGAAAGACAGGAAGTCTGAGAGAGGCCTGTACAAAAAAGGCCTCAATTGAGGCCTTTTATCATTCACGCTAGAGCAAGTTATAAGGTATTTTCAAACAGCTTATAAATACGACGATACTCATTCAACCATGAACTTGGTTGCACAAAACCATGCGGTTCAACAGGATAAATCGCTGTTTCAAAGTCTTGTTTTTCCAATTCGATTAAACGCTGAACTAAACGCACAGTATCTTGGAAGAACACATTATCATCAATCATAGGTGCATTGATAAGTAATGGTTTCTCTAACCCTTCTGCAAAGTAAATTGGTGAACTGCGCTCATAAGCAATGGCATCATCGCCCGGCATATTTAGAATATTCGAAGTATAACCATGGTTATAGTAAGCCCAATCCGATACTAAACGTAGCGCTGAACCTGACTGAAATAATTCTGGGTCAGTAAACATCGACATTAAAGTTAAGAAACCACCATATGAGCCACCGTAAGTACCGACACGGTTTGCATCAACATTGGCATTCTCTACTAACCATTCAACACCATCGCGCATATCTTGCACTTCAGGCTTACCCATATGACGATAAATTGCTGTACGCCAGTCACGACCATAGCCTTTCGATGCTCGGTAATCCATATCAATCACGACATAGCCTTGTTGTACTAACATGCTATGGAACATATATTCACGAAAGTAACCTGACCAACCCAAATGTGAGTTTTGTAAATAACCTGCACCGTGGCTAAACATCACTGCTTTATTTTTAGCCGTTGTTTGATCGTAATCTTTTGGTAGATAAACTTTTGAATAAATAGGCTGTTCTTGATGAGAAGATTCTATCGCCGCCACATTCGGTGCCGCCCATGGCATAGCGAGAAATTCTTCAGAAACCGTATGAGTTAAACGAATAGCCTCTGTGTTGTTAACAATATCTTTAACATAAAGCTCTGGCGGCATGGTGATTTCAGAGTGTTCAACCAATAATTTCGACTCATCTGGGCTCAATGAATAATCATTCATACCACCTAAATCCGTTAATGCTGTCATCTTGGCAGAATTTACTTCAACTTTATAAATTTCGTAAATACCGGGATGCTTTTTATTAGCCTTAAAGTAAATGCTTTGCTCGTCTTGCGATAGCGTTAAGTCATTGACCTCAAAACGACCTGAGGTTAACGCCTTAGCTTTACCATTTAACGGTTTAACATATAAATGCGCATAACCACTTTCTTCTGACAGGTAATACAAGCTATCAGCATCATTCAACCAGCCTAATTCATTAAAGGTATAGTTGATCCAAGCATCATCGTGTAATCGGTGTTGTGATACTAAGGCTTTCTTTTCAAAATCAACCGTCGATATCCAACGGTCTTTGTTGTCCCAAGCTTCTAGCATAATAGCAACTTGCTCGCCATTTTCTTGCCACTTAATCGGATGCCAAGCTTGTATTACATGAATATTACGCGGTGATTTTTTTGACTTATATTCTCTACCTTCACGCGCATAATTTTCCGCACGAACGTTAGCTAATACATCTTCATCAAAGCCGGGCAAGGTGTCATAGCTAAGCAGTTCTTTCGTGCCTTGCGTTAAATCTAAAATATAAAGTTGCTCAGCATATTGACGATTATTCGCCACACGAGCACGCACTTTTTCAGCTTTAACATGTCCATCATTAGCAATGTAGTTGGGCATAATATCACTGTCAGCACGAGCAGATTTTGCTGGAGCAACACTCACTACCATTTTGTCACCTGCAGGTGAAAGGCTTGCGTGCACTACTCGGTTACCTTTACCAAAATAAAAGTTTGTTTGTGTGACTGTGCTATTTTTTACTCGTAATTGACGCTTTTGTTCTGCGCGTAAGTCTTTATTGCGCTGCTGCAGCGCAACATATTCGATTAGTTCATTTTGCTCTTTAGCTATGTAACTTGTTGGTGCGGCATTAGACTTGCTGCCATCGGTCATTTGTAAATTTGCTAACTCAATAATTTTTTGACTGCCCATATCATGCGCGTAAAAAACATTACCAACACGATAAGCCACATTGCCATTAGTTAAAAACATCACTGACGATTCAACGGCTGAAGTGTAAGTCAGTTGTTGCACTTTTCTTGTTGCTAACTCTTTAACAAATACGTTGCCTTCAAAGGCATAAGCCTCGTGTGTACCTGCGCTATTTAATACCGCATCGCTATCTGCCACCACATGCATTTGTGACAATTTAACTAAGTCACCATTACCTTGACTAGTTATACTTTTTTTAACTAAATCACGTAATGGGTTACCTTCACGCTTTTGCTTATAAAAAACCGTTTCGTTGTCATCTCCCCAGTACCATGATTCAGGTGCACGACCCAACCAGTCTGGATCTGACATGATTTTTTCTAAAGTGATGGTTGTGGTACTTGCTTGCCCAGTTGCAGCCTTTGCTACAACATTACTAGCAATAGGCGTACTATTTTCTAACGCAACTTTTTTTTGTTCCGTCGAGGCACACGCAACTAAAGAAAAACTAATGGCTGCGGCAATTAATTGTATTTTCATAGGATTTTTACTTACTTTGAGTTAGGTAATAAGTTTATTTTTCTAAACAGTTGAATAAGTGTTAATAAATCATTAACAAAGCTAAATTTATTAAATTTCGTAATACTGGCGCCTAGTTATACTAAGCTATGGCTTAGTTTTCAATGAAAGTGTTAAACAACGCGACCAATAACGAGCTTTATGCGATGAAAGCCTTTCTTGCTTAACTTAATGGGCTTAGTATTAATCCCATTTAAAAACTAAGCTTATTAGGGCTTAGCTTTTAACTCTGGTATAATCGCGCGCCGCTTAAATGTGATAATGATCATCAACACCATCGCATTGCGGATAAATGAGCCTCAACCGATGGCATAAAGTGCAAAAAGTCACAGTTTAAAAATCTAATTTAGGTATGGTATGAATTTAGCGTCAACACAAAAAACAACTCCAAAACTATTCGACTACCCGAAATATTGGGCAGAATGCTATGGAACGGCGCCATTTTTACCTATGTCTAGAAAAGAGATGGATGTTCTAGGCTGGGATAGTTGCGATATTATACTCGTCACCGGCGATGCTTACGTTGACCACCCAAGCTTTGGTATGGCGATTATCGGCCGAATGCTTGAAGCACAAGGTTTTCGCGTTGGCATTATTGCGCAACCTGATTGGAAATCAAAAGACGCCTTTATGCAGCTAGGCAAACCAAATCTATTTTTTGGTGTTACTGCTGGCAACATGGATTCAATGATCAACCGTTATACCGCAGAACGTCGTATGCGTCACGATGATGCTTATACACCTAATGATGAAGGTGGCAAACGTCCCGATCGAGCCGTCACCGCTTATACTCAAAAATGTAAAGAAGCCTATAAAGGTGTGCCGATTATAATTGGTGGCATTGAAGCGAGCTTACGTCGTATTGCCCATTACGATTATTGGTCTGACAAAGTACGGCAGTCGGTATTGTTTGACTCAAAAGCCGACTTACTAGTTTATGGTAACGCTGAACGACCGTTAATAGAAATAGCCCATAGAATTGCCAACGGCGAAGAAGCCAAAAACATTACCGATGTGCGCGGTAGTGCATTTTTAACCAACCAAGTTTTACCAAATTGGAAAGGCATTGATTCTCGTAGCATAGACAAGCCAGGGAAAATTGACCCTATCATCAGCCCTTACCAAGAAATTTCAACCAAAACCTGTTCAGATGAAGGCAAAGACGTTACTGGTGACATCGCCAAAGATGTCACTAAAACCGCACAGCCTATTCAGCTCGATGAATATCGAGCAAAAACTTTACAAAATGATAGTTGGGCAGATAAAAAGAAACCTTGGGAAACTACTTATATTAACTTGCCTACTTTTGAACAAGTTCGCGATAACAAGGTACTTTACGCCCATGCCTCGCGTATTTTCCACCAAGAAGTAAACCCGACTTCTGCCAAGCCGCTTGTACAAAAACATGGCAATAGAATGATATGGTTAAATCCACCTGCAACTCCCCTTTCTGAAGCTGAAATGGATGGTGTTTTTGGTTTGCCTTATCAGCGTGTGCCGCACCCATCTTATGGCAAAGCGAAAATTCCAGCTTATGACATGATTAAAACGTCCATCAATATCATGCGTGGCTGTTTCGGTGGCTGTACGTTCTGCTCGATTACTGAGCATGAAGGCCGCATTATTCAAAGCCGCAGCGAAGATTCAATTATCGCCGAAATAGAAGATATCAAAGCTAAAGTACCGGGTTTTACCGGCGTAATTTCTGATCTTGGTGGCCCAACTGCCAACATGTATCAATTGAACTGTAAAAGTGAGAAAGCGGAAGCAACATGTCGTAAGCCATCATGTGTTTGGCCAACTATTTGTGGTCATTTAGATACCGATCACACGCCAACCATCAACTTATACCGCCGAGCGCGCAAAGTTAAAGGCATTAAAAAAATACTAATCGCCTCAGGTGTGCGTTATGACTTAGCAATTCAAGATCCTGAATACGTTAAAGAATTAGCGACTCATCATGTTGGTGGTTATTTAAAAATTGCACCAGAGCATACCGAAGAAGGCCCATTAAATAACATGATGAAACCGGGTATGGGCAGCTACGACAAGTTTAAAGAAATGTTTGACCATTACTCAAAGCTTGCTGGTAAAAAACAGTACTTAATCCCCTATTTCATTTCTGCTCACCCAGGTACCACTGATCTCGATATGATCAACTTAGCCCTGTGGTTAAAGCGTAATGATTTTAAGCTCGATCAAGTGCAAAACTTTTATCCGTCACCGTTAGCCAATGCGACCACGCTTTACCATACTGAAATAAACTCACTAAAAAACGTTAAGAAGAATAGTGACAGTGTGCCAGTACCTAAAGGCACCATTCAACGTCGACTACATAAAGCCATATTGCGTTACCATGATCCAGCAAACTGGCCGATGCTGCGCCAAGCTTTCACCAAAATGGGCTTAGCAAGAAAGTTAATTGGTTCAAAACCGGGCTGTTTAGTGCCGAATGAAACCCGTGGTGAGCAAAACCAACAACATTATAAAAATAATGGTAAAGGTAAGAATAACGCGCAAGGTAATAAAACCTCACCAGGCCAAGAAAAACGTTTTGGTAAAAAACCAGTGACCGCTAAAAAAGCTAAACCGGGTGAGAAAGCGAAACAAGGCTTAACCCGTTTTTCTGACAACCAATTTAATGATAGAAAGCCGAAAAGTCCAATGAAGAAAAAGCGCAGTAACAACCCGCGTTAACATTAATCTTTAAACGTATTTATAGGTAATATTTCCGTACGATTATTCGATTACTTAGACTCACCTTGCAGTAATTAAACAATATAAAAGCATATCTGATAAATAGCTCTGAACTGTTAATTTATTGGCTATGCTGATTATTCAGCTTTAAAAAGCAAAAATTACGCTACTGCGATAAAAAAAGCCGTCGCATTAGTCACAGTTCAAATTCATCCACGAATAAATAATGAGCCGTTGAGGAATAAATTACAGTTTAATAAAACTGCATAAAAACCTTCACAATCATCAAGTAACTTATCACCATAAAATGTACATGTTGAACTTATTACAGCTAACACTTTAGTGGAAATTTATGTTTAATATATGTGAAAAAGTAGATATTGTTGATGCGGTAATTGAAAACTCAGTAGCCTTAAATCAACACCCCTATACCGTTCTAAAATCATCCATACAATCTTTTGACTTATCAGAAGATGAAGCTAATAACCTTTACCTTGAATGCAAATTAATAGTAAAAAGCAGAACAAGAACATTTTCTTGGTGCTTAAACTAAGCCCTAGACAACAAAAACACTAGGTCAACACAATAACGTAAATGATATTAAGTGTTGCAATTCAAATTAGAGTTAGCATCTCATTTTCAATAATTAAAAGTTACTGATTTAAATGTTACGTCGTTAACTGTTCATCAAACACCATCAACTGGACTTTTTCTGTCTAATTTACTCACTAGCAAGATCGTGATTTTCAGTGATACTTCTTCCATTAAGCAAATTTCAGACTTACAGCCCGTTAAAGAAGACATATCTAATTCAACTCTGTATAATCGCGCGCATTATTTTGACTTCGAGTTATGACTTAATTAGCTCGTTAAATTACTCGCTACGGAACTTATATGTTAGCTGCAAACAATATTACCCAACAATTCGGTGCTAAGCCGTTATTTGAAAACATTTCACAGAAATTTGGTGGCGGTAACCGCTATGGTTTAATCGGCGCCAACGGTTGTGGTAAATCTACCTTTATGAAAATTTTAGGTGGCGATTTAGAGCAAACATCAGGCAACGTAAACTTAGACCCTAACGAACGTATTGGTAAGCTTCGTCAAGACCAGTTCGGTTTTGAAGAGTATTCAGTGGTTGATACCGTGATTATGGGTCACACCGAATTATGGGCAGTTAAAGAAGAACGTGACCGTATTTATGCTTTACCAGAAATGAGTGAAGAAGACGGTATGCGTGTTGGCGATTTAGAATCTGAATACGCTGAAATGGACGGTTACAGTGCAGAAAGCCGCGCCGGCGAATTATTAATGGGCGTTGGTATTCCGGTTGAACAACATTACGGTTTAATGAGCGAAGTAGCCCCCGGTTGGAAGCTGCGTGTATTGCTAGCACAAGCGCTATTTTCTGATCCCGATATTTTATTACTTGATGAGCCAACCAACAACTTGGACATTCACACCATTCAATGGTTAGAAGAAACCTTGAACGAGCGTGACTCAACCATGATCATCATCTCGCATGACCGTCACTTTTTAAACAGTGTTTGTACTCATATGGCTGATTTAGATTACGGCGAACTGCGCGTATTCCCGGGTAACTACGACGAATACATGTTGGCGTCTACACAAGCTCGCGCACAATTAATGGCTGACAACGCTAAGAAAAAAGCACAAATTGGTGAGTTACAAGCCTTCGTTGCGCGTTTCTCAGCTAACGCGTCAAAAGCAAAACAAGCAACATCACGTGCTAAGCAAATTGATAAAATTCAATTAGCGGAAGTTAAAGCCTCAAGTCGTGTTAACCCGTTTATTCGTTTTGAGCAAGAGAAGAAATTATTCCGTAATGCCTTAGTGCTTGAAAACATGAATAAAAGCTTCGACGATAACCATGTATTACACAATATGGATTTAATGGTTGAAGTGGGCGAACGCATTGCCATTATCGGTGAAAACGGTATAGGTAAAACTACTTTCTTACGCACTATTATGGGCGAATGCGAATATAAGCCAACCTCGGGTTTATATACTTGGTCTGAGAATGTGAACATTGGTTACTACGCACAAGATCACGCGCATGAATTTGAAAATGACATGACCTTATTCGAGTGGATGAGCCAATGGCGTCAACCAACTGACGACGAGCAAGCGGTTCGTGGTTACTTAGGACGTTTATTATTCTCAGCTGACGATATTAATAAGTCAGTGAAAGTATTATCAGGTGGTGAACAAGGTCGTATGCTATTTGGTAAAATTATGATGCATAAGCCAAATATCTTAGTGATGGATGAACCGACTAACCACATGGACATGGAATCTATTGAGTCTCTAAACATGGCGATGGAACAGTTTGAAGGTACTATTTTATTCGTCAGTCACGACCGTGAATTCGTCTCAAGTTTAGCCACGCGTATTATTGAATTAAAAACCGGCGGCTACACTGACTTTGCCGGCACTTACGACGAATATTTAGCGTCACAAGAATAAGCGCCATTAGTCACACCCTATCAGGTATTACTGCGTAATTTACTCGCGCAGTAATTCCTGAAAATTCATTTCACCGTTAAGGAAATAACGTGCTTAGTTATCGTCACGCCTTTCACGCCGGCAATTTTGCCGATGTATTAAAACATTCAGTACTAACCTTAGTGCTTGAATATATGACCCGCAAAGATAAGGGCTTTTATTATATCGACAGTCATTCTGGCGCAGGCATGTATCAGCTTGAAGACGATTACGCGCAAAAAACCGGTGAATACAAAGACGGTATTGCTAAATTAATTAATAACGAAGATTTGCCCGAGGCATTACAACCGTATATCGATTTAGTAAAAGATATTAATCAAGCAGAGCAAAGCGATGAACTTGCACTTTATCCGGGCTCGCCGGGCATTGCTCGACAATTCACCCGCCGTCAAGACAGCGCACATTTATTTGAGTTGCACCCTGCCGATATTGAGCACTTACAAGCATATAGCCAACGTTGGAATAAGTCTCACGTTAAGCAATCAGACGGTTATCAAGGTGTTTTAGGTTTAGTACCACCACCAAGCAGGCGTGGCGTGGTGTTAATTGACCCACCGTACGAGCTCAAAGAAGATTACTTAAAAGCGGTTCGCACCATTGTTAACGCTTATAAAAAGTTCGCTACTGGCACTTATATTTTATGGTATCCGGTAGTAAAACGTGAACTGGTAGAACAAATGCAAGATGCCTTTACTAAAAGTGACGTGCGTAACTTATTACAAGTGGAATTTTGCCAAAAAGCCGATACATTAGAATACGGCATGACAGGCACTGGCTTATTTATTGTTAACCCGCCATGGCAGTTAAATAGTCAATTAGCAGAAATATTACCTTACTTAAAAGCAAAACTAGGTAGCGTCGACACCAGCTTTACCTTAAAGCAGCTCATTGAGGAGTAATATTGTCGATTTCATTGTTCACGATAACTTACTCTCGATAACCTGAAAGCTTAGCTAAATCGTCATCTGGTGAATACCAGCTGACTTTACTTGCTAAATAAATATGCGCATCAGGGGTTACCGGCGGTTCAGTGTCAAAACAGGCTAAGGCCATTTCCACGGTTTTAGCTTGTTGATTAAACGTAGAGATAAACATTAAGCTTGAGCCACAATGCTGACAAAATTGTCGAACAGTGTCATTTTCCGCCTGGTAACTGCTGAGTTCACTTTCGCCCCTAAGCCAAGTTAAATGCTCAAGCTTTACTTCAACAAAGGTAGAAAACACCGCGCCGTGAAATTTACGACACATTGTGCAATGACAATGTCCTACTAAGGGCTCAAATTCACTTACTGAAAATACGATTTTGCCACACAAGCAACTACCTTGATGTGGCAATGCTGCATTGCTATTAGCTAAACTCATACCTGCTCTCCCAGAATGTTTTATCAGCTATTATGCTATTTTTTTCTCGCTGTTAGACATATCAATATAAACGCTAGTGCCTTGGCCTAACTTGCTTTTTACATGCATCTGCCAATGTTGTTTTTCACTTAATCGACGTACTATGTTCAGCCCCACGCCTGATTTTTCCATGACATTGGTACTTGGAGATTTTTTTCGCTGTTCGCTCATGCCATCTCCGGTATCACGTACAATAAGTTGCTGGTTTTCAAATAAAACACTAACACTACCGTCATGGGTATGTTGCAAGGAATTTCTGATCAAATTGTCCAGCACTATCGCCAAATGCTGCTTTGAACTGACAATGTTAATATTTGCGTCAATATTATTTTGACATTTAACTTCAGCATGTCGTTTAAGGTAATCATGCTTAGCAAAACTTTGGCTGACGAGTTCATGTAAATTAAAACGCTCTGTTGCAATCGCTTGTTCTTCTTCACGACCTAGCAATAAAAAGGTTTCTATCAAGTGGGTCATATCTCTATTGGCTCGACTGATCCGCAAGAGAAATTTATTTAGCCTACCTGACTGTCCTTCTGGTGTCGATAAAGCCAGTTCAACAGCTGCCCGACTACTAGCAACGGGGGTTCTTAGCTCATGACTGACATCACGAGAAAAAGCTTTTTCCCTTTCAACAAAATCATGGGTGCGAATAACAAAGGAGTCGATTCTTTTAGCGAGAAAACCAATTTCATCATTAAAGTATTTTTCTTCACTTTTCAGATAGTTTTGATGATCAACACTATCAACTGAGTTAGCTAAACGGGTTAATGGCGACACCACCATTTTTGCCAAAACAAACCCGATTGCCAATGCTAGCACCATAATAAACACTAATATTTTTAGAAATAATTCTAAAATATAGGCTTCCGAATGATTGTCATAGTTAATAAAATTGCTGACATCAACCATATAGTAAAATTGCTTAGTTTCATTTTGGGGCAAGGCTGACTGCAAAACATGTAGCGTTTTATTATCAGCAATAAACTCATACATGATATAGCCATGCTCGGTAGTAAATCTTGGCCCCGGTACACGAACGTCTTTAAAAGTATTAACCTGGGTAAACTTTGCCCGTGTTTGTGCATCAACAAAATAATTCGCCGCTGCCTTTAAAGCTTGTTGTTCATCACTAACAAAAACATTGGCTGTGGTGACATGGCTAAAAGTGGCGCTTTTTTCATATTCAGCAATTAATTGCGCCGCTTCTTGTGAAATATGCCAATTAAACAATTCATCGGAATTATATTTAACGCCGTAAAATGTTACCCAGCCATAGCCTAAAGTGACGATAATAGAAAAGATGACACAAGCAATAACAATACGAAATCGAATACTTTGTAGTAGTCTCATGAAATACTGAACCCTCGCCCTTTTACTGTTTTAATTAGTGCGCGCTCATACGGTTTATCTATTTTATTTCTTAATTTATAAATATGGCTGCGCAGTGAATCACTATCAGGCAGGTCGTCTCCCCAAACTAAGTGCTCTAGTTCTGCTCTTAAAACCACTTCTGGCGAGCGCTGCATTAAAATGACTAATAATTTGTAAGTATAAGGTGATAGTGCGATTTCATTGCCGGCTCTAATTACTGTTTCTGCTTTTAAATCAACAACCAGATCAGCAAGTGTTATTTTCTGACTAATACCAACATAGCGGTTGTAAATCGCTTCTATTCGCATCAATAATTCGCTGAGATCAAAAGGTTTGACTAGGTAATCATCAGCGCCAACAGCAAACCCTGCTTGTTTATCTTCTAGTGTGTGTCGTGCTGTTAAAAATAGCACAGGCGTATAGTCGTGATACTTTTCTCTTAATGTTTGGCATAAGGTTAAACCATCCATTTTCGGCATAGCAATATCAAAAATATACATATCGTATTTATTGGCTAATGTTGCTTGCAACCCGGAATCACCATTACAGGCCAAGTCACAAATATGCTGCTGCATTTCTAAATAATCGACGATGCTCGCTGCCAAGTCAGTATTATCTTCAACCAATAAAATTCGCATAATTGCTCCGGCACAAAAGTTAATACTATTATAAACATATATTACGTGATCGGAACGTGAACTGAAGTCACGTTCTGTTCACATACTTAGCAGTAAAATACCTTTAATATCTATAATAGCTGTCGCATAAAAGGAAAAAATAATGCGTGTAACTTCTTTTTTTACCATTTGTTTACTCTTGCTTTGTTCGAGTCATTTCGCTTTGGCGCAAGTTGCTAACGTCGAAGTCATCTATAGTAAACAAGAACAAAGTAACCTTGAAATAGAGCTTACTGGTGATGTGGTCGCATTGAACGATGCGCTGTTAACCAGCTTAGAGTCAGGTGTTGTTAAAACTATTTACGTTGATACAGGTGAACGCGTAACCGCAGGACAAGTATTATTAGCGCTTGACGATTCTTTAGCACAAATAGCCCTTACACAAGCAAAAGCGGCACTGCAGTCGGCAACGGTAACCCATCAAGAAAACGTTCGCCTTTACAATGAGATTACCAATTTAGCTAAAAACAAAGTAGTCGCCGAAACGTTACTGGCAGAGAGGAAGTCTAACGTTGCCTACAGTCAATCTTTATTGGCGCAGGCAAAAGCCGCACAAGCCTTGCAACAAGAAACCGTTAATCGCCATATTTTAACCGCACCATTTTCAGGTATTATCGCGCAACGACATATCGATATTGGAGAATGGGTTAACCCACAAAATAGCGTATTACAACTTGTTTCTGATGACGCTTTACGTATTTTTATAGAGATTCCTCAGCAATACTTTGCTCAAGTAAAAAATAGTCAAGCAATTGAAACCATAGTTACCCCTGATAGCCAAGCACAACAGCCATTAAACTTAACACTTTCAACTTATACTGCGGTGTTAGATTCTGTCAGTCGAACTTTTCAAGCGCGCATCGATTTACCCGAAAACACACCGTTAATTTCAGGTATGTCTGCCAATGTGAAGGTGATATTGCCACAGGCAAATAATCAACAAGTTAGCCTGCCAAAAAATGCCTTAAAGCGTCATCCAGATGGTAGCTATAGCGCCTATGCGGTTGAAAATAATAAAGTAAAACGTATCGGCGTGAAGCTGCTACGCAGTAATTTTGACCAAGTTATTGTCCAAGGTCTTGCCGATAACGTTGCTATTATCACCTCAGGTAATGAACTGCTAATTGACGGAAACCCTGTCACCATTAGCAACAATAAAGGAGCTAACTAGTGTTTAAAGCCGTTATCAGTAAAGGAACACTTGTTGCCGTTATTGTTTCTATTATCACTATTTTGGGCATTGTTGCTTCATTAAATATTCCAGTACAAATGATCCCTAATCTTGAGGTGAGTACCATAACCGTTCGTACCGGTTGGGCTGGTGCAACACCACAAGATGTTGAAAAAGAAATACTAATAGAGCAAGAGCGTTATCTGCGCAGCCTGCCTAATTTAAAACGCATGACTTCCTATGCCGAAATGGGCAGTGCAACAGTAGAGCTTGAATTTCCCTTTGGTGTTGAAGTGAACGACGCCATGATCAATGTTAATAATGCCTTGAGCCAAGTTTCCTCCTATCCGGAAAACGTTGACCAACCAAGACTCATTTCAAGTTCATTCTCTAGCAACGCCTTCATGTACTTCTCGTTAAAACCTGAAAAAGGTAATCCGCTAAATTTAGACATGGATTTAATTCGAGACTACGCTGAAGACTTTGTCCGCACCCGCATGGAAAGTGTACCTGGGGTTTCCGAAGTGCGTGTTGGTGGCGGCGCTGCAAGACAAATTCAAATAAAAGTTGATCCTGCCCGCCTAGCACAGCGAGGCATAAGCATCAGTAGCGTGCGAAATGCTATTCGCAATCGTAATAAAGATGCCTCTGCTGGTGATATTGAAAGTGAAAAAGAGCGCTTTTTAATTCGTGTTATTGGTCGCTTTACGACTGTTGAAGAATTAAAAAATGTCATTATTCAGCGTAATAATAACGTGAACATTCTTTTAAAAGATGTCGCAGAAGTTAACCTAGACCACTATGAAACCCGTAGCCTGTCATTTTTAGATGGCGAACGTACCATTAGTTTATCTGTGCGTCGTGAAAGTGGCTCAAACGTACTTGATATTAAAGAAAAAATGCTCGCGATTGTTGAGCGTATTAATAATGATTTATTACAATACAATGGCCTTGAACTAAAGCTAGTAAGTGATGACGTAAAATACGTTAAAAGCTCATTAAGTAATGTTTGGTTTAATTTATTACTCGGTGCCATGCTAGCCACCATCGTTATGTACTACTTTTTACGATCTAGTCGGGTGACATTAATCGGTGTCCTTGGCATTCCTATCTGTACGATAGCGGCGTTTATCGGATTAATGGTTTTCGATCGAACAATTAACGTCATCTCGTTAGCTGGCGTTGCCTTTGCCATCGGCATGACCGTTGATAATACCATTGTGGTACTTGAGAGCATAATGCAAGCGAGAAAGCGCATCAAAAACAACATAGAAGCGGCTATTGTTGGTGTTAAAGATGTTTGGCCAGCGGTATTTGCTTCAACAGCGACCACCATTTTGGTATTTGCGCCAATTCTTTTCGTTGAGCAAGAAGCCGGTCAACTTTATTCAGATATCGCCATTGCCATATCAGCGGCCATTATCGCTTCAATGTTAGTCGCTATTTTTGTCGTGCCGGTTACTATTGCGAATTTTTCTGGCCGAGACAACACAAAACAAAAATCACAACTCCAGCTATCTAAAAAATGGTTACGCTTTGTTGAATTCTTTATTAGCAGTAAAACGCGCGCACGTAGCACAGTAGCAAGCATTGCTATTGTCACCTTAGCGGTTGCCTATTTTTTCATGCCTGCTGCTGAGTATTTACCTGAAGGTGAAGAGCCCAAAGCATTTTCAATGATGATTGCGCCGCCAAGTTATAACTTAAGTGCAATGAAACTTATTGGTGAAGAGCTAAGAGTGTATTTTGATCAATACATTAACGTTGAAAATAGTGATTTTGCCGATGGCACAACAGAAATGCCGCCACTTGCCTACTATTCAATGTCAGTATCGGCGGGAAGAATTTGGTTACTCAGCAGCCCTGTTGACGCGAACAATATTCAAGCAATGATGGACACGATCACCAAGAAATTTAGAAGTTACGAAAACATGCGCGCCTTTTCTTCTCGCGGCTCAATTATTTCTAGCAATGATGGTGGTACGCGTGCGGTTGCGGTTGATATTTCAGGACCAAACTTGGTTGAACTTTATCAAGCAGCTGAAGCGGTTTATCAGCAAGCAAATATATTATTTGATAAACCACAGATAAACTCACAACCTCGCTCACTAAGCCTAAACCAGCCATTAATTGAGGTAAAACCACGCTGGCAACGTTTAGCTGAATTAGGCTTGAGCAATAATGAACTTAGTTATGCTATTTCAGCATTAAGTGACGGTGCCTATGTTGATGAGTTTATTTTAGGTGATGATAAGGTTGATATTTTCATCTTCAGTAAGGCAGGCAATAAGCAAAATATCAAACAACTATCAAACTCGCCGATTACCACGCCAACAGGACAAGTGATGCCATTAAGCGCGCTTGCGGATATGCAGGCAACCTACAGTAGTGATAGTTTACGCCGAGTTGATGGCAATAGAACGGTTTCGGTTTACATTATACCGCCGAGAAAAGTTGCTTTGGAAAAAGCTGAAGAAATGGTACGTACTGAGTTGTTAACGCAACTAAGGCAGCAAGGAAAAATTGCCCAAGGTATTAACCTCACCATCAGTGGCGCTGCCGACCAACTTGAAGCCACCAAGGCATCATTGTCAGTAAACTTTATTATTTCCATTATATTAAGTTACTTAACTTTAGTGGCCATTTTCACCCATTGGCGCTATCCGCTATTTATTCTAACAACAATTCCACTAGGCATGGCAGGCGGGCTAATAGGCCTCATTAGTGTCAATGGCATTAATGCAGCGCTGACAAGCGTTGGCTTGACTGGCATACATCAACCATTAGATATGATCACTATGTTGGGCTTTTTGATCTTACTCGGCACGGTGGTTAATAACCCGATACTCATTGTTGATCAAACAAGAAAAAACATGCAGCAACAAGGCATCAGTGTTGTTAATGCGGTTAAATCTGCGGTAGAAAAACGTTTAATGCCAATTCTGATGTCTACTTCAACCACTGTTTTTGGTTTAGCGCCTTTAGTTCTACTCTCTGGTGACGGCACTGAATTGTACCGTGGTGTGGGTATTATCGTACTTTCAGGTTTGATGTTTTCAACCTTACTTACCTTAACTTTTTTACCCGCTTTACTGGTAAGTGTGCTTAAACCAAAGTCAGCATAAACAATCGCAACTCAATATGACATGCAACATTGAGGACTATATGTTCTAGAGTGATTTAACAAACGGATCACTCAAGGACGACTTCTACGGTAAATTGTGTCGTCAATAAAGCGATTTAATTGATAGTATTTGATTGCATAATCCGCCTTCGTTTGAAGCTTATTTACAACTCCTGAATAATGCTATTTCAATTCAGAGCCTCAATATAAAGCTCACTAACAAAATCTAAAAATGCTTTTACTTTCGGTATTTTTGCTCTATTGCGTGGGTAAAGTGCAAACACATCAACACTTTCCATGCCCCACTCAGGCAGTACATTCACTAACCTTCCTTCGGCTAGCTCTTTTCTCGCCATATAATCTGGCAAAGCTGCAACTCCCAAACCATCAATTATCGACTGTTTTAAGATAGCAAAATCATCAACTAACAATCGTGGCTGGCAATTTACCGTGAAATGCTCATTTTCAGAGGAAACCAAGTTTAGTTTTAAAGCATTATTTACGGGGTTCATAATTAATAATTGATGCTGTTCTAGCGCTACAACTGACTGAGGTAATCCATGCTTTGCAACATACGCTGGGCTAGCATAAAGTTTTCTAGCCACGGTGCCGAGTTTTTTGGCAATTAGCAATGAGTCGTCAAGTTGACCAATGCGGATCACCACGTCAAAACCTTCTTCAATAAAGTCGACTCTTCTATTAACTAAATTAAGTTGCACATTTAGCTCAGGGTATTGATGCATAAACTTAGCTAGCGCCGGCCTTAATATTTGCTGTCCGCTGGCAACTGAAGCTCCTATTTTCAAGCGCCCTTTATAGCTATGTGCAATTTCATCAACTGAGGCAGTAGCTAAATCCAACTCTTCATGCACACGTTTACAATGCACTAAATAGCGCTTTCCAGCTTCCGTTAAATGTTGTGAGCGAGTTGAACGTTCTAGCAAGGTTATGTTCAACTGTGTTTCTAAGCGAGAAACCTTTCGGCTGACATTTGCCTTAGGTATACCTAGCCTTTCTGCAGCATGAGTAAAACTTCCAGACTCCACCACCGCTAGAAATACCATCATGTCATTTAAGTCATGTTCCATTCTTTACTCTTTCATTCCTGACGCCATTTGAATAAATCATTGTTGTTAATATTGGAATTATCATAACAACAAAGTGATATATATCAAACAATGTCTACATACTACTATAGAAACCATCAACACACAGACAGCATTTACAGCGGAGCAACACATGCAAATACTCAGTAAAAATTCATTACCTTTAGGTGGTTTCGCCGGGTTAACCGAGCACAGATTAGTAATGGACCGTCGGCTTTTTGGTAACCATAAATCTAGCAATACTTTCGATGGTATTGGTAACTTTGTATACCTTGCTGACGCTAGATTTAATCCACACGGTGAAACTCGCATGCATCCGCACAAAGAGATTGATGTCATTTCTATCATGATCCAAGGCCGTGTTAGTCATGAAGGCTCATTAGAACATGGTCAAAGTTTAAATGCCGGTGAAGTTCAAGTGCAACGTGCGGGTGGCGAAGGCTTCTCACACAATGAAATTAACCCTGACAATACGAAAAACCGCATGCTACAGCTTTGGGTCTTGCCTGAAAAGTCAGGCCAACCAGCTGGCTACAAACATTATTCGTTAAAAGCTAACGGCAGCACCCGCATATACGGTGGCACGAATCAACAGGCCGATACCTTTAGCAGTAAAACTCGTATCGATGTCGTGCGTTTATCCGCAGGAGAAAGCATTCATTTTGACCACGAAACTTTGCTTTATATCAGTAAAGGCAACGCAACAATATCAGATCAAAAAAGTACCTTTAATGCAGAAGATGGCGATTTAATACGTAGCTACCAAACAAAAATTACCAGCACTGACGATAGTGAAATCATTGTTATCAGCGAGCAGTAATACAGCACGAAATACAACAAGCAATACCTTAAAAATAACTCAATATTTGGAGAATATAATGAATAAATTCGCAGAAACTTTAACGGTGGATAACGCAGTACTTGCGATGATCGACCACCAAACAGGCCTACTTGTTAGTTGCCGAGATCAAGACCCTCATTTAATGACTGAAAATATTAAAGGCCTTTGTAATATGGCAAAAACTGTTGGTATGCCCACCATTACCACGGCAAGTATGCCTGACGGTCCTAATGGCCCAATTATGCCGGAAATCACTGAAATTCTAGGTAATACCATTATTGAACGCGCTGGCGAAATCAATGCGTGGAAAAGCCCTGAGTTTAAACAAGCGATAGAAGCAACGGGCCGTAAAAAAATCATCATGGCAGGCATAGTGACTGACGTATGCTTACTGTTCCCAGCCATTTCTGCTGTCGCTGAAGGATATGACGTTTACGCAGTGATAGACGCTTCAGGCACATGGAACAAGTCAGTTGCTGATGCCGCTATTCATCGTATGACACAAGCAGGTGTGAAAGTAGCAACTTGGGCCAGTGTATTAGCAGAAGTAATGGATGACTGGCGCAGTGAAAAAGGTATGGAACTAGGTGGCGTTTTAGGTCAGCACACCACTTATCACTGGGTTTATAACAGTTATTTACAAGCAAGCAAATAGTCACCGCTTTCAAGGTAAGTTTTGCTCATTACAATTTACTAAGCATTAGTGCCAGCATGGTTTGTTTGGCACTTTACTTATTCGCTACAGACGGTATTACTTCAGCTTGTGCTATTAGAGAGAATTTCATGAAAACACCAAACAAACACCTTATCGCCCTTATCAACTATTGTGCTTTAGTGCCATTGGTTTATTGTATTCCTGAGCTAATTAATCCATTTTTACCTGCAAATAAATTGCTACAAGTATGCGTCGATGTCGCTATTATCGTGCCGATAATTTCTTATCTTGTTATGCCAATCGCAGTAAAGTATTTAAAATAGTGCCGGCTAATATTACAGTGCTTGAAATGAGGAATATTATAGCTGTTTAACCATAGTAAGCATTTCAGATTGAAAGCCTAAGTTTCGGTAAAAACCTTGTCCATTATCATTATTGGCAAAAACTTCTAAATGTAGTAATCGGTAACCTTGCTGTTTAGTCCAACGTTCCGACGCTTGCATTAATAATTTTCCAACGCCCCTACCTTGTGCAACCGGTGAAACTGCAAGTAACGTAACCATGGCACATGCTTCATTAGAAATTTCATCGTTATGCTCTTTCACATGAATAAAGCCTAAAGGGGATTCATTATCTTCCGCTATCAGCAATGCGAAAGGTACTGATGAATCGCCTAGCATAGCGCTAATGTAATCATCTTGCATGGTTTGTATTACCTCTTCACTATGCCATGCCAAATTTGCGACTTCCGCTAAACGTGGTGAAAGCGCAAAGATAAAGTGATGATCATCTTTCAAAGCATTTCGTATTGTTATTTCAATAGCCATGACTATCCTTATCTATTTTTGAAATATAAGTAAAAGGTAAAACACTAACGTCACTCACGAACCCAACCTTCGTCGGGCACCACATTAACTAGACATTTCTTACCAGCTAACACCAATAAATGCACCCACGACGAATAAGGAATAGCAGATACTGCATCTGGCTCACCCTCACACCATTTACGCAGTGTTTTAGTCTTATCCTTACTTACCGTTTTAATCCCGAGTAACCTTGCAACATCAGTTTTTTTAAAACCAAGGAAAGCCATAGTATCAATGACCTCAATAACCTCTGCATTAGTTGGTTCTCGATATTTTGGGTCGTCAATATCACGATACGAATCATGTTTAATGTTATTCATAAAATAAACAATACCAACATGGCGCTTCATTTTACGAAAGCTTTCCATGACTTCTTGTTCATCGATATCGTTACTGTGATCCACAGAAGCTCTCCTAACATTAAAACTATTGATGAGTGTTATCAAATTAATCATAACTAATCACCATAGGTCAGCTGTTTTTTTTAAAACAAACAATTCCTAACAATACTTAATGGTGATTTGGCAATCGTATCAGCAAAATAAGCAGTATTGTTTACTCTGTACAATTAATAACAACTTAAGGAGGGTTTTTAACTACTTTCCCTCCAAATAAGAGGATAATACATTTTATCAAACACTGTAAGAGTAAGAATTATGAATAACGTAAAAACAATCATTCAAAAATTAACGTTAAATACCGTATCAGGTGTTGTATTAAGTGCCGTACTTAGTTTAGGAATGGCGTCTACCGCACACGCCGGCTTAGACGAAAAAATTGCTGCTAGCTTTGCTGCAAAATATGAAGTTTGCTCAAAGAAATTGGCTGATAAAGGTATGTTAATTCGTGCGCTTAAGCTAAAAGCTAAAGCCGACGAAATTAGTCGTGATAAATTAGGTGGCGGTGGTTACATCAAAGCATTAGTGAAAGAAAAGAAAACTGCATGGCTAATTCCTATTAAGAAATGTAAAAAGTTTGCTGATAATTTATAACGTTTTAAGACATAGTTCTTTTATGTGTTAACGATATAGATAATCTTAATTTTGCTCAGTAAAAATACAAAAAACGCACTAACCACGACCGGTGAATGCGTTTTTTGTTATCTGACTTAAGCCAATCAACGTTCGTTATTGGCGTTAGTTAAAAGCCTAGTCTAATTCTTCCAAATCACTATTTTCAATATCTTTCGGTGCAACGGTTTGCTTACGCTTTAATACAGGTAAATCCCCTGCGTCTTGCGCTAAAAAGCTTTTCTTAACAATTTTCTTCGCCTTCGGCTTTTTAACCTGTGGTGCTGATTTGCTATGGTCTTGCGCTTTAACAGCAACTTTTGCTTTTTTCGGTTTTATACCTTTAAACTTAGCTTTAAATCCGTCAACAGTATCAAAAGTCAATTTTTGTTGTAAAAAGCCTTCAACATTTTTAAAGCTAATCCAATCTTTTGGCCCGACAAAAGAAATGGCATCACCTGTGCTGCCTGCGCGACCTGTTCGGCCAATACGGTGAACAAATTCTTCGGTATGTTTTGGCATGTCAAAGTTAATAACGTGCGAGACGTTAATTAAGTCTAAACCACGTGAGGCTAAGTCAGTAGTGATCAATATTTTTTGCTGACCTTTACTAAAACCGTCCATTATTTGATTACGTTGGCCTTGGTTTAGCTCACCACTTAGCGCTACCGTACTTAATCCTTGCTCAGTTAATAGCGTCGAAAGTCTATCCGTATCTGCACGAGTTGCCGTGAAGATGATCATTTGTTGGTGATCTTCATGGCTAATAAAGTGTTGAAGTAGTTTTTCTTTGTGGGTCAAGTTGTCACAAAGGTAAAAACGTTTAGTGATATCTTTATGCTCAGTATGGGCGCTACCAATAGCAATGCGTTTTGGTTTTTTCAATAATGCCAATGCGAAGTCGTTAACTTGTGCATGGTCTAGCGTTGCCGAAAACATTAAAGTTTGACGTTTACGATGATCGGCAGCTTTATTAATTTGTGCTAATTGCTCAGCAAAACCTAAATCTAACATGCGGTCAGCTTCATCAAGAATTAACAACTCTAAACCATTTAAATAGAAGTGCCCTTGCGTTAGGTGATCCGCTAAACGCCCTGGTGTTGCAACAATAAAATGTGGGTCTTTCTCTAAGGTTTTTACTTGGTCATTAAAGTTTTCACCACCAAGAATAAGCACGGCTTTAAACTGTGAACCCGAGGTAAACATTCTTAATTGGTTAAATACTTGCTTAGCCAATTCACGGGTTGGTGTTAAAATAACCACACGTGGATCACGTTTGCTTAGTGCGCGATTTTTCGATAAACGCTGCATTGCGGGAATAATAAATGCTAATGTTTTTCCTGAGCCTGTTTTAGATGATGCGATCAAATCATGACCTGTCATGGCGGCAGGAATTGCCTGCTGCTGGATCTCAGTAGGTTCATTAAAACCTAAATGCTCCACGGTTGACATTATTTTACTATCTAATCCAAAATCACTAAACTGCAAACTTACTCTCCACTTCGGTTAACTAACCACATAAACTGACATTATATCCGCTATTATAACCTGTAAATGCTTCTCTTTAGCTATTTATTTTTATCTTCACTGTCTTAAATTATTCTCCACTATTTAGGCCAATGTTTGTGCTAGAACAAAGCAGTTTTTTAACTAAAAACGTAGAATATGCCTAAGATAAAGTAATGACATTTCCTTATGAAACCCAACGCTCCAACGGCTATGCAGAATTTAATAACACAAGTTCGAGGTGAATTTCCGTTTACCGTACCTGAAGCACAAATATGTGCTGGAAAGTGTGTTGGTTGTCCAAAGAAGTTACTAGAACTTGCCGATACCGAACTGTGTGATTGGGAAAGCCGTTTAGCAAATAATGAAACACCTTTGCTAGGTGATATCAGTAGGCTTGCAAAACTATGTAAAAATATTCGCCGAGGTTTAGTACGTAATAATTTACTTAAATAAAGCGACTGTTATAAACTTGCCTACAGAGTTTTATCACGTAAGGCTAACCCTGCAATTAAATGAATGTCGACGCTAATAATCCTTCATACAAAGTTGTAAAAGCAACAAAAAACGATAAAAAAAACATATTGCGTTTTTATAAAACCCAGCACTACCCTGCCCGTTATATTGGTCGGGATCAGTGCTATTTTATAAAAACTGATAACTTAATTATTGCTTGTGCGATGATCTCTGCCGGTCAGGAAGCTGGTCATTATTGGTTGTTACATGCCTTAGTCACTAACATAAGTTATCGTCAGCAAGGACTCGCAAGCTTATTATTGCAGGCGATAATGTCAGAGAAAAAAAATACCACAAACACTCAACCAATAAACAATTTAAATTTAGCTACTTACCCAAATATTATTTGTTTTGCTGATGCTAAATTACAACCATTTTACTTAACTAATGGCTTTATTCCTTACCACACATCAAATAATATCCAACAGCTACCTATTGAGTTTCAGCACAGGTTACTGCGCTATCAAGAAAAACAGCCAAGCTTGTGTTGCTATTTATATACTGCGTAAATTAAATATAAATCTGACTTTAAGGCTTAATTGGCGCTAAGCTTTTTCTGCACATTTTTATCGTCAGGATTATTTAGCACATTCTGACGACTAGCCGTATCAACAGGGTTTGAGTTTTGCTCATTATCCGCTTTACTCGCCACTACATCAGCACCAATTCGGCCAAAACCCGGTAATTCAATAGCAAGGTCGAATAAGTCTAATTCAAAGTTTAAGCCCAAAATATTTAGCTCAAGGCCTTCCTCTACGCCAAGAGAAACGCCAAATAAACCAAATAGCGATGCTTGTACACCGCTACCCGACGAGGAGCGACCAAACATTTCGCTAAATGTTTTGTAATCTTTGCCTATAGCAGTAGAAGGTAAATCTAGGCCTAGTTCAGGTATTGCTCGACCAATACTGGCGGTAAAGGTATTACTGTTTGGCCCTGGATACGCTTGATACTCATTTTTATAAGGATAGTTTTCTACAGCCTGTTCTATACGATCAATAAGGATATCTGCATCTGCTGCCCGATAATCTAACAGTAATTCAGGTTGATGGCCCCACCAATCTCGGTCTGGAGTGTTATTTCTGACCACTAAAGCGGTATTATTACGACGAAGACGCCAACCAATAATTTCATAACTGGTATAGTGTTCTTCACCACTACGCTTAACACTGATCCACGTATGAACCGATACCGCTTGTTTTGCGCCCCAAGTACGTGCGGCATAAACCTGAATAACGCCACCTTGATGATGTTCAGGTTGAGGAGCTAATAAACCACGGGTTACCTTTTCATTACTTGAACAACTACTTAAAAAGCCTAGCAGCAAAATCAAGCTAATCGTCACCAAATCGAATCTAAAATAGCCCATAAATTTCCTTTAATATTTTCTATTTTCTTTCATTTATCAGCATTCTCAGCCGTCAATAATAGAAAAGCTAATGGCCAACAGTTATTTTTGTTCTCTATCTGTTCAGTGCTGTCATTTGCCTGTTATCGTTTTGCGACTAGACTTTCCCCCTTTCTGACTTTTTGCCCCTCTTGTAACCGCTCTCCACCACGAATAATAACTTCATCACCCGCCCAGATAGCACCCGTTACTGAGATCCAATTACCACTGCCTTGCCCGACAAGAACATTCACTTTTTTCGCATTACTTTCTTTATCAACAGTTAACACAAAAGTTTCTTTTTCACGCAACACTAACGCGTCTCGTGGCACTAACGTCGCTTGGCTGACTTGTTCTTTAGGTAACGAGACCGTTACTGCTGAGCCGGCTAATAATGCTAAATTTTGTGCGTCCAATCTAACATCAAAAGTACGAGATGATTGCACGCCCGCTTTACTCCATGTTCTGACCGGCAATTCCACTAATTTATTTTGCCATTTAACTAATACTTTCGCGTCTTTCTTTAAAAATGGCGCAATAGAAATAGGTGCAGCAACCATAATATCTAAATGGTTTGTATCTATCAGTTGCACTAACGAGCGTCCTACGGTAATAAGCTCTCCAACATTTGCGAAGCGTTGGCTGATGTTACCGCTAAAAGGCGCAACTATTTCTGTTTTCTCTATTGCCAATTCGGTTTGCTTGATTTGCATACTTAAGGCCAGTACTTCACTTTCGGCAACGGCTAAATCTTTAGTAATTCGCTCTAATTCACTAATGGCGGTATTGTTCTTTTGACTTAATGCAGACATACGCTTTTTCTGACTGGTTAAATACACGACGTCAGCGTGATAACGCTTAATTTCCGCTTGTTGACGCGACATTTGTAATACTAAATGTCGGTTATCAATGCGGGCAATAACTTGTCCTTTTTGCACTTCGGAGCCTACCTCTTCAATCCAAAGTAACTGGCCCATTTGTTCGGCAGATATTGGCGCATTCATTCGACTTATCACATTGCCTGGTAGCCATAATGTAGGATTGACCTGCTCATTTTTTACTTTTTCAACACTGACCAATTGCCCGGGTTGCTCTTTTTCTTTCTCTTCGGCCATCACATTTACATTAACAACAAAGCTCGATGCTAATGTCATTACGCCTAAATATTGGCAAAATTTATTCATAATAATTTCTCCTTATTTGTCAGCAAGTAGCTTAATGTGCGCTGGCTTTTTAATATGGGTTTTGGCTTTGAACGCGAATAAGAAATCTTCGCGGTTAAGCCTTAATAAGCAAGGTAATAAAATGATAGTAAATAGCGTACTAACCGATAAACCACCGACAATCACAACCGATAGACCTCGATAAATAACACTACCTGCACCTGGCATAAGTAATAATGGCAACATGCCAAAGAAGCTGGTTGCCGTACTCATAAATATTGGCCGTAACCTTAAGGTTAACGCTTGCTGAATAGCATCAACACGAGACATGCCATTTTGCTGAGCAATTCGAGTTTGATGTACTAATAAAATGGCATTGTTTACAACTAAGCCAAGTAAGATGACAAAACCTATCATGGTCAGTAAATCTAATGGTTGGAAAATAATAGTATTAAGTAATTGCAATGCCAAGATACCACCAACAGTGGCTAACGGTATGGTGATCAAAACTAAAGCACTGTCTTTAAGTGAACGAAATAACGCGGCCATTAATAAGAAGAGAATAACGAGAGCAAAGGCAAAATTTTCCGCCATGATACTGATCGCTTTTTCTAATTGGTCAGCACTGCCGCCATACAAAATATTTGCATCTAGGGGTAAGCTCGCTTTTAGCTGTGGCTCAACTTCGGCTTTGAGTGTGGCAATGGTTCGTTCCAATGACCAACCTTCAGGTGGGTTAACATTAAGTGTAATTGTGCGATTACCATCAATACGCGTTAATCTCGAAGGTCCAACCGTACGTTGAATGTCAACCAGTTCAGATAACTGGGTAATTGAACCAGTACCAGTAACAACTGGCACATCACCTAAATTGTCAGGATCGTCCCAGCCTTCAGCACGTAAAATCATATTCAAACGTTTACTACCGTTAAAATATTCCCCGACGAACAAGCCATCCCCCATGGTTCTTACCACTCGCCCGAGATCTCGACGATTCCAACCTTGCTCTAAAATGCTGCGATCATTAGGTGTTAAACGCAGTTCAGGCTCAGCCATTTCAGTACCCGGGTTTGCTTGCACTCGTGCACCAGGAATTGCCGCCTTCACCCACTCGATTCCTTGCCTAGCGGTATCTTGCAATGCACGAGTGTCTTTAGCTTGCAAATGTACACTTACCTGACGACCACCACCAAAGCCACCAAATAAATTGCCTTGATAAGCAATAGCTTGGGTATCGGGTAAATCGACCAAGATTTCGTTACGTACAATATCCAGCAGTTCATTGACCTTTGATTGATCTTTCGCCCGAACGCCCAAACTGCCACCAAACGGACCTGAGAATAAATAGTAGTTTTTTAATGCCGGCTCTTTGGTGCCGTCCATATAAGGTTTAAGTCGTGCCACTATAGGGTCAACAACTTCCTTCTCTATGGTATTTACGTTGGCACCAGGAGGAAAACGTAAGTTAGCGTCTACCGCATCACGCTTAACTGGCGGCAAGTAATCAAGTGTCGGCATTGCCACATAGGTAATAATAATCGGTACAATCAGTAACACGCTTGCAACTGTTAAACGCCGCTTAGTTGAATGTGTAATACGCATCACAAATGAGGTGATTCGCTGCCAAAGCTTTTCGTTTGGATCTTCTGCTGATTTTTGCTTTAAAAAATACTTTGCCAACACCGGTAATAACACCACAGCAACAATTAATGAAACAGATACCGCAATCGCTATGGTCAATGCTAAGTCACCAAATAATTGCCCTTCGATATCTTTTAGGAAAAACACTGGGAGGAATATAGCAACAGTCGTCGCGGTTGATGCAAGTAATGCGCCCCAAACTTGTTGAGCACCTTGCTCAGCACTTTCGTGGTTATCCGCACCTTTATCACGCATTCGCAATATATTTTCCAGCACAACAATGGCGGCATCTAATACCATGCCAACCGCAAATGCTAAACCCGCTAGTGAAATAACATTAAGCGAGCGCCCGGTTATTTCAAGCACAATAAAAGTACTTAATAAACTCACCGGTATCGCGGTAGCAATAATTAATGTGGCGCGCATTCGTCGAATAAAAAACCACAGCACCGACAGTGACAAAACAACTCCTGCAAATAGATTGCCAGTCACTAGATTAATTGCGCGATAAATAAAAACCGATGCATCGAATGATTGCACCATCACTAATTGCCGTTCAGCCAAAATTTCAGAGTTAATCAACTCAACTTCATTTTTAACTCGATTTAAGGTTTCTAGAACATTAGCGCCATTGGCACGATTAATTCGCATCGAAAATGCAGGGTTACCGTTTTGTACCGCTAAATTTTGTCTATCATTTCGTCTTACTTCTACGGTTGCAACATCACTTAATTTAATATTGCTACCGTTGCGTGACTCTAATATTAGGTCTGATAGTTCTTCTACACGGTACTTGCCGTTAAACCTTAATGTATATTGCCTGCGCCCAACATCAACAAAACCACCGGAAACATCATTTGATTCTGAAACAAGAGCAATCAACGCGGGAATTTGTATACCATATTCAGCAGCTTTAACAGGGTCAAAACGTATTTGAAGCTCTTCTCTATTTTGCTGAGTAAAAGTTTGCACGCTAGAAACCCCTTCGATGGATTCTATACGTGGCCTTATATTATCGTTGGTAAAATCGATATAGTCAGATATGGGTTTGTCGTTACCCGGCAATGCTTGTAAGAAAAAGAAGGTTAGCGCTGGTGTGCCACCACCAAATCCTCCCAGCATAATTCGCGGCGGTCGAGCATCCCGAGGTAAATTTGGCACACGTGTCATACGACTGATCACTTCAATCAGTGTTTGTTCCATATTGGTATCAACACCGAACTCCAAATTAATATATGAACTACCTCGATTGGCAAAGGCATTAATGGAACTTAAACCAGGAATACCTCGAAGGACCTGCTCTTGAGGCTCGATCAGTTCAGACTCAACTTCTTGCGGTGACGCCGCACGCCAAAAGGTTTGTATCGCAATACGAGGACGTTCTATATCAGGAAATAATTGCACCGGTAGTTTAAATAAACTCAACATGCCGACTAATAAGATTAAAGCAACACCGACGGAAACTGCTGCGGGGCTTGAAAGAGCACTTGATGTTAGCTTCATAAAGTCATTCCACTTAGTTTCGTTATTAACCAATAATTGAACATTGGTATAAAGAGTAATAACTAAAAAATAACAGTGGATTACAAATTAGATAGCAAGCTTACGATTAACCGCAAAGAAAATGGGGTAAATAGCAAAGTCGACATTGTTTGCAATGCTCAGACATAGTTTGAAATATTTTATCTGTTGTAAAATGAAGTATTTGCTAGGAGCTAGCGGTGAGTAATAAAATTCTCTTTATTTATATACTTTTCAAAAACTTAAACAATAAAAATTGAAGGAGCACTAACCAAGCTCCTCCAAAAAATTAGCGTGATAACTAGCTAATACTTTGCTTGGCCGCAGTAATCGTATTTTTTAATAGGCAGGCAATCGTCATTGGGCCTACACCTCCAGGAACAGGGGTAATTGCACCACATTTGCCGACAACATCATTGTAGTCAACATCGCCAACTAACTTGGTTTTGCCTTCATCAGTTGTTATTCGATTAATCCCCACATCTATCACAGTCGCCCCCTCTTTTACCCAATCGCCCTTAACAAATTCAGCAATGCCGACGGCAGCCACTAAAATATCGGCCTGCTGACAAACTTCAGCTAAATTTTTAGTGCAAGAATGAGCAATAGTCACGGTACAATTTTCTTGCAGTAATAGCATAGCAACTGGTTTGCCAACGATATTAGAACGTCCTATAACAACCGCATGCTTCCCTGATAAGTCATCGCCTAAATGTTGTTTAGCTAGCATTACACAGCCTTGTGGTGTACAAGGTACTAATGCACCTTTCTCACCATTAAACAGTCGGCCAGAGTTCATGGCATGGAAACCGTCAACATCTTTTTCTGGGTTAATTGCTGCAATAATTACACTTTCATCAATGTGCTTAGGTAGCGGCAATTGCACTAAAATGCCATGAACACTGCTATCTTTATTCAAGAGCTCAAGTTGGCGTAATAATTCTGCCTGACTCGTATCCACTGGTAATTTGATTTCATTGGAGATCATACCAACTTCTTGTGTTTGCCTAACTTTATTTTTTACATAGACTTGGCTTGCTGGATCTTCACCAACAAGGATCACTGTTAAATTAGGTTGAATATCATGACGCGATTTCAACTCAGATACTTCAACAGCTAATTCATCTCGTAAATTTTTTGCTGTTAACTTTCCATCAATATTCATTATTATTTTTCTCATTGGGTAAACCGAAACAAGCGATAACTGCATAAGCTATAAACAACATAGCAAATATTAGTCTTGCTATCCTATGGAAAAAAAAGAAGATTTACAAAGGCCAGACAATAAAAAATAACAATTAAATTTTATTTAAAGATCTACATCAAATTTTGAAGCTATTTAACTAAAAATGGAAACATAGTGTTAAAAGGATATGAGAAAATTATACACGCTTTTAAAACTCAGAAAGCAAAAGCCCGACTCTTTCGAATCGGGCTTCTTTAATAGGAGCCTAGCAATGACGTGCATGGATGCACTAATGCCGCGAGGGTAGGATACCCTGGAGCGGTCACTTCTAAGGCTGCGGCTACAACGAACGAATGGGATCAGGTGAGTCTACAGCTATTTAGCAAATGTTTACTTTAATTTATTTATCACAGACAG